>CAMBOW010000051.1 GCA_945869365.1 Flavobacterium psychrophilum | reverse complement strand
ATTCGTGACCTCGACTGGATTCAAACCAGTAACCTTCTGAGCCGTAATCAGATGCGCTATTCAGTTGCGCCACGAGGCCTTATTGCGGCTGCAAATATAGGTATTAATACCAATTTTGCAAATAGAAAATAGATTTAATCGGGTTATTTTTTGTCGAGTGCTCGTACGGTTACAAAATAGCGGTAGGCGAGGAGTGCTTTTTGCCAAGGTTTGGCTTTGGTTACGTCCAAGCCGCTTTTGGTTAGGCTAGGCAATAGCAATTTATTAAGTTTAGCAAGGAGAACAAACATAGGCCTATTGTTCGGGTTTGGTGTTGAACTTGGCGAAGTTTCTCGATTTCTGCGGATACAAATTATACGATTTGTCGCTGGGGTTTTCAATCACCGTTTTTACCGTAATTTTATCACCAACCTGAAAATTCTTAACGGTCATTTGGTAATCGAGCAAAATGTTGCCGCAGTAAAAGTTGCCGTATTCATCTTTTTCAATTAAGCCGGTATAAATTCCTTTTGACATTGTATTTTTGTTTGCCGCAAAGATATTCAATCCTGCACAGCATTTGCTTTATGCCTCAAAAAATATACAACAAAACCAATTTTCATTGCCATACCTTTTGTGTGTTTCAAGAGGTGTCTGCGGATGAGATTCAGCAGTTGGTTTTGAATTACAAAAGCAAATCGGGCAGTGAATATTTTTTTACACAAGTTGGCGTCTACCGAAAATCAAACCACTGGGGCAGGGCTGCCAATTGCAAATGGCGGCTGATTCCCATCGACACCAATTCAAAAAATCGAACAAAAATTGGCTATGCTGACTGGACTTCTTTCTTTCCGGATAATGATTTCGAAAAGCTCTATTTTATTCAATACGATGCAGCAAGCAAAACGGCTAATTATTTCCACAAAGATCAAGGCATTTTGCTAGAGCAACCTGTACTGCGAACGGCTGCTGAAACAACTAAAACAATCAAGTTAATTCGGGGTTTAGTAAATGATTTTGCTTGGATGAATTACATGCCGCATCAACATAAGGATCTGTTGTTGCGATTTGTTTGTGATCAACTGTGTGCAACAACCAAAAGTATTTTCCAAATTAAAGCCGAGGCACTGCAACAAAATTTATAGTAGTTGTTCTTGTCGGTGTAATCGAATGATCCACAGGCAACAACCCATGGCTAGTAGGCCAAGAAATCCCATGAATAACCAATTGGTTTGGTAGCCAAATCCGCTAATAATTTCCAGTCCCACTTTGGAACTCGCCACGTGAGCCAAACTATAACTCATGGTAAAAATTGCCATATATCGGCCTTCGTGTCCTTTGGGCGCCCGGCTCATGGCAAATCCATTCGAAAAGGGAAACAAAAAGATTTCGGCTAAACTCATAAAAATCAGCGAAAGCACCAATACACCAACCCAGGCGTTAAACAGCAATACAAAAAAACTAAGGGACATCAAGAAACTACCCCACAAAATAATGTTCAATTTATTGAGTTTCCGTCGTTCAGCCATACTTACTATTGGCATTTCTAACACAAAAATTAGCAATCCATTGAATGTCATAAGCAAACCTGTTTCGAATTCGGATAGGTCATAAAATTCATGATGGTAGAGTGGCAGTGTGGTAAACAACTGAAAGAACAACATGGCCGTGCTGAAACTGACAAACAAAAAGAGCCAATAAATTTTATCGTGAAATACCGAGGCAACTTTGGGCTTGTCTTTGTCTGCTATTTTGGATTTTCTTCTTTTCTTTTCTTTGACCAATACTACAAATAACACAATAGCGGCAATGCAACTGGCTCCATCAACCCAAAATAAAGCGCTGTACCCCATTGTAATGATGATTAATCCACCTAAAGCAGGACCAGCAGAAAATCCTAGGTTTATGGCTAAACGAACCAATGACAATGCCCGAACTCGATTTTCAGGTCGAGCATAAGTAGCTATGGATACAAACATGGCTGGTCGAAACATGTCGGCAATGGTCATCAAAACAAATACGCCGATACAGAGTCCCCAAAAAGTAGTAATGTATTGCAATCCAAAAAATAAAAATCCACTTGTAAACAAACTGAAAACCATTACTTTATAAAAGCCTATTTTATCGGATAATTTTCCTCCTAGCCAAGAACCCAACATAGATCCAAGTCCAAAACAAACCATAATCCAACCCACTTCGGCATAAGAAAAATGTAAATTTTCTTTGAGGTATTTGGATAAAAAAGGCAAGACCATAGTACCCGCTCGGTTGATGAAAGTAACCAAGGTGAGAATCCAAATTTCGCGCCGAAATCCCTTGAAGTTGTTGAAATATTGTGTAATTGCTGCTTTGATCATGGGGTAGAATGGAGTACAAATGTAGTTTTTTTGAGCAGTAGTTTACTTTAAAAAAGTGTTGGAAGTTGGAAGAGGGAAGTTTTTTTAGACCAATACCATTTACCGCTTATATTTGAACAACCGAAAACAGACAACAAAAAAATGAACTTCTTCAACCTCCACACCCACAATCTCACAACCAAGCCCGGTGAATTGGCTTTGGTCAATCAATATCCGTTGGAGTTTGAGGCAAGTATTCCGTTTAGTTCAGTTGGGATTCATCCTTGGTATATCAAAGAAGAAAGCGTGATTCAAGAATTAGAATTGGTTGATCAATATAGTCAATTACCCCAAGTTGCGGCGTTGGGCGAGTGCGGATTAGACAAACGGATAGCCGTTCCTTTTGACCTACAAATCCGTGTGTTTGAAGCCCAATTGCATTTGGCTCAAAAAGTACAGAAACCAGTTATTATTCATTGTGTGGCGGCTTTTCAGGAATTAATTGCTACGATAAAAAAGTCCAAGATTACTGTTCCAATAATGATACACGGTTTTTCTAAAAACAACACTTTGGCTCAGCAATTGTTGCAAGAAGGCTATTACCTTTCATTTGGTAAGTACTTGTTTCAACAACCCGAATTGGCGGAGGTATTGGCGAAGGTTCCCCATGATCGTTTTTTTCTAGAAACCGACGCGATGGATCGTTCTATTCAAGAGGTATATGCAAAAGCAGCCGAATGTAAAAAAATGTCCCTTGACGAATTAAAATCAACCCTAAATTGTACTTTTGCTGCCGTTTTTAAATCCGTTTAATAAATATTTTTTTTGCATGGCACAGTGGCAAGAACGAGCAGAACTGCTTTTTAAATCAGAAGGAATTACCAAATTAGAACAAGCCAATGTCTTGATTGTTGGGTTAGGCGGAGTGGGCTCATTTGCCGCCGAATTTATCGCTCGTGCTGGCGTGGGCAAGATGACCATCGTAGATGGAGATGTAATAGATATTACCAACATCAACCGCCAATTGCCGGCCTTGCATTCTACCGTGGGTTTGCCCAAAGTAGAACTCATGGCGGCTCGTTTACTCGATATCAACCCCGAAATTAAATTGACTACGATTCGCGAATTTATTTCGCCCGAGCGTGCCCTTGAATTAATTACTCCCGAATTTGATTATGTGTTGGATTGCATTGATAGCGTTACGCCTAAAGTAAATTTGCTCATTGCTGCCAAACAGAAAAAAGTAAAAATCATCAGCAATATGGGAGCTGGGGGTAAATTTGAAGCTTCTAAAGTAAAAGTAACCGATATCAGTAAATCAACCACCTGTCCCTTAGCCAAAGTGGTGCGCAAGCGCTTGAAAAAAGAAGGCATTTACCGTGGCATCAAAGTGGTATTCTCGACCGAAATTCCCGACGAAACCAGCCTCAAAATGACCGATGGCAAAAACTACAAGAAATCGTTCTACGGCACCAACAGTTGGATGCCTTGCGTATTTGGCTTGCACGCAGCCGAAACCGTGGTGAAGGACTTATTAAAAATGGAAACACCCGAATGATCCAAACCGTAATTTTTGACATGGATGGCGTGATTGTCGATACCGAACCTGTGCACCACTATGCCTACCAGCAGCATTTTGCTGAATTACAAATCGAAGTAAGCCAGGAGGTATATGCTTCGTTGACGGGAAATTCAACCAAAAATATCTACGAAAAACTAAAAGGCATTTACAATTTACCGCATGAAGTAGGGGATTTGGTTTTGGCCAAGCGCGCTTATTTTAATGCCGCCTTTGATTCCAAACCCGATTTGTATCTATTGGATGGCGTGTTGGATTTGATACAGAAATTGCACCAAAATGGCTTTCAATTGATTTTAGCATCTTCATCGGCCAAGGTAACCATAGACCGAATTTTTAATCGTTTCGGATTGTATCCTTATTTTTCACATATCGTCTCGGGCGAAGATTTTCCGAAATCAAAACCGCATCCGGCTATTTTTCAGGAAGCCGCTCGGTTGTCACAAACACCCGTTGAGAATTGTATCATTATCGAAGACAGCACCAATGGCATTTTGGCCGCAAAAGCCGCCGGCATTTATTGCATTGGCTACAACAGCGTGAATTCCAAATTGCAAGATTATTCCCAAGCCAATCAGGTGATTGCTCATTTTTCGGAATTAAATGCAGAAATGGTGAGAAACTTGGGCTGAGTTTTTTTGTTTAAAGTTTCAGGTTTCAAGTTGAATGGAATGCTAAACTATGATACATATTGAATAAATCTTAAACAAAATTTTGGTCATGTAGCGAAGCGGAATTACTACATAACTTGAAACTAAATTTAGGTCCTACAGCGAAGCGGAAATATTAAATTTCTTGAAACCTGAAACAAAACTCTGGCCCTATAGCGAAGCGAAAATACTAAACAACCTGAAACCTGAAACAAAACAACTACTCCACCACAAACTCCGAACGTCTATTCGCTTGGTGTTCGTCATCCGAGCACGGAACATCGTCACTACAACGATTGGTCAATTGCGATTCGCCATAGCCACGACCGCTTAGTCGGGTAGAAGCAATTCCGCGTTGCACCAGCCAAGCCATAATCGATTGGGCTCTACGATCAGAAAGTTTGGCATTGTAAGCCGCCGTTTCACGACTGTCTGTGTGGGCGCGAACATCAATTTTTAAGGTTGGATTTTCTTCTAAAATGCTTGCTATTTTTTCTAATTCGTAGGCTGCATCGGGGCGTATGTTCCATTTGTCCAGATCAAAGTACACCATTTTGATGCCAATCAATTTGGCCAAATCATCGCCTTTGGCAATTGGTTTTTGGTTTAACTCAAGTTCATACACCGCTGGAACATCGGTCGATTTTACTAAGGCAATTTCTTTGGTTTGGTAATCGGGCGAAACCAATCGAATAAAGTAGTTTTTATCGCAAGAAATTCCTTTTATATCTATTGTACCATCTGCATTGGGACTTAGGTTTTGCACCACCTGAAATTGATCATCCAATACGGTTATGCTTCCTTGGCCAATTGACTTTTTAGAATCTTTATCAACCACTGCCGCTTTGATGGTTTGCGTGCAACTCAATTTTTTGGTTTCTATAAAGGCATAAATATCGTCACTGCCTTTGCCGCCTTCGCGATTGGAGGTTAAAAATCCTTTTTGGGTATCTGAATCGATATAAAATCCAAAATCATCAGCAGTTGAATTGGCAGGACTTCCTATGTTTTGCGGTTTTTTCCAAGAAGTAGCGGTCAATTCAGTTTGGTAAATGTCTAAACCTCCCAAGCCCGGATAACCGTCAGTTGAAAAATACAATTCGTTGGCTTTGCTCACAAATGGAAAGGTTTCACGCCCTTCGGTGTTGATGCTTTTCCCTAAGTTTACGGGTGTTCCAAAATTGCCATCAGCCAAGAGTTCAACTTGCCATAAATCAGATTTCCCATATCCTCCTGGACGATCTGAAGCAAAATACAACATGGTTTCGTTAGCATTTAATGCCGGGTGAGCCGTATTAAATTCGTTACTGTTAAAAGGCAATTCGGTTACGTTTTTCCAACTGCCATTCACCAATTGCGCGCGGTAAATCTTTAACAAGGTCATGCGATTGGTGTCTTTTCCTTTTTTACCCTTGTTAAAATTGTTGCGGGTAAAATAAATGGTTTGGCCGTCTTTTGAGAAAACAGCCGACGATTCGTGAAATTTGGAATTGATTTCGGTGGCAAATTTTAGCGCATCCAAGCAAGTATCGCCTTCTAATTTACTGCCATACAAACAGGTGAACGATTCGTTGGTCCATTTGTGTTTGCGCTGAAATACGCTACCGGTATCGCGCGATGAAGCAAATACTAGAGTGGAGTTACTCACCGTACTGCCGTAATCGGAGTAGGGTGAATTGATTTTGAGATGCGTTAATTCGTAGCGACCTGAATTTTCTTTGATTTGGGCCAGATAATCTTTACTGTTTTCAAATTGTTTTGACCGAAGATCAGCCGATGAATTCTTGGTAAATTGCGCCATGAGTTCATCGGATTGAACGTATTCCCCCACCGCTTTTAGGGTTTGGGCATACCGGTATAAATATTCGGGTTCTTGATTGCTGTTTAGGGCTATTAATTGGGTATAAAAGGTGTTGGCTTTTACTAATTGTGCATTAAAATAATAGGCATTCCCCAATTTCTGAAACAACTCTTCTGATTTGTATCCCTTTTCGGCTAATCGCTCATAGGTTTTAATTGCATCAACATAGGCCAATTTTTCGTATTGCTTGGCTGCCTTTTCTGCCAAAACGTTATGTTGAGCCTGCGCGAGCAAATTCCCTACTAACAAGTAGGCGAGAAGACCAAAAATATAGGATGTATACTTTCTCATAATTAGAAAAATCGGGGAGAAACAATAGTGTTGTAATTGGAAAACAAATCAAACCGCAAGAAAATCTCGTGCGAACCCGAGTTGTATTTTTGCAAACGCGTGGTTTCATAGTCGTAGCCGTACCCAATAAATAATCCATCAGAAACCTGAAACCCAGCCAATCCACTCACCGCAGCATCCCAGCGGTAAGCCAAGCCTAAGGTTAATTTTTCGTTGAGTAATACATTGCCAGATACATCTACTTGCAAAGGAGCGCCATTCACAATTTTGGTCAATAAAGCGGGTTTAAATTGCACGGTTGGGCTCAAATCAAACACATGGCCCGCGATTACATAATAGGTCATTTTGGGTGTGTAGATCAACACATCATTGTCGTTGTAGCGATTGGTTTGCAAGAAATTGGGTATCGATACGCCCACATAGGTTTTTTCGGAATGCAAATAGAGTCCGCCACCAATTTGTGGATTGAATTTATTGTAGTTGGTCAGCGATGGATCAATTGGATTATTGGGGTCTAACAGGGAAACATCCAAATTAAAAAAACTACCTCCTGCTTTTAATCCAAAGGCCAATTTATACGTATCAGAGGTTTGAATTGTATAGGAAAAATCGGCAGTCAACGTATTTTCAACAGTAGGCCCAATTTTATCATTCAAGACTGAAACACCCAATCCCACTTGGCTATCATTTAAAGGCGTATTCATAGAAAACGAATTGGTTTGTGGTGCACCTTCTATGCCCACCCATTGGGTGCGGTGTAGACCAAAAATACTCATCATGCCTCGCGAACCGGCATAGGCTGGGTTCACGTTGATGGTATTGTACATGTATTGGGTAAACTGCGCATCTTGCTGCGCTTGGCTGCTTAGTCCGAGAAGTAAAACAAAGAATAGTAGTAATCTTGATTTCATCTGATATGAGTTTGGGCTGCTGTTCAATTAGCGTGTTAAATATAAATACCCTTGTTTTCTAACGATACTGCCATCGGGTTTGGTGCCCTGTACGGTATAAAAATACGTACCGGTAGGCAATGCATCTGATCCCATCGTGGAACGCCCTTGCGAATAACCTCTAAACGCGTGGGTCTCATTGTCGTAATGATTGGATTCAAAAACCAATACGCCCCAACGGTTGTATACTTCTACCTTATTCGCCACAAAACAAGCCGAATCAGTAATGTTTTCTATAAAGAGCACATCGTTTGTGCGGTCGTCATTAACGGTTACCGCATTGTGCACGACTAAGATACAGTTTCCGTCGGGTTCTACAATACAGTCGTTATCCAGTTGTAAATTTACCACTACTTTTTGGGTACAACTTCCGTTTTGCACAGTATAGGTAAATCGGTAATTTCCCACAGGAATTTGATAGGGGATAAAGGTATTTCCAATTAATCCAGTCGAATTGTCGGTGTCTTCCCAGTTGCCTAAACCAGTTACATCTGCAGGAAGCAACGCATTCAAATCTACATTTACTTCTTCGCTATTATCATTGTTACATGCCACGTAGTGAGCTAGTGATTCTTCAGTTTCTGCAGCCGAAATGGTTACCGATTGTGCTATACTGCTTTCGTTGCCTGCTTGATCTATAAAGTACCAGGTTACCGTGTGGGTACCCACTGTATCGTAAAACAACGGATCAGTAGTTGTCGCAATCACGGTGCCCGAACATACATCGGTTGTACTTGGAATGTCAAAAGTATATGTACAGACAGCTTGCAATTTGTCTAAACCAGGCAATTGTGGTGGCGTAGTATCTGTAATTTGAATGCTAACCATGGCTTCGGCACACAAACTGCCATTGGTAAGGTCACAAATAGAATAGATTAGGGTGTAAGCGCCCGCATTCAATCCAGTAGGAATTTGTATTGTTCCATCGGCCAAATTGAGTTGCAAAGCGGGATTTGAAGATTGCACTTGTGTGAGTTGAACATTGCTGCTGGTGGCCGTACCATTTACAGCCAAGTCGTTTTGTAACACCGAGCTCAACAATTGATTGGTTCCGCACGCTACAGCGATATAAATATCATCTTGGGCTAATAATGAACTATTGGCGACCACAACTGAAACGGTTGCGGTGGCACAATTTGAAAGGTTGGTCGTTTCGCAAATTTGATACGTAAGTAAATAACTGCCTGCAGGAGTTCCAGGAGCAACTACTACATTGTTTCCGTTTAGGCTGATTCCTGGATGGGTTGAAGAAACAAAAGTAATCACTACAGCCGAAGCTGAAACCACTTGCCCGTTGAGAAGGTCATTGGCTAAAACATTGGTGAAAGTTACGCCTCCAAGTACTCCATTGACGGTTGATCCAATATCATTGTTGCCTTGAATACTGCCGCAACGTTGTAATCGAAATGGACTGCCACAATTGCTGTTGGCTAAGGATACAGCATAAATTACTGCAGAGCTATTTCCAACCAGAGGAATAGGATTCAAAGCGGTGTACTGTTGGGTTGATCCGGTGAGTGGAAACTCGTTATAAAATAAAGTACCAGCCGGAAAATAGGCAATTAAATCGGCGGTGGATACCGCGTTATTGGTTGCACACCAATTGATAGTGCGCGGTCCTCCAAATTCTGGACAGCTTTGCACATAGGCTGCTGCATTGATGCTGATGGGCGTTGCGGCAATAATCGGTTCGTCGGTGCAGTTGCCATTGGATTGGTAGCCACTGATGAGATTGGAATTTGCAAATGAAATTCCGGTAATGGCTCCGGTTCCACTAGCCAACCCTTGGGCGCTTATAACCGAACCACAGTTTGACGAAGCAAGCAATTGGCAATCTTGTGTGGCACGTAGCGTAAAATGAAACGAGGCCAATAATTGGTCATGATTGGCATCCAAAGGCAATTGACCCAATTCCCAGGTTAATGCGCCTTGAGATCCATAGGCAGGATTAAAAGTAACTGTATTTAGCACAGGTGTTGGACTAAAAAATAATTCAGTGCTGGCACTTCCGGGCACGTATTGGGCATTATACGGAATAGGCAATACCACTTTATAGTTGTTGATGGCTTCGTTTCCTAGGTTTTTAACCTGTATTTGATAGGCAATATCTTCACCAGGCAAACAACTCAAATTAGTTAAAGTTGTTAAAGCAGTTGTGTTGATGGTTGTGGGTTGCAAAATATTTTCTACGTTGGCATTGTAGGCGTCTACCGACATGGCAATGGCAAAAATAGAGTAGGTGTCGCCGTTGGTGCCATACATAAAATTGGTCGCCGTTTGGTTGTTGCCAATTACCGAATTATTGGTGTTGGGCACCGTAAACATACTGATGTCAATTCCGGTATTGTTTGCCAAATAGGGGTTGCGTAATCCGCCGGTGATGATCGACGAATTGAAGAAATTGCTTGGTGAATTTCCGCTGTGGCTCAAGTTGAGATAGGTATTGTCGCTTTGTTTTTGAATTTTAAAGTAATCTCCAGTAAAACTCACATCGCCTTCGCTGGCCATTACACCCAATTTTACGCCTACTTCGCCAGTTTGAATAGTGTTAAACCCAGAAACAGGCAAGGCATAACCAGCCGTGTTTCCAGAATTTACATAGGCATAGCCATCAAATAAAGTAATGTCACGCTGTTTCATTTTGGCATTTTGATATACGACAATAATGCCCCATCCGCCCGAATATCCGGTTCCCGAAACCAAGCCTTCTTGCAAAGCCATATCGGCAGCAAAGTATTCACCAATACCGTGTTCCCGTACATAGTCAGTTACTTCAGTATAGGCGGTAAAAATGTTGTCATCCACAGTAGCCGATGGAAAATAAATACTGTTTGGCTCGGCAGTAAACTGGGTATAGGCAGCTGCACTAGGTCCTTTTAATGATATTTTTCGTTTGTCGTAGGTTTTGGTAAGCGAAAGAAACGCGGGAACTATTCCATTTACATTGACTAAAGCAGTAGAGGTATTCTGATAACTAGTTTGACTCATGTCAGTAGCTGCCGCACGCTTTAATTTTTCAATACGAATGGTAACCAATCCATCTTGAATTTGATAGGGTGTATTAAAGGTAGCCTCAGATTGGTCGGCACTAATTGTTGCAGGAATGTTAGTTTCGGCACCCCCATTTATTGACAAGCCAATGCGATTTGGATTATCGGTATTGTAAAAATTAAACACATAGGTGCTGCCGTTGCCTGCAAAAGTATATTTTGGATTATAATAATTTGGGCTAACCGTATTTCGCGATACTGTAAGCGTAAAGTTTGTATGGATGATGTTGTTGTTATGACCTACCGAAACAGAAGTATTCGTGTTTTGTGTGCCATTGGGAATGTCTTTGGTAACCTGAAACACGTCGTTGGTATTTGATTTTCCAGTCCAATACAATCCGGCATAGACAATAGACGAACAGGAAGGAACAGCACCATTTTCATTGGACAACATCAAGGTCGATGACGAAGAATTAAAGGTAGTTGGATCGTTGTCGCTGTCAACATAGACCATGTATTGGCCATTATTGTTGGTAGTCGGGCTGTAGTTTTGTGGGCTTAAACACGTATTGCCCAGCATGGTAAAATCTCCTTTTAGGGTATATATATTTTTATTCGGACTGTATTGCGAAGCCCGTTGGCTAAAATCAACGCGCACCTGGGCTTGTAATGTACCAATAGTACAAAGTACAAGTAAAACTACCCCTTTACAAAAAGGGAGTAAAACCGATAAACGAATATGTTTTGGGGTTTTCACTATTAGTCTTTGTCTGTGGGGTTAATGGAATAAAGCAAGGAGTATGGATTATTTTCATTAGCCAAATAAGCACGAAGCTGGGGAACTTCTTGCTCATTTTGCAAAGTAAAATGCAAATATTTTAGATTTTTAAAACGGGCGAATCCCTGAAAATCCGGGGTCGAGCCGTTTAGAACTTCAGTTGAAGATATGTTGAATTGAATTAATTCGATTTGGTTGGGTAAAATTTCAGCAGATTCTAATTGGTTTACATCACTAAGATTTAGGATAATTGTTTTGGGTTGCTTCCCATAAGTTTTAATTTGACGATCAGCTACATAAATTGCAGCAGTAGGCTGAGTGAGTAAATTTTGAACATTTTTGGCATTTGAAAAAGAATCATTTTTTGAAGCATTTGATGCTTCTTGTCTACAGTATTCAGTCGCAGATATAAGTTTATTTGCAGCTTGTTGGCTATAAGCAAACAAAGAAAAGAAGCACATCAATAGCAGAAGTGCCGCTTTTAATAAGCCTTGTGGATCGCGCAGGTGTAATTCAATTCGTTTTCGCATAATACGAGTTAAAGGTAGCGATTAGCTGCACATATGCAAATAACCTCATTTTACTGGCTCAAAAATAGCAGCTTTTAGTTAATACTCAATATTAAATTAACGATAAAATGCAATATATGTCGATAAAATGCAATATATAATATAAAAAGTAAGAAAATACTATCAATAAAATATCGACGAATGGTAAAAACTACTCGATGGAGAAGCTTAAAAATAACTTTTCAATTTATTAGTATGGAATGCTTGCATGTATTGCGTCCAAAATGGTTACTTTGTGGCTGCTAAATAACTGCCAAATGAAATCCATTTACCTCATTCGACACGCCAAATCAAGTTGGGAATTTGCCACGGCAGATAAAAGCCGAATTATTTCGGAGCGGGGCATAGCAGCTGCCCATAGCATAGGAAAGTATTTGGCTCAATTTCTGCCCGATACATATGTAATTTGGTGCAGTACGGCTGTTCGCGCAAAAGAAACAGCTGCGATTATCACATCCTATTTTCCTGAACCTGTCCCAGAAATAGAATATAAAGAAGCCTTATACACATTTAGCGAAGCCGATTTAACCAAATTTATTCAATCCGCTCACGAGGATATTGCTGCGATAATTCTTTTTGGTCATAACGAGGCTATTACAAATTTTGTTAATAAATTTGGTTCCGTTTCCGTGGCCAATGTTCCAACTGCAGGAGTTGTTCAACTTGATTTTGCAATTGACAGCTGGAAAAACCTCGAAAAAGGAACTACTTCACGGATTCAATTTCCAACTGATTTACACTAATTATGTCTGATAACAAATATATTGAAAGAGAAAAAAGCTGGTTGGCTTTCAATGCCCGCGTATTACAAGAAGCCGCAGATGAGGCTGTACCTTTACTAGACCGATTGCGGTTTTTGGGTATTTTTTCCAACAATTTAGACGAATTTTTTAGGGTGCGTTATGCCGCCATTCGGCGACTGAGTTTGTCAGGAATTTCGGGGCAAAAGGCGCTGGGTGGAAGCACAGCTAATCAATTACTTTCTGAGATTACTCGCATTGTAATTGACCAACAAGACGAAAGTCTCAAAATATTACAAATCATCGAGTCAAAACTAGAAGCCGAACGCATTTTTATTCGAAACGAAAAGCAACTTTCGCCCGAGCAAGAAGCCTATGTAAAAGAATATTTTATTCAAACCGTAAGTCCAGCTTTGGTTACGATTATATTGAATGACTTAGCTGAATTCCCCCTTTTACGAGATACCTCGGGGTATTTGGCGGTAAAATTGGTTTTGAATAATGAAGTTACTTCCTCAATTTTAAACCGAGTAGGCAGAAGAAAACCCATACGCTATGCGGTAATTGAAATTCCCAAAACCATCAATCGATTTGTGGTTTTACCAAAAGCGGATGGTAATGATTATGTAATTTTGCTAGACGACGTGATCCGGTATAACTTAGGTAGCATATTTAATATGTTTAATTACTATAGTGTTTCGGCTCACATGATTAAAATTACCCGGGACGCCCAACTAGAAATGGATAGTGATTTGAGTAAAAGTATGCTCGAAAAAATTGCGAACAGCGTGAAGGATCGCCGAATTGGCGAACCCGTTCGGTTTGTGTACGACCACGAAATAGGAAAGGACACCCTGAAATTTTTCCTCTCAAAAATGCACATTGACTCAACCGACAGCTTAATTCCAGGAGGTCGTTACCACAATCGGCGCGATTACATGGATTTTCCAAATTTGGGCCGTTTTGATTTATTATACAAACGAAACGAACCTATGCCGGTTCCAGGTTTGAGTTTGGAAGGCAGTATGTTAGAAAAAATCAGCAAAAAAGACTATTTAGTTCAC
>CAMBOW010000050.1 GCA_945869365.1 Flavobacterium psychrophilum | reverse complement strand
GTTCTGATTCTCATCAGAACGGCTGTCAATTCAATATGTCTAGGAACGTGTTCTTCTTTTTAATATACGCTTTCATTCTCAAAGCGGGTGCAAAAGTAAGCATTCTTTTTACTTACACAAATCTTAATCAAACTATTTTTGAAATTATTTTGTCAAAATCTCGTGCCAGTAATTCTTAAGAACCTTTTCCCTTGTGCGGGGGGCAAATGTAAAACCTTTTTCCCAAATTCTAAATAAAAAAAATGCCTTTTTTAGTTCCGTTTTCTCTTGGCTAGTAGTCAGGAAGTTAGAAGAAGGAAGTGGGGAGTTGTTCGATGGTCGATTAAAAGGGTTAAACGATTAAACGTTTAAACGCTTAAACCATTAAACAAAGAAATCGGAGAACGGATAACCGAGAACTGACAACCGTTGCTCGATGACCGATGTTCGATGGTCGTATAAAAAAAGGTTAAACGTTTAAACGATTAAACCATTAAACAAAGAAATTGGAGAACGGAGAACAGACAACCATCTAATCAAACCGAATGGCCTTAATGGGAGATATTTTTGTAATGATATAAGACGGGATCAACAGCACCAACAAACAAACTAGGACAGTGCCGAAATTTAATGCCGCAACATGAAGCCAATTAATATAAACCGGCGCTTCGTTTACGTAATAATTAGCCGGGTCTAAATGGATAATACCATATTGCTGTTGCAACAACAACAAGCCAAGACCAATGCCATTACCCCATAGCAAACCCTTGAAAATTAAATGAAAGGCATTGTATAAAAATATTTTTCGCACCGACCAATTGGACGCGCCCAAGGCTTTGAGAATACCAATCATTTGAGTGCGCTCCAAAATTAAGACCAATAAAGCAACCACCATATTTATAGTAGCCACAATAATCATCACTACTAAAATTACCAATATATTAAAATCAAACAAATCCAACCATTCAAAAATATAATAGTATTTTTCGACTATGGTTTGGGAATCTAAAGTTGAACTCGTTTGCGCATAGACTTCTTCGCCTTTGGCTTTAATTTGAGAGAAATCAGAAACAAACACCTCAAAAGAACCCACCTCATCTGGACGCCATTTGTTGATGCGTTGCACATGTCGAATGTCACCAATAACATAGGTGGCATCAAATTCTTGAAACCCCGAATTATAAATTCCCACCACCTTAAAAACTCGAAGATTGGGCAAAGAAACGCCATCATCTTTCATGAAAAAAGTAGTGAACGTATCGCCCAATTTTAAATACAAGCGATTGGCCAAAAATTCTGAAATAAGCACCTGATTGGTAAGCTCATGCGACACATCGGGCAACTTCCCTTGCACCAAATATTCTTGCAGGTTTTTCCATTGGTAATCGCGGCCAACCCCTTTATATACAATCCCCTCAAAGGCTTTTGGTGTGCGAATAATAGCCGCTTTTGAAGCTACGGCTTGTACATGATTAATGCCAGAAACGTGTTGGAATTTAGGATAGAAATCTTGGTGAATGGACAGCGGAGAAACACTTACTTGCGACTGGTTGTCTTCGTAATTGGCAATCGTAATGTGCCCATTAAACGCAGCTACTTTCTCCCGAATTTTTTGCTGCAATCCCGTACCTGTTGCCACCGATATCAACATCATAATCATGCCTAAGGCAATAGCAGCAACCGCAATTTTTATAATTGGCGCAGATACACTACTTTTATGCCCTTTGGCGCTGAGAAGGCGTTTCGCGATAAAATATTCTACATTCAAAATTGCGTGTTTAATCGGGATTCAAAAATACAGTATTACACCTAAATTTATAATCAATACCCCCTATATTATTTGCCAAAGTATGCTATCTATTCTTTTTATACCGCGTAAAACTTGTTTCTTTTTTCGGTCAAGCCTACTGGCATGGGTAATTGCTCTTGCGTTTTTGAGTTCTTGTCGCGCGCCAAAACCAATTAATTATGCTGCACCCAATGAAACCCGGGTGAAAAGTAGGATAAAATCAACCCAGTTTTTGACCGGAGCCGACAATGTAAAAAGCTATTTATCACTTTTGAAAAGCAAAAAGGTTGGATTAGTATCAAACCAAACCGGACTCATATCCTTCGATTCCATTTACAGCGTCTTTGATACAATTTCTCAATCGCAAGTAGATTTAATTGCGCACAAAAAAATGCATTTGGTCGATTACCTCGCCGCAAAAACGCATGTTGAATTGACTCGAATATTTGCCCCCGAACACGGATTTCGCGGCACTGCCGATGCTGGGGAGACCATTATAGACGGCAAAGACAGCAAAACTAATTTACCGATTATATCATTATACGGCGACAACAAAAAGCCCAAAGCCGAACAATTAGCGGGATTGGATGTGCTAATTTTTGACATACAAGATGTGGGCGTTCGTTTTTATACCTACATCTCAACCTTGCATTACGTAATGGAAGCCTGTGCCGAACACAACATCATGCTCCTGGTTTTGGATCGACCCAATCCAAACGGCAGCATTGTTGATGGTCCTGTATTAGAAAAAGAATTCACTAGTTTTGTGGGCATGCACCCCATCCCCATCTTGCATGGCATGACAATTGGCGAATATGCCCTAATGATCAATGGCGAAAAATGGCTCAAAGACGGCATGCAATGCCCGATAAAGATTGTAGCTTGTGAGAATTATTCACGAGAAATGCCTTACAGTTTGCCGGCCAAGCCTTCGCCCAATTTACCCAATGATCAAGCCATAAAATTATACCCCAGCTTGTGCTTGTTTGAAGGGACTCCAATTAGCGTAGGCAGAGGAACCAACAAGCAATTTCAAATTTTTGGTTCACCCCAACAATTGGCCCATCACTTCAGCTTTACTCCGCTGCCCAATTTGGGCGCCAAAGATCCCTTGTATAATGGCGTGGTATGTTGCGGAGAAGATTTATCATTCGAACCAGAACCGCAGCAATTGGAACTCAAATGGTTGATTTCGTCCTACAACGAATGGGAAGACAAGAGTAAATTCTTTACTCCCTTTTTTACCAAATTGGCAGGAACCAAACTACTACAGCAACAAATTGAAGCGGGTTTCCCCGAAGAAAAAATAAGAGAGACCTGGAAAAAAGGGTTGGAAGACTTTATGTTGATGCGAAAAAAATACCTAATCTATTAATGGCTATTGAAGAGGTTTATTGCCTAGCAGACAATAAAGCGAATAGACTCCATATATAACACCAGAGATGATTGCAAAAGTCACAAAGGACATCATCGTTATTTCAAAAGCATTCATCAAAATGGTGTTGGTGTTTTCGTCTGAATCAACCAGGAATCCGAAAATGGAAATTGCCAGGGAAAGCAAATAAATTCCCGCTAGTTTTTTGAAGTGTCTTTTCATTGTAATTTTTTATACTAACGAAATAATGTACTACTTATTACAACGGCAACTTTTTCTTCATCGCTTCGACAATGTTATAGGCCGCCGGGCAAATGGCCACATTTTTAAGTGTCAAATCCGTAATTTGCTGAAACTTTTTGCGGTCGGTGTGGGGAAATTCGCGACAAGCTTTGGGACGTACTTCGTAGATCATGCAATAATTCTCCTGATCTAAAAATGTGCAGGGTACCGATTGCAACACATAATCTTGGTCTTCGTCGATGCGCAAGTAGCGGTCAATAAATTGCTGGGGTTTTTGTTTTAGATGCTTGGCAATGCGTTCAATATCGGCCGAGGTAAACAAAGGACCCGTTGTTTTACAGCAATTGGCGCAGTTCAAACAATCAGTGCGCTTAAATTCGGCCTCGTGGAGTTCTTGCATCACATAGTCCAAATTCTTGGGGGTTTTCTTTTTGAGCTTATCCAAAAACTTTTTGTTTTCGACTTGCTTATCTTTGGCCAGCTTTTGGAGTTCTGCTAGAATTTGTTTCACGTTTCAAGTTTCAGGTTGTAAATCGGAAAGATAACAATTTTAAAAATTAAAAAACCTGCCTTGATAGATAGTGAAATATACACAGTAAACTTGAAACTTGAAACAAAAAATTATGTACGATCTTTTTGGCCAAGCCATCCTCGATTATCAAACCAACAATTCCCCAGAAGATCTCCTTACCGAAACCTCCATCTCTGAGGCTGACGAAATGCCCGTGGACTATTTGTTTCGATCTTTTGAGGAGATGCCGCACATAGAACAAATTGCGCTAGAGAGGGCTAAAGGCAAAATCCTAGACATCGGCTGCGGCGCCGGCAGCCACAGTTTGTATTTGCAAAACAAAGGATTTGAGGTATGCGCCATTGATGTTTCAGATAAAGCAATTGAAACTTGTGTGCTTCGCGGGATAAAAAATGCAAGGGTGCAAAATATACTGGCAGTTCAAAATGAAACCTTTGACACCATTTTGCTCTTAATGAATGGCACCGGAATCTTCGGAACGCTCGCTGCACTTCCAACCTATTTGCAACACCTTAAATCACTCTTGAATCCGAATGGCCAAATTTTACTTGACAGTTCTGATTTGATTTATATGTATGATGAAAATGAAGACGGAAGCTACTCGATTCCTGCCGAGGGCTATTATGGTGAACTGACTTTTACCGTTTCTTACAAGGGCCAGACCGACCCACCGTTTCCGTGGTTGTATTTGGATTACAATACACTTCAAAGAGCAGCACAGGCCAATGGCTTGCAATGCGAACTAATTGCAGAAGGAAAACACTTCGACTACTTGGCGCGATTATATTAAAAAAATCCCAAGGATGAGCTTGGGATTTGTATTTGATAGAAGAGGTTGATTTATTGCTTTACAATTTTCGCCGATTTTACAAAAAAACCTTGGTTGTAAATTCTAATATAATAAGTTCCTAGCGCCAACTCACTCACATTAACTTGTGCATTGGTACCCGTAAGTTTTTGTTTACTAACCAATTGCCCCAAAGCATTAAACAATTCTACTTCGTCTATGGCAACTAGCGGGGAGGTGATTTGGAAGTAATTGGAAGCAGGATTTGGATAGACCGCTATGGCATTAATCGCCTCAAAATCATCTAGACTTAAAGCGCCACAGCCGTTATTTGACGTGATTAAACTTAATCGTGGGCCAGCCAAGGTGTTTTGCATAATTGCCTTTTGACCTGCTGTAAAAAAGGCCATACAGGCATCATCGACATAATCCATATAATTCATAAACATAGAACCAGTAGTAGTTGTGGTACACGCATTGGTATTACTTGGAAAAGTGGGACAACTATAATAGGGATTATCAGTAGCAGGGGTATCAGCAACACCATCGCTATTGGCGGTAGTATTGCAATTGCTGCCATCCGAACCCCACGGGTGATCTAATCCAAAATAATGGCCAATTTCGTGTGTAGCAGTTCGGCCTTTATTGAAGGGCGAGGCAGCTGTTCCGGTTGTGCCAAATGCGGTATAACTGATACAAAGCCCATCATAATTGGTTCCCGCTGAATCAGGCAAATAGGCAAAACCCAACAAGGTATTGTCGGTGAATTTCCCAACCCATATATTCAAGTACTTGGTTGTATCCCATGCCGGTTCGCCAGAGGCGGCATAATAATTGTTGTCAAAACTAAACGAGTTAGCCACTGATTTTCTAGTAATTCCAGTTGTTAAAGCTCCTGTTGGTGTGCGGGTTGCCAAACAAAAAGCTATTTCCATATCAGCACCCAATGGTCTAAAAGCCGAAGGAACTACCGAGTTAAAATCGGTATTCAATTTACGGTAATCGGCATTTAGAACCGCCAATTGCGATAGGATTTGTGCATCCGAAATATTTTGGGTAGCCGTTTTATACAACACGTGAAATACCACCGGAATGGTAACCACAACTTGTGGCGCGGCTGCTTTGTTAAAAATATTTTCTTGCGAAGTATTGCGCAAGTAGGTTTTCATTTCTTCGTGATGGGCCGCAAAACCTGGCAGTGTGTTAATGAGCTCTTGCGTTTTTTGCGGAGTAGCACACGTACGTTGCGCCTGAACTATAATTGTGCTAAGCAAAAGCACTAAAACAATTATTTTTTTCATAATTCAAAATTTAAACAGACAAGTATACAAAGTTATTTTGAAACTCCGACATGTTGCCTAGGTTGTATTTAGGGAATATTTAAGTACTTATGGGTTTGTAAGGACACCCGCCATTTGGGATTTTGCATCACATAGTCTACTATGAGCGGCGTCATTTCTTCTTTTTTACTCCATTCGGGTTGCAAAAATAAGATGGCGTTTTCATTGACCAAAGCGGCTTGTTCCTCGGCAAAAACAAAATCGTGTTTATTATAGATGATTACTTTTAATTCGTTTGCTTTTTCATAGGCTTCAGGCAAAGGCAGTTTGTTTTTTTTGGGAGACAAACATACCCAATCCCATACACCAGTAAAGGCATAGGCACCTGAAGTTTCAATATGAATGTTTCTCTTGTCTTGTTTTAAAGTTGAAGTTAATGGCAACATGTTCCACATGAGTGGTTCCCCTCCCGTAATCACAATGGTATCGGAAAATTGGTTGGCATGATTCACTATCGATTCAATTGCCGTAGGCGGATGCAAATTGGCATCCCAACTTTCTTTTACATCACACCAATGACAACCTACATCACAGCCGCCGATTCGAATAAAATAGGCCGCTGTACCGGTATGAAATCCTTCGCCTTGAATGGTATAAAATTCTTCCATTAACGGAAGGTAAGTTCCTGCTGAAACTTTTGATTGCAACGATTTTTCTTGCATAATTTTAAGTAAGTGACAAAGGTAGACAAATATCCAAGGGATAAAAACCAGTCTTTAAGAATTATCTAACTTTTTAGCCGATTTGTTAAACAATTTTTGGTTTTTGTAGCAGCACTACAACGTTGTATTTTTATCAAAACAAACCTCACCCGATTCGAAAAAACTATACATTAACCATACAATAACACCAATACAATCGACGATAAAATCAGCAATAATTTCAGTATTTACAATAGCTCATTAGGTTTTTTAAAGAATTCACTTTTTACTCATCCAAAAAACATAGTTTATTAAAAAAGTATAGTTTTTATATAGGTATGTCGTTCCAATGCGTATGGAGTAAAACATTATTTTTATAACACTATTAATTTAAACTATTTTCAAAAATGAAAAAAATCTATTCATTGCTTTTACTGTTGATGTCTATCACAGTATTTGCCCAAAACGTTCCTACCGTGTCGGCACCCACTCCGCCTGTTAGAAATGAGAGTAGTGTAGTTTCTGTATTCTCAGATGCCTACACCAACTTGGCAGGCACCAATTTTGCCCCCTGGTGGTGGCAATCAACCGTGGTTTCAGACGAAACAGCCGGTGGTAATGCCGTAAAAAAATTAAGCAACTTCAACTACATTGGAGTTGAGTTTGCAAGTCCAGTCAACGCTTCGTTGATGACAAAATTGCACATTGATGTTTGGACCCCCGATTGTACTGCATTTGATGTGTTTTTGATCAATCCAGGCGGAATTGAACAAAAAGTAACTGTAAATCCAACCGCTTCGGGATGGAACAGTTACGACATTGATTTGAGTGCTTTTAGCGCTCAAGGGATAGCGCTCAACAACATCATCCAATTTAAATTTGTGAGTACTCCTTTTGGAGGCACTACAGTGTATTACGATAACGTATATTTTTATACAGCAGCTGTTTTGCCTACAATCACTGGTTTTACAGTACCTGCAAAATTAGTAGGCGCTGCTCCTTTCACCTTGACAGCTCCTACAAGCAATAGCACCGGAGCTTTTACCTACACAAGTAGTAACACTGCTGTTGCTACAATTTCTGGTACAACTGTAACCGTTGTTGGAGCTGGAACTTCTATCATTACGGCCAATCAAGCGGCTGCAGGTTTGTATAGTGCCGGGAATGCTACAGCAATATTGGCTGTTACTTATCCTGCGCCAACTACTGCTCCTGCTGTCCCTCCAGCACGATCAGCTGATTTGGTAATTTCTTTATTTAGTAATTCGTATACCAATGTGAGCGGAACGGATTGGTATCCTAATTGGGGACAAAGCACTTCAGTTGCCGACATTGCCATTTCTGGAAACACTATAAAACGATACAACAACTTGAATTATCAAGGGGTTCAATTTGTAAGTCCTATCAATGCTTCAGGAATGACCAACTTGCATGTGGATATTTATACACCCAATTGCACTGCCTTTAAATTCTTTTTGATTAATGCCGGAATTGGAGAACAAGCAGTTACCTTAACTCCAACATTGGCGGGATGGAACAGCTATGACATTAACTTGGCGCAATATCCAGGTGTTGCTTTAAATAACATAGGACAATTCAAGCTAGAAGGAACTCCTTTTGGATCAAGTGTCGTGTATTTGGACAATATTTATTTCTGGAAAGAATCTAGCGCCTTGGTTGATCCAACTTTTGGCGCCTTTAGTATTCCGAGCAAAGTAGTTGGTGATGCTCCTTTTGGCATCAATCAACCTACCAGCAACAGCACCGGTGGTTTTATTTACAGCAGCAGCAATCCTGCAGTAGCATCCGTTTCTGGCTCAACTATTACCATTATGGGCGCAGGAACAACTGTGATCAAAGCCACACAAAAAACAGTTGACAATTTGTTCAAAAGCAAAAGTATTTCAACCAATTTTATGGTAACTAGTGTGAGTTCAGTTCCCACAACTGCTGCACCAACCCCTCCTGCTAGAAATGCAAGTGACGTGGTTTCTATGTTCAGCAATGCGTATGCCAATGTAGCTGTAGATACCTGGAGAACCGATTGGTCTAGTGCCGTATTGACCAACACTCAAATTGCAGGCAACGACACCAAATTGTACGAAAGTTTAAATTTCGTAGGTGTTGAAGCCACAGGAGCAAATAGCATTAATGCATCAAGCATGCAAAAAATGCACATCGATGTATGGACACCAAATATGACTACTTTCCGTGTAAAATTGGTTGATTTTGGAGCCAATAACGGCTTTGGTGGTGGAGACGATTCAGAGCACGAAATTGTGTTGAATCCTACTCTTTCTGGCTGGAACAGTTTTGATATTGCCTTGTCTGATTTTGCCAATTTGGCGAGCAAAGCGCACCTTTCTCAGATCATTTTCTCTGGAATTCCTGTTGGAGCCGGCATCGTATATTTAGATAACGTGTATTTTTGGAAATCTGCCACTGGAGTTGTTTTACCAACTGAACCAGTTACGGCTGCACCTACGCCTACGGTACCTGCTGCGAATGTAATTTCGTTATTCAGTGATGCCTACACCAATTTAGCTGGAACAGATTGGTTCCCAAATTGGGGTCAATCGACTGTGGTTGCTGACGTAGCCATTGCGGGCAATACTACCAAGCTATTTAGTAGTTTAAATTACCAAGGAATACAATTTGCCAATTCTGTGAATGCTTCAGGAATGAATTTCTTGCACATGGATATCTGGACACCAAACTGTACTGCTTTCAAAGTGTTTTTGATTAATGCAGGACCCGTTGAACAAGCAGTTGTTTTAACTCCAACCTTGTCTGGATGGAACAGCTATGACATTAATTTGTCGCAATATTCAAACATCAATTTAAGCAGCATCATTCAATTTAAATTAGAAGGTGTTCCATTTGGCGGAAGCAAAGTATATGTAGACAACATCTACTTTAGCACGGCTCCATACCAAGCAACCAATTATTATGTAGATGCAGACCAAGACGGATTTGGATCAACAACAGTTGTGGCCTTACACACTTCTACTGCTACAGCAGGGTATTCAACCAATAATTTAGACTGTAACGATGCCAATCCGGCTATTTATCCATCTGTGTATGTGAGCAGTCACCCTGCAAATGCTACAGCTTGCAATGCAGGCAACGTTTCATTTACTGCTGGAGCTACTTTAACCGGAGTTGGACAAACGGCTTCTTATGCTTGGCAATACCAAACGCCTACAGGCACAACCTGGATTACAGTTGCCAATAGTGCTGCAACCGTAACTTCAAACATCTTTTCGGGAGCAACTACTTCTACGCTTACTATTACAAATGTGGCCAGTACCTATACTGGATACAATTACAGAGCGGTTGTTTCGTTAGTTGGAAGCACGCCAACTTGTGGTACTAAAACTTCAAATACTGCCGTATTGACTGTGCCCAAATCTTTGGCAGGAACTGTTTCGGGAGCCGGTGCAGTTTGCTACGGTGGAACAAAAACCTTGACCTTAACTGGTTATTCAGGTTCAATCCAATGGCAATCTAGCACAGCTTTAGCTGGAACTTATACAGCTGTTGCAGGCGCCACTTCAGCAACCTATACTACACCATCAAGTACAGCGACCAAGTATTACAAAGCTGTCGTAACAAGCGGAAACTGTGCCTCGGCTACTACCGCTGCAGCTACGGTAACCGTAACCGCTGCTTCTAAAGGCGGTGTAATAAAAGGCGGAAATGTACGTGTATGTGCAGGCACCAACAGTACGGTATTAACCTTATCCGGTTATGTAGGTACCATCAAATGGCAATCTTCAACTGATAATGTTACCTATACAGACATTGCTGGGGCAATAGCCGCTACCTATACGGCAACAAACATTAGTGCAAACACCTATTACAGAGCTGTTTTAACCAGTGGAATTTGTTCTTCAGCTACTACTGATGCCGTTGCCTTAATGACTAGTTTGCCGGCTTATGCAGGTACTGCTGTAGGATCTACCACTGTATGTACTGGCACAAACAGTTCTATTCTTAAAGTGAATGATGCAATCGGATCTATTCAATGGCAATCGTCTGCTGATGAAATCGTGTTCTTAAATGTTGTTGGAACCAGTTCTTCGTTGACTGTTTCCAATCTAACTGTCGCTACCTATTACAGAGCCTTGGTATCTTTGAGTGGTTGCGCTGCTATCCCATCAAATTCGGTTTCTATTGGCGTTAATGCAAAATCAGTAGCGGGAACTATAGCTGGTGCTGGAGCTGTGTGTAGCAGTTCATCAAAAACATTGACCCTAACCGGAAACACTGGATCTATCCAATGGATGTCGGCCTCAACTAGCACAGGGACTTATTCACCTATTGTAGGAGCTACAACTTCACCATACACTACAGCCAACTTATCGGCTACTACCTACTACAAAGCGATGGTAACAAGCGGCGTTTGTCCTGCAGCTACAACAACAGTGGCAGCTGCTGTAACGGTAAACCCAACTTCTGTAGCGGGTTCTATTGCTGGTGGCGGAGTGAGTGTATGTAGCGGAACCAACAGTACTGTATTAAGCTTAAGCGGAAACACAGGAACAATCTTGTGGAAAAAATCGACAGACCAAGTGACTTGGACTTCATTAGGAATTGCAACAGCAAACTATACTGCGGCAAACTTAACCGTGCCTACCTACTACAAAGCGACCGTTACTAGTGGTGTATGTAGTCCTGTTGATACACAAGC
The DNA here is from genome assembly GCA_945869365.1 of Flavobacterium psychrophilum. Lineage (GTDB taxonomy): Bacteria > Bacteroidota > Bacteroidia > Flavobacteriales > Flavobacteriaceae > Flavobacterium > Flavobacterium psychrophilum_J. Next base: position 2,462 of record CAMBOW010000050.1, on the reverse strand, counting down.
CGTTCTTATTGATGTGCGTGCAAAATCAGTTGCTGGAACTGTATCATTGGCTGGCGCAATTTGCGCTGGAAATAGCAGAACATTGACCTCAATTGGTGCGGTTGGAAATAGACAATGGCAATCCTCTTCAGACAATATTACCTATACCGATATTGCTGGAGCAACTGCTGCAACCTATATAGCAAGCCCATTAACCAACACTTACTTCAGAGTAGCTGTTGTAAACAATGCGTGTACAGTAGCCAACTCTGCTGGAGTGCTAATAACTGTAAACCCAGCGGCAGCTGTTGGTACGGTAACTGCCGGACCTCGCACAATGCTTTCTGGAACAACTTACACATCAACGTTAACCTTGAGTTCTTTCTCTGGTACTATTCAATGGCAACGTTCAACTACCTTAACGGGAACGTATACTGCAATTGCAGGAGCAACTGGAACCAGCTATGTAGCTACTCACGGAACAATTACATATTATTACAGAGCAAGAACGACTGTAGGAACCTGTACCGCTGATAGTAATGTAATCACTGTAACCTTAGCAGCAGCAACCAAAAACACTGCTGATGACTATGTAAGTTTAGACGTAACGGCCTATCCAAATCCGTTTAGTGGTGCATTTAATGTAAAAACCATCAGCAACAGCGACCAAAACTTTGTAATCAAAGCCTACGACATGACTGGCAAATTGGTTTACAACAAAGTAATTGCTTTTGATGCGATTGATAACGAAGTAATTGGCGAGCAATTTAGAGCTGGGATGTACACGATTGTAGTACAACAAGGAGCTGAATTAAAAACCATCCGCGTTATTAAAAAGTAATCCTAAACAACACTTACTTTTTAAAGGCTGCCTTCGGGTGGCCTTTTTTTTTGACAGCGATTAGCTGACAGCTGACAGCATTTAGCTTTTAGCCGTATTATGAATATTTAGTAACATTCGACTTTATGACTTCTTGAACTCCTCTCTCGAGAGGGGCTGGGGGTGTGTTTTTTTTGAGTGAAGATGAGAGAGCGATTAACTGACAGCATTTAGCTTTTAGCCGTATTATGAATATTTAGTAACATTCGACTTTATGACTACTTGAACTCCCCTCTTGAGAGGGGTTGGGGGTGTGTTACTTTAGTATTAAGTTAACGGTTATACATTTTTATCACACTGAAGTTCTAAGTAAAAAAAATCAAATCAAAAATTAACATCCGAGTACTTTCCTAGATCTTCTGTAGCAATCAGATCTCTTTCTTTTCTTTTTCCTTGATGAAAAAGAAACAAAAAATCAAGACCTGGGATTTTCGGCGATCAAAATTGGCTCACTTCCTAAAACTCAAAAACTCGGCTGGCGCCTCAAACAGTTCGAGTTTCTTAACGGAAGTTTCCCCTTTTTGATGCTCGCCTGCCAAATCCTATGGTCGAGGCATTAGTTCTATAGCAGCAATACGTTTTTAATATACTTTTGAAATTTGAAATTTGAAATTTGTATAATGTAATCTTCATTCTATTTGTAAAAAACCGCTACTATATCTTAATCAAGACTTATAACTTATTCAGCAAATACCAAGCACTAAAAAAACCGACAGTCCCCTGTCGGTTTTCTAAGTTTATTTCAAAACAACTATTTCAGCGAGGCTATAGATTGCATAGCATAGGCATTTGTAGGGTCTAAAGCCAGGGTTTTATTAAAGTACTCAATGGCTTTGGCTTTGTCGGTGTTGGCATAGCTGGCGGCGATGTTGTTGTAACTTTCAATGAACTTGGTTTTGTTTTTGGTTACTTCGTCAGCGCCTTTTTCAGTTACTACACGCAAGTATTCTTCATAAAACTTGATAATCAACTCATCATTCTCCAACAAACGGTTCGTTCTTGCTCTAAAAATGTAGGCATCTTGTGTAGTTGGCGAAGATTCAATTACACGAGCAAAGGCAGCGTCGGCTTTTTGCAACGCAATCGGATCAGGTTTCACCACATCTTTACGGGTGTTGTCATAGTATAACGAGTTTCCTAAATAGAAATTATCCAACAAGAAATTCTTCGATTCTAGATTGGTTGTAGCAATTTCATAGATCGCAGCCGCTTGTTTGAATAACTTTTGCTCGTAGAATTTCTTGCCTACTTCGCTCAAATCATTCGTCATGGTATTATCCATTTCGATGGCTTTTTTGATATTAGAAACCCCAGCATCAAATAGCGTTTGATCAACCACTTTGGTTTCGGCATTGAACGATTTTTTCAAGTTGATCAATCCCAAATAAATGTAATCACGAGGAATAATTTTATTAGAAGGATTCGCAATAAAATCTTCTAACGATTTTTGTGCCACATCAACATTTCCATTTTCATAAGCCGAATAACCCAAATAACGCAAGATTCTTGGGTTTACTTTATCTAATTCTTTCATGGCATTGGCCTCAAGCTCCAAGGCTTTGTAATCTTTGGCTAAGATTAAAAAGTCGGCGTGACGCATACG
>CAMBOW010000049.1 GCA_945869365.1 Flavobacterium psychrophilum | reverse complement strand
TGAAACTGAAAAGCAAATTCACTGCCTATTCTTTTGGGAACTGACAACACTGTTTTTTCAAGTTTCAAAAGCGTAAAAGCCAATTCAAATAAAGGAATGTATTCGTCTATTGAACCTCCAAAGGGCGGACTCACCTCAAAGGTAGTGTCAAAAAGCAAACCCATGAGTTGGCCATTTGGCTTCAGTAATTCGTGCATTTTGACCACGTATTGCACACGCAAGGAAGGTGGAAGGGCACAGAAAAAGGTTTGTTCTAGGATATAATCGTACTGATTTTGGTGCGCAAAAAAATCTCCCAAAACAACTTGAATTTGTGGAAAATCACTGAACTCAGATTGCAGTTTATGCACCAAAGTAGGTGCGATATCCAGTAAGGTAATATTGGTAAATCCTTGGCTTACTAAATATTTAGCCTCGTAACTCGAACCGCAACCCGGCAGTAAAATGGATGCATTTTTATTTTCGAGACCATCCACCAAGGCCTGAAATGCAGGCGAACAACAACCCAAATCCCAGCCAATTTGCTCAGCTTGGTATTGCGCATCCCAATAGTGTTGGTCTAGTGGCGATTCACAAACCACTACACAACAATTTTCTTCTTGTGCCATTAGTTAGATTTAAAGTTGGTTTTGAACATTGTGTAAAGTTCCTCCATTGGTTACATTGGTCACACCCAAGCGCGCTAAAATTGATTTGGCTTGGCTGCTGCGCATACCACTTCGGCAAAACACCACGATGTTTTTTTTGTTTTTAAATGTAGCGATATTTTGCTGAATGCTGTCCAACGGAATATTCACGGCACCTTTCACGCTACCTTCATTAAATTCTTCTCGTGAACGCACATCAACCAAAAAAGCATCGGCGATTAGTTCTTTTAAGGGCGAATTTCCAGATGATGAAAATATTTTTTTAAGTATATCAAACATGATTTTTAATTTTTTAAGATTTTACAAGTACAAAATTAGGGCTCATCTTGTTGTTAGTTACAGAATTAAATAATCATTGATAAAACTGTATTTATCCTGTATTTGTTTGGATTAGTTCGAAAAGAAAAGCGACTTAATTATAATGTAACCACCCATACACAATACAACCCAACCAAAAATTGGTTTCAGTTGCGGGCCACTTATTTTTTTGGAAAGTTGGGTGCCAATTAACAACCCAATTACGGCTAGACTGGTTATTTTAGCCAATAGTACATAATTATATTCGTTGCCTTGCAGCACATCGCCTGCAAAGCCAAGTAAAGTGGCTGTCGAAATGATGAGCAAGGAAGTACCCACGGCTTGTTTCATGGTCAATTTCCCAAAAAACAACAGGCTGGGAATAATTAAAAATCCACCGCCTGCACCCAAATAACCAGAAATACAACCTACTAATGCGCCAATTTTGCTCAATTGCAAAGGTTTAACAGCCAGAGAATTAGTTTCGTTTTTTGACGGACGAATCATAGAAACTGACGCCGCGACCATGAGTAGGGCAAATACAAAAAGCAAGAGGTTGTCTTTGTTTATTGAAATTGGACCAATTGCACCAATTTGATTAGGAACAAGGGGCAAAATAAATTTGCGTACCAGCAAGAGGCAAAGGGTAGAAGGAATGGCAAAATACAACGCCGACTGCAGTTTGATATTGCCCAAAATATAGTGGCGAATCGCACCGATGGCCGAGGTAAACCCTACGATAAAGAGAGAATATCCAGTTGCCTGTTCGGGTTTTTGATGAAATAAATAGACCAAAATGGGTACCGTCAAAATAGATCCGCCGCCACCTATAAGTCCTAGGGTGAACCCAATTAATAAGGACGCGACATAACCAATTAGTTCCATCTTATTGGGATATTAATGTAGGCAACACAACTCTTTTATTCCTGGTTGCTCACTTTTCGATACGGATACTGTGTAAAGATATGTCTTTTGGCAAAACGACCGGGTGAATCGGCATTGACCATTTTGACATATATGGCTTTGGGTACCGAAATGTACTCGTAGGCACTGCCGTTTGAAAAATAGATATGCAAACGAATATTTTCATAGCGGTAATCTACGATCGTAGCTGTAGCGCAGGTTTCTTGGTATTCGGACAAGCCACTTTGAATGGTCTCAGGGTTGATACTCACCAAAAAATGATAGGCCTCAATAATGGCTCTACTTTTTTCTTCAGCCAATTGTAAACCGGCTTCATCGCCTTGAAATTTGTCGGGATGACTGTCCTTCATCGCATTGCGGTAGATGGTTTTCAATTCTTTTAAGGTTACCGAACGATCAACTGCCAATAAACTGCGGTATTCACCAATTTTCTTCATAGTTATTTTTTAAAGCCGCAAAGGTAGGGTATTTATAGTGAAATATGTATTGAAATGTAAGGGAAGTAGGTGGTGGGGAGTAGGTTTTAGGGAGTAGGGTTTAGGGGTTAGGGGTTAGGTGGTAGGTTTTAGGGAGTAGGTGTTAGGGTTTAGGTTTTAGGAATTGGGTAAAAGAAAATGATGAGGACACTAAAGATTAATTTTTAAACTCAATTCTAATGAATTAGGAGAGATTTCTATTTAATGCGGATTTAATTTTTAAATCTTTAAATCATTCAATCTTTAAATCAACTTAACAGACAACCTCCAACTACTTCCCGATACAAAAATTCGCAAAAATATTACCCAATAGCTCGTCATTGCTTACTTGGCCTGTGATGAGGCCAAATTGGTAAAGGGCTTCACGAATGTCGATGGCGAGTAAATCACTAGATAAATGGGTTTGGATACCGTATTGTACTTTTTGAATTTCGTCTAAGGCTTTGAGCAGCGCATCGTAATGGCGTGTGTTGGTTACGATGGTTTCGTTGTTGCGCAGCGCGCCGGTATTGACCAGTGAAGTGAGTTGGTTTTTTAATTCTTCTACACCTTGTTTGTTTTTGGCCGAGAGCAAAATTGGTGATACTTCAATGGAGGCTAATTGTTTCTGGATGTCTTGTATTTGAGCTGCTGTAATTAAATCAATTTTATTGATCACCACCACCAACTGTTTTTGCGGGTAGTTGTTCTTTATTTTTTCAATTTCTGTTCGATACCCCCAACCTGAAACTTTAAACTTGGAACTTTCAAATAGATACAACACGACTTGTGCTAGCTCTATTTTCTCAAAGGTTTTTTGAATTCCTATTGATTCTACTTCGTCGGTTGTTTGGCGAATGCCTGCGGTGTCAATAAAGCGGAAACCAACCCCTGCAATAACCAATTCGTCTTCAATGGTGTCACGCGTGGTTCCTGCTATTGCCGAAACAATGGCGCGGTCTTCGTTGAGCAAGGCGTTGAGCAAGGTAGATTTACCCACATTGGGTTCACCCACGATGGCTACCGGAATGCCGTTTTTGATTACGTTTCCGATGGCAAAGGAATCAATCAAGCGTTTCAAGACCAAGGCAATGCGATTGATCAAGGCGTTAAATTCGGTTCTGTCGGCGAAGGCTACGTCTTCTTCGGCAAAATCCAATTCGAGTTCGATTAAGGAAGCAAAATTGAGTAATTCGGTGCGCAGATTTTGTAATTCGTTTGAAAATCCGCCACGCATTTGCTGAATGGCCAGTTGGTGACTGGCTTCGTTGGTCGAGGAAATTAAATCGGCAACGGCTTCAGCCTGAGATAAATCGATCTTTCCATTTAAAAAGGCACGTAAAGTGAATTCACCTGGATCGGCCATGCGACAACCGTGTCGAAGTGCCAATTGAATAATCTGTTGCTGAATGAAAAGAGAACCGTGGCAAGAGATTTCTATGGTGTTTTCACCCGTATAGGAATTTGGGCCTTTAAAGATAGAAAGCAATACTTCATCAAGGGTACGAGGGCCATCTTTTATCACGCCCAAATGCAAGGTGTGCGATTTTTGTTGGGCTAAAATTTTTCCGTTTTTGGATTCAAATAGGGAAGAAGCAATCGCAATCGCTTGTTCTCCCGACAACCGAATAACTGCAATAGCTCCGGCTCCAGAAGGAGTTGCTAAGGCTACAATGGTGTCGTTCGAGATCATAAGTAAGGGAATAGCGTTGAAAAGTATGCGGGTATTTAAGAAAAAAAAAGCCGGCAAATCCAATTAGGTTGACGGCTTTTGTATTTGATAAAAAGTATTAGTTGTTTAGCATCACCGGCATGACCAACATGGTAACCGTTTCGCCTTCGTCTAATCCGTCAACCGGCGTTAAAATTCCAGCACGATTGGGTAGAGACATTTCCAGTAAAATCATATCCGATTGCAAGTTGGTGAGCATTTCAGTCAAAAAGCGCGAGTTGAATCCGATTTGCAAATCGTCACCTTGGTAATCACAGGTAAGACGTTCTTCGGCTTTGTTGGAGTAGTCAATGTCTTCAGCAGAAATATTTAATTCGGCACCGGCAATTTTCAAGCGAATTTGATGGGTGGTTTTGTTAGAGAAAATGGCCACACGGCGTACCGAATTTAAAAATTGAGTGCGGTCAATCACTAATTTATTTGGGTTTTCTTTTGGGATAACTGCTTCGTAATTGGGGTATTTTCCGTCAATTAAACGACACAACAAAATATAATTATCAAAAGAGAAGGTAGCGTTTGAGTCGTTGTATTCTATCGAAACTTCGGAGTCAGAAGTGCCTAAAATTCCTTTTAAAATGGTCAATGGTTTTTTGGGCATAATGAAATCAGCCACTTGCGACGCTTTTACATCGGTTCGGGCATACTTCACTAATTTGTGTGCATCAGTAGCTACAAAGGTTAAACCCTCCGGTGAAAACTGAAAGAACACTCCCGACATTACCGGACGCAAATCGTCGTTTCCGGCAGCAAAGATGGTTTTACTCACCGCAGTAGCCAACACATCAGCTGGTACGAGCGTTGTTGAAGGATTGTCTAGGCTTACTGCTTTGGGGAATTCTTCTCCCGGTGCATAGGCCAGGGCATATTTACCCGAATTCGAGCTGATCTCAATGGTGCTATTTTCCTCAACAGTAAAGGTGAGGGGTTGTTCGGGGAAGGTTTTTAGGATTTCGAGTAATAATTTGGCGGGGACGGCTACACTGCCTTTGCTTGTCGAATCAATTTCTAGGGTTGCCGACATGGTCGTTTCTAAATCGGAAGCAGAAACGGTTAATGTTTTGCCGTTGAGTTCAAATAGAAAATTATCTAAAATAGGCAGTGTGTTATTGCTGTTAATCACACTTCCCAACACTTGCAGTTGCTTTAATAAATACGAACTAGATACAATAAATTTCATTTTCTTACTTTTTTATGGGTGTAGAATTTCGTTTTAATTTGAGCTTCATACATTTCTACAAATATATCGTAAACAACGAAATATCAAAAAGAATTTTATTAACATTACTTGACATATTTTCGCTTGCGCAAAACGGTAAAAACCAACCCAAATGCAGCTAATAGTAGCAGTGGCAATCCGATGGTTATCACTTGGCTTGCGGTATAATTGGCATATACTTTTTCTTGGTCTAAAAGGGGAAGTGCAACGGTTTTGCTACGAATGTTAATAAGTCCTGTGTCATCTAATAAGTAATTGACGCAATTGAGCATAAACTCTTTGTTTCCATACAGTTTATTGGTCCATTTGTCGTAGCCCAATTCCAAGGGCTGGTAGTCTTTGTCTAATTGATTTCGAATTACATCGCCATCAGAAACTACAATCATTTTGTTTTTTATTCCAATTTTTTGAAATGTTTTGTCGGCAAAAGGCAATACTCGATTTTCGTATACCGAATGAAATTCACCCTCCACCAAAACGGCCACAGGAATGCTTCCCTTGCCTGCAAATTCAGTTTGTTCTGGACGTTCATTCACCATATCTAGTCGAACTTGTATTGGAGTACCCACTGTTTTAGAATAGGGAGAAGAGCGGAGTAATACGGTTTTCTTCAGGTCATTTTTGAGCACTTCTATGCCGTTAGTAAACTGAAATTTAATGCCGTCCACATTCGAGACTATGGAGTGTTTGGAATCCGGATAGATTAACGGACTGTAAAACCAAGGATATTGGGTATACTGGGTTGCTGAACCCTTTTCGCCTGTAGCCAGCGCAATGGGAGAAGCCAATACATCTTTCACCAAAGTGGGGTTGAGGCGGATGCCGTATTTAAAAAATAAGTCGTTTAAATTTAGATCAAACGGATAGGCCAATGAAGAGCCCGAAGGATTGTATAGGCTATCCATATCGATATTCACTTGATCAACCAACCACAGGGTTTTTCCGCCATTCATCACAAATTGATCCAATACCAATTTTTCTTCATCACTAAAGGCTTGTGTAGGTTTGGCTATTATTGCCAAATCGTAATTTTTTTGAAGAAACTTTAAAGCCGCAGTAGGATTTAATTTGATGGAATCTAACGGAAATGGTGCAATAAAATAATTTTCACGCACTTGCTTAATGAAATCGGCCATCAATAAATCGTGTAACTCTCCGTTTCCTTTAATTACCGCAATCTTTTTTTGTTTGGGTTTGCTGATGGTGTGAATGGCATGCGCAAATCCATATTCCAAATGCTGCACCGAGCTCACCACTTTCTCGGCTGTGCTGGCGCCCATATTATTTTTGAGCAAAGGTACTTTTACTGTTCTGCCTTCGTAGGTAGCTCGTGCCCATGGAAATACTACTTCCTGGGTCTGCTTGCCTTTGTCGTTGATGGTTACATTTACAGGTAACATTCCTTTGGCTAAAAAAGAGGCCATCACAGTATCCCGCTCGGTTTCGTTTTCTAGCGGATTGATAAACTGAAAGTTAATATTGCTGTTGTAGGCTTTAAATTCCTCCAAGAGTTGTTGGGTTTCGGATTGCAATTTTTTGAATTCGCCAGGAAAATTTCCTTTCAAAAAAACTTCGATTTGTAAGGGCTCTTTTATTTCTTTAATCAGCGATAAAGAAGTAACCGACAAGGTATAACGCTTGTCTTGGGTAAGGTCAAATCGGGTGAAGAAAAAATGACCTACTATATTGATGACAACCAAGGCCAGAAGCAGTATTGCCGATTTTTTGCGAGCAGGGGTCCACGTAAATTTCATTAGGCGCGCACGGAATTAAGTTGGTAAACAGTAATAGACAGAAAGATATACGTGAGGCTCAAAAAGTAAATTACATCACGCGTATCGAGTACGCCGCGACTCATGCTTTTAAAATGACTTCCCATCCCAAGAAAGGATAAACCGCCTTCGATTGAAGTAAAAAATGTGGCTAATCCATCAAAGGCAAAATAAAACACAAAACAACCAAATACCGACAAGATAAAAGCCACGATTTGATTTTCAGTTAAGGTTGACGTGCAAACGCCAATTGCGGTATAGGCCGCTACCAAAAACAACAAGCCAAAATAGGAGCCAAGCGTGCTACCCAAGTCGATATTGCCCACCGGATAACCCAATTGATACAACACATATACATACAATAGAGTAGGTAATATGGCTAAAACAATTAGACTAAAAGCACCAAAAAATTTCCCCAACACGATGTGCCATATGGAAATGGGTTTGGTGAGCAAAAGCTCAAGTGTGCCTTGTTTTTTCTCGTCCGAAAAACTGCGCATAGTTACGGCGGGAATTAAAAACAATAAAATCCAAGGTGCTATGGTAAAGAATGGAGTCATGTCGGCAAAGCCCGAATTCAATAGGTTGTATTCGCCCTCAAACACCCATAAAAAAAGCCCATTGAAAAGCAAAAACAAGGCGATAACCAAATACCCAATGGGTGACCCAAAAAAAGATTTGATTTCTCGAAGAATGATTGATTTCATTTGGTTCGTTTTTCGTGATTCGTATCTCGTTTAATTATTTTTTAAATAAAATTTACCACGATGCTGTCTTGGTAATTGATACCCAGCAACGAGGAGGCGCTTCCCACTGTTTTGGGATTGCTTCGAAACAAAGCAATCTCCAAAAAACCGGCTTCGTTAAATAGCGCCAATTTGGAACCCTCGTAATTCTTTACGTTAAAGTTGTCATTTTTGGCAATATCTGCATACTTTGATTCGATACTTTTTATAGGTAACGAATTTTTTCTATTAGTCGTGCGTTGATTGGCCACCGACTGAAAAAGGGGGATTTCAAATGCTCGCCCTTTGGCCACTTCTAGAAACAACGTTTTGGTGATGTTGGTTACAATGTTTCCAAAATGATCAATATAGATCACATAGCCTTTGATTGATTTTTTATCGCTAGAAACTACCGGCTGCAATTCGGTTACTTGTTTGATGCTACTAATTTCTTGGCCCACCACAGTCAATTTTCCGCCACGGGCCAGATGGCAACCCACCCGAATAAACACATCCAAATCGGAGGCGTCAGTTGGCATGCGGTCATGTATAGCAATGCGCACAATTTGCTGCGGGATGATTTTCTGAATTAAGATGCTCAATATGCCGTTGTCGGCACAGATAAAATAATGATCATTCCACAGCATAGCCAGGTGCTGGGTTTCTCGGGTAAGTTCGGCATCAACCCCTATAATATGCACGCTGCCTTTCGGAAAATTAGCATAGGCTGCATTGATAATGTAACTGGCTTCTACGGTATTAAAGGGATCGATGTCGTGCGAAATGTCAATTATCTTGGCCTCTGGGTATTCGGTATAGATTTTACCCTTTAAAGCACCCACAAAATGGTCTTTTAAGCCGTAGTCGGTAGTAAGGGTAATTATTGACATAAAAATGTTTATAAATAAAAAACCTATGGAACTAAAATCTCCCTAAATTTGAATGCAAAGCTAGCAATATATAGCTAATTATTTAATTAAATTCTACCACCTTTTGAACGAACGAATTATCGACCTGAACGAAATTGCGCCGAAAGATTTTTGGGGCGATCACGACTCCCACCTAGAAACGATTAAAAAATATTATCCTAAACTTAAAATTGTTGCGCGAGGTTCTACCTTAAAAGCCTTTGGAGAGAAAGAAATCTTAGACGAATTTGAGGTACGATTTCAGCGGCTCATGCAGCATTTCACCCGCTACAACCGCATTGACCAAAACGTCATTGACCGCGTAATTCAAAGCAATTCACAAGACGAACAACGCATGCCCGACCAAGATAAAATTCTGGTACACGGCATCGGAGGAAAAATCATCAAAGCCATGACACCCAACCAGCAATTGTTGGTCGATACGGTGTACAAAAACGACATGGTTTTTGCTGTTGGTCCAGCCGGAACAGGTAAAACCTATACAGGCGTTGCCTTGGCGGTAAAAGCCTTGAAAGAAAAACAAGTAAAACGTATTATCCTTACACGTCCTGCTGTTGAAGCTGGAGAAAATTTAGGTTTTTTACCGGGCGACATGAAAGAAAAGTTAGACCCCTATATGCAGCCCTTGTATGATGCCTTGCGCGATATGCTTCCGCCTAGTTCGTTGGAAGATTATATTTTAAAGGGAATCATACAAATTGCGCCCTTAGCTTTTATGCGTGGACGGACCTTAGATAATGCCTTTGTTATCTTGGATGAAGCCCAAAATACCACCCATTCCCAAATGAAAATGTTTTTAACTCGAATGGGGAAAAGCGCCAAGTTTATGATTACAGGAGATCCTGGTCAGGTTGATTTGCCGCGCCGCACTATTTCGGGATTAAAGGAAGCCTTGTTGGTGTTAAAAGACATCGAAGGAATTGGGATAATCTATTTGGACGACAAAGATATAGTGCGCCATCGCTTGGTAAAAAAGGTGATTGATGCATATAAAATGATTGAAAACCAAGATTAATATAATAACAACTAACCTGTTTAAAACCAAATAAATACAAGATTATATTTTATGAAAATAGCTTGCATCTCCATACTTGTTTTAGTAGCCGTACTTGCCACATCGTGTTCCAAAAAAGAAATCCAATACCCCGATCCTTTGCTCACGCACCGCGATACAACCTCCAATCCCGCAACCGATTTTTTTCAATATGCTAATGGCGGTTGGTTTAAACAACATCCAATTCCATCTACCGAATCCAGCAACGGTATTTTTCAATTAATCAACGACACCATCAACAACCAAATCAAGAAAATTTGTGAAAGTTCGGCGGCCTCCTCCTCTGCCAAAGGAAGCAACAAGCAAAAAATAGGCGATTTCTATGCTTCGGGCATGGACAGTTTGCGCATCGAGCAAGTGGGAATTCAACCCATTCAGTCTGAACTAAAAATCATTAACGCCTGTACTAGTTTAGGTCAGGTGGTGCAAACCTTTGCTTTTTTACATCGCTTGGGTATGCAACCGGGCTTCACTTTTTATGTAGCACAAGACGACAAAAACAGCACCAAAAATGCCTTGTTTATGAGTCAAGGTGGGCTGTCCTTAGGCAATCGCGACTATTATTTTAATACCGATGCCGAAACGGTAAAAATTCGTGCTGAATTTCCCAAACACGTTGCCAACATGTTTAGCCTAATTGGTCAATCTACCGAGAAAGCCAATCAAAGTGCTGCACGTGTGTTGGCACTGGAAACGGCTGTCGCAAAATTTTCTAGGAAATTAGAAGACTTGCGTGATTCCAATGCCAATTACCACAAAATGTCCATGAAGGAGTTTCAGCAATTGTCTCCTACGGTGGCTTGGGCTGATTTGTTTCCGCTTATGGGTGTGGCCAAAGCCGACAGTGTAATTGTGGGACAACCGGAGTTTTATAAAAATCTAGACAAATTATTGGTTGATTTTTTAGTCGAGGATTGGAAAACTTACCTCAAGTGGAACCTTATTTCCAGCTATGCACCCTATTTGAATAAAGCCATTGCCCTAGAAGATTTTCGCTTTTTTTCGACTGTGATGAATGGGGTAGACAAACAAAAGCCCCGTTGGAAACGGATCGTGAACCAAACCAATTCATCCTTGGGTGAATTAATTGGACAGGTCTATGTGGCTGAATATTTGCCCAAAGGCTCCAAAGAAAAATTATTAGAAATTGGCAATTCCATTCGTGATGTCTATGCCGAGCGCATCAAAAAATTGGACTGGATGAGCGCAACAACCAAAACCAAAGCCTTATATAAACTCCGTAAAATAGTCATGAAAGTGGGCTATCCCGATCAATGGAAAGATTTATCGGCCTTGCGTATTGATCGCAATTCCTATTGTGGCAATGTAAAACGGGCTAATACATGGGAATACAACCAAATGATTGCCAAATATGGCAAGCCGGTAGATCGGAACGAATGGGTGATGCAACCACAAACCTACAACGCCTATTACAATCCGAGTAACAACGAAATTGTGGTGCCAGCTTGTAACATTATAGTTCCTGGATATGAAGGCCGCATGCCCGACGATGCTATTTTGTACGGAATTATTGGAGGCTCGACTTTTGGCCACGAAATCACCCATGGTTTTGACGACCAAGGGAGCCAATACGACGAAAAAGGGAACCTAAATAACTGGTGGACCGCCGATGATTTGGCTAAATTTCAAGCTAAAACAAAGCGCATCGTCAATCAATTTTCTGGGTATACCGTTTTGGGCGATAAACACCTGAATGGTGATGCTACGCAAGGCGAAAATATTGCCGATTTGGGCGGAGTGATCATGGGTTTTGAAGCCTTTAAGAAAACCAAGCAATACAAAAGCCACCAAGTCATTTCGGGTTTAAATCCAAACCAACGGTATTTCTTGGCTTATGCCTATGCGTGGATGGTCAACACCAAAAAAGAGGCCTTGGCCCAGCAAATTATGGTTGATGTGCATGCGCCGGCCAAATTTCGCATCAATGGACCATTAAGTAATATGCCAGAGTTTTACCAAACCTTTGGTATCAAACCCGGAGATCCGATGTACCAACCCGACAGCAGTAGGGTGGTTATTTGGTAAGCAGAAAAGGCTTTTTATCTTGTATAGAAAGCCTTTTTTGTTTGTGGTTTGGTATATTTGTCCCTCAAAAATATTCCAGTTGTGCATAACATCAATAAGCTAAAGTTGTTTAACGATCCCATCTACGGATTCATTGCTATTCCCAATCCGCTGTTGTTTGATCTGATTCAGCATCCCTATTTTCAACGGCTGCGTCGCATTTCACAAATGGGGTTGTCGTATTTAGTTTATCCTGGAGCACACCATACGCGGTTTCATCATGCCATTGGCAGTTTGCACTTGATGCAAAAAGCGGTTGAAGTATTGCGTTTTAAAGGGATTGCAATTTCAAAAGAAGAAGAAAACGCCTTGTATATTGCCATTTTGTTGCACGACATTGGTCACGGTCCCTTTTCGCATGCCTTAGAGCACTCTATTGTTGAAGAGGTAAATCACGAGGCTATTTCGCTTTTGTTTATGGAACGATTAAATGAGCTTTTTGATGGGCAAGTAACCTTAGCCATTCAAATATTCAAAGGAAATTATTCCCGTAAATTCATGCACCAGCTCATTTCGAGTCAATTAGATATGGATCGCATGGACTATCTAAATCGGGATAGTTTTTATTCGGGCGTGGCCGAGGGTACCATAAATTCCGATCGATTGATCCAGATGATGCACGTAGTTGATGATGTGTTGGTGCTCGAAGAAAAAGGAATTTATTCGATTGAGAAATTTTTGATGGCTCGCCGCCTGATGTATTGGCAAGCCTATTTGCATAAAACCAGTTTGGTGGCCGAATTGATGCTCACCAAAACATTGAAAAGAGCCAAAGAACTCCTGCAAAAAGGAATTGCTGTAGAGGGTAGTAAGCCCTTGCTTTATTTTATGAATCGCTCGATCCCTTTGGCTGATTTTACCGACGAAGTAGTTGATCAATTTGCTCAATTGGATGATTATGATGTGATTAGCGCTATAAAATCGTGGCAATTTCATGATGATTTTATACTCAGCACCTTGAGTAAAATGATTATCAACAGGGATTTATTAAAAATTAAATTGAGTGCCGAGAAATTCTCAAACGAATCGCTTGTGGACTATAAAAATCAACTTTCTTCTCTGTATAAATTAACTCCAGAAGAATGCAACTACTTTATTTACAAGGGCAAAATTAAAAATCAAGCCTATAATAACACCGCCGAACCGATTCAAATTTTGAAAAAGGATAAAACCATCGAAGAGGTAATTGAGGTCTCTGACCAACTCAATTTAAAGGCATTAGCAAAACCGGTTACGAAATATTACCTGTGTTTTCCAAAACAACTGCTGTAAAACGGCTATTTAAAATCAAAATTTCCTATTTTTGTGACGTTTAAAAAATGAGCACATCAACGAATGTTAGTGCTCATCATCAAACGATATTTCGTAAAAATACAGATTCGGAAAGACCCAAATTAATGAAATATACAGCAGCACAAATAGCGGCAATTTTGGAAGGCGATGTAGTGGGTGATCCCAACGCAACGGTTTCAAAACTTTCAAAGATAGAAGAAGGTACTTCGGGTTCACTTACATTTTTATCCAATCCCAAATACAACAATTACATTTATACCACCCAAGCTACTATTACCATTGTTAATTCTAGTTTTACTCCAGAAGGTCCTTTAACAACCACACTCATTCAAGTTGAAGATGCCTATTTGGCCTTTACCAAATTGTTGCAATTTTATGACCAAGCCCGAAAAGGCAGTAAAGTAGGTATTGAGCAACCCGCTGTGATTTCTGATCACAGCACCTTCGGTGAAGGTTTTTATTTGGGCAGTTTCAGTTACATCGGAACCAATGTTCAAATGGGTGCCAATGTGAAAATTTACCCCAATTGTTATGTAGGGGATAATGTGACGTTGGGCGACGACGTGACCTTGTTTTCGGGCGCCAAAGTATACCACGATTGCCTCATCGGAAACGGATGTGTAATTCATGCTAATGCAGTAGTGGGTGCCGATGGTTTTGGATTTGCTCCAGAAAAAGACGGCAGCTACAGCAAGATTCCCCAAATTGGAAATGTGATATTAGAAGATTTAGTCGAGGTGGGCGCTTCAACCACTATAGACCGCGCTACGATGGGATCAACCATCATCCGTAAAGGCGTAAAATTAGACAACCAAATACAAATTGCGCACAATGTAGAAATTGGCGAAGATACCGTAATTGCTGCCCAAACCGGAATTGCAGGTTCTACCAAAATTGGCAAAAACTGCGTAATTGGTGGACAAGTGGGGTTTGCCGGACATATTACAGTAGGCAATAACGTGCGCATTCAGGCGCAATCGGGTGTTGGGCGTAACGTAAAAGATGGAGAAATTTTGCAGGGAAGTCCTGCCTTTACCTATAACGATTATAGCAAATCGTATGTGCATTTCAAAAATTTACCCAAAATTGTGCACGAAATTGAAGCACTAAAAACGAATATAAATACTAAAAACAACAAGAATGGTTAAGCAAACAACGATAAAATCAGAAGTTACCCTTTCTGGTGTTGGGTTACACACCGGCAAAGAAGTAACCATGACGTTCAAGCCAGCGCCGATTAATAACGGGTTTACATTTGTACGCGTAGATCTAGAAGGTCAACCCATGATTGAGGCCGATGCCAATTATGTGGTAAATACCCAACGCGGCACCAATTTAGAAAAATTGGGTGTAAAGATCCAAACCTCGGAGCACGTTTTGGCTGCTTTTGTAGGATTGGATGTGGACAATGTAATCATTGAATTAGACGCCTCAGAACC
>CAMBOW010000048.1 GCA_945869365.1 Flavobacterium psychrophilum | reverse complement strand
GTTTCTACTTTCGCAACCGCCAACGCTTTGAGCCGCAAAATAGGTATTGTTGTCTGTCAAGGGCGTGGTGTTGGGTAATGAGGTTCCGCCTATTGGGGCAGTATACCATACAATTCCGGTTCCGAATACTGTTAAATCGGCTAAGGTTTGCCCGGCAGTAAAATTTTGTGTGCCAGGTCCTGTTGGCGAGGTTAAAAAAGGAATTAGCGTAACTTGAAAAGGTTTTACATACACACAGCCCGTTTGATAGGATTCTATTGCGGCATAGATAATTCGGCTAGCATCAAGTTCATACGCCGAGGGTGTTTGGATGTAATTATTGGTTAAATTACCTGCGTCTTCGGCATTTTCATAATAGCGAATTTCAAAATCGCCGGGAGATAAATTATTCAAAATCAATGAAGTATTGGCAGATAGATCGGCTACTTGCATGGGGTTTTCGGTGCTGCAAATAGTTAAATCCATAGGGTCCGAAAATGCCGGCATGGGAGCCAATAGCGGATACCCAACTGTACCCGAAATGTAATTGGTTTGCGTCCCATTGGTGTAGGCAACCACCGCTGCTATTTGTTGATCTTCTTGCGGACAATAGAGCAAGGGATTATCTGCAGAATTCATGAATACCCCATTAATTTGCCAGTTCAATTGGGTAGTTGACGCGCCAGCAGGAGTAAATCTCCAAGCTTCGTTGGTGGCTGACCAACTTCCGGTGTTTCTTCCAGGCGGCACATAAGCCAAAGTCCCCGCACTGTTTTGAATCCCAACCAATCCATTTCCGGAAATCCAGTTAGTACAAGGCGTACGTTTGTTGATAATAATTTCAATAATATTGGTGGTTTCGTGCAAAACAATTTGTGAAGTCTGAAGTCCGTTGGTTGCATCACAAGAAAAGGCGGGGAGTTCATTAAAATTGGCTATAAATACGCGGTTTGGTGCTGCATTTACACCCGAATCCAACACATAATAATTTACGTTTTGAATCAACGGATTAGTCACTGGCGGACTACCGATGTTGGTGTCTTGGTACACACCATAAATCGCATTTTTTACCGGAAAAGTAGCATTGGGAATGGTTTGACTGAAATTCCAATTGCAAAATCCATTGGGAGTATAGGTGGTGGTACCAAATGTAATTAGGCCGTTTGAACCTACTAAAATTTGGGTATAATTGGCGTTGAAAAAACTAAAACTAAAAGGCAGATTTACAGCAGAAGACCAGGTATCATCTGCATTGGCATTAATGGTAGTACCACCTGTAAAAGGGAAAGTTGGCGCATAGGGAATGCTGCTCACCGTATAAGAAGTGGTGGCATTGCCGGCAAAATAGTTGGCCGTTAACGATGTGCATTGTCCGGGTGAACAAACCACTCCGGTACTTTCTACAGTAACGGTAGCCAAGGGCGTTTGAGCAAAAGCAACTTGCGAAAGTAAAGCGACGAAGAGTACAATTTTTTTCATAGTTATTGATGGATAAAGGCTACACTGTGGCAAGCTGCCAGCGCTGCAGTTTCTGTGCGCAAGCGGGTTGAACCCAATGTAACGGGTTGGTATTTTTGTTGCAAGGCCAATTGTATTTCGGAGGAAGAAAAATCACCTTCGGGTCCGATTAGTATCGTAGTTTGTTGATTCGGGTTGAGCTTTGATTTGAGTGAAAAGCGTTCGGTTTCTTCGCAATGCGCGACAAAAAGTTGGCCAGTTCGTTCTGCTTTCACAAAAGCAGTAAAGGGCGTAAACGGATGAATTTTGGGCAAATAACATTGATTGGATTGCTTCATGGCTGAAACAATTACTTTTTCTAAACGCTCCAAATTAATGTGTTTCCGTTCGGCATGATCGCACAAGACAGGAGTTATTTCGGCGATGCCAATCTCGGTAGCCTTTTCTAAAAACCATTCAAAACGGTCGTTCATTTTGGTAGGAGCTACCGCCAAATGCAACTGATAGCCAAGCGGTTCTTGCAACTCAATAGCTGTAATTTTTACGGTACAATTTTTCTCGGATGCCAAGGTGATTTGGGTAGTAAATAAATAACCTAATCCGTTGGTTACATGTAGAATATCACCATCCTTTTTGCGTAGTACTTTAATAATGTGTTTGCTTTCTTCTTTGTCAAAAGAAAAGAGGGTATCGGCAGGAGTAAGGGTGGCGTCGTAGAATAATTGCATCTTAAAAATCAATTCTTGCTTTAGAAACTACTGCGGCAGATTCAAATTGCTGGTTCAAGTACTTTTGATAGCCTACGATGCCAATCATAGCGGCATTGTCGGTGGTGTATTCAAATTTGGGAATGTAGGTGGTCCAGCCGTATTGTTTTTCGGCCGAAACCAAGGCTGCTCGAATACCCGAATTGGCTGAAACACCCCCGCCAATGGCAACCTGAGTAATCCCTGTTTGCTGCACCGCAATTTTAAGTTTATCCATCAAAATTTCTATAATGGTGTGTTGTATTGAAGCACAAATGTCGTTTTGGTGTTCGGTAATAAAGTTGGGGTTTTCAGCCACATTTTTTTGAATAAAATACAAAATGGCTGTTTTAAGCCCCGAAAAACTAAAATCTAAATTTGGAATTTTTGGTTTAGTAAACACAAAAGCTTTTGGGTTTCCTTGTTGTGCGTGTTTGTCAACCAAGGGGCCGCCAGGGTAGGGAAGGCCCAATATTTTGGCGCTTTTATCAAAAGCTTCACCAACTGCATCGTCGGTAGTTTCGCCAATAATTTCTAAATCAGTAAAACTTTTTACGCGTACAATTTGGGTATGACCGCCGGAAATCGTGAGGGCTAAGAATGGGAAAGTGGGTTTTGCAAAACCCGGCTCGTCAATAAAATGAGCAAAAATATGGGCATGCATGTGATTTACCGCGATTAATGGAATCTGCAACGCCAACGCCATCGACTTGGCAAAAGAACTGCCCACCAACAATGACCCCATAAGACCAGGACCTTGCGTAAATGCAATGGCACTCAATTGGTTTTTGGTAATCCCCGCTTTTTCTAGCGCAGCGGCAACTACGGGAACGATATTTTGTTGGTGCGCGCGTGAAGCCAATTCGGGAACAACACCACCGTATTGTTGGTGCACCAATTGGTTGGCCACAACATTTGATAGCACTTTGTCGTTTGCTAATATAGCCGCAGCAGTATCGTCGCAGGAGCTTTCAATGGCTAATATATACACGGGTGTTGGGTGCATGTTGTGGGGGCTATTTTTTGAAATTTATTTGAGAATTCCTCATAAAAATGGTTATTTTTACGACGTAGCCAAAATTAGCTTTTTTTTACAAATGCCCGTTGCATTTCAATTGTTAATTTAATTTGTTGGTACACTAAAATTTAGCAGCTATAAAACGCCCATATAAAATACTCTTTCGCTTTTTGTTAGTGCTTGTATTCGCTTTGTTGTCAGGCGCAATAGCATTGACCTTGCCTGTGGTTCAAACCAAAATCGCTCATTATCTTACCGATATCATTAACCGCGATTACCACACTAATATCCGTATTGATCAAGCCGCTGTTACCTTATTTGGCGACATCAAACTCAAGAATGTTTTGATTTTAGACGAGCATAAAGACACCTTAATTTATGCCAATCGCATTGCTACCTCTATACTCGATTTTAGAAAATTAATTGACAAATCCGATTTGATATTTGGCGATCTGCGCGTGGATGGCTTGTATTTGCAAATGAAAACCTATAAGGGCGACAACTTCTCCAACCTAGATCGCTTTATTGATGCCTTTGACGACGGCTCACCTTCTACCAATTCTTTTTTAATGACTGCCGAGAATGCCTTCTTAACCAACGGGCGGTTTTTGTATTTGGATTTAAATTTCCAAGATTCACGTGTTGCCGAATTCTCTCAAATAAATGGGGAAATGAGCCAATTTAAAATCCTGGGGTCAAATGTAACGACCGCAATTGAAAAATTGTCTTTTTTGGATTACCGAGGCTTGTATGTCAAAAATGCATCGACACAATTTAGTTATACCAAAGAGCAAATCCGTTTGCAAAATATAGATCTTATTACACCACATTCGTTATACAAAGGCGATGTAACGCTCAACTATACTTTAGATGATTTTTCAGATTTCAACAACCGGGTGCGTTTTTTCTTTAACATAGACCAAGCCTCATTGGCAAGCGATGATATTCGTTATTTTTATGACGAATTGGCCAAAGGCAAAAACTTTACCCTGAAAGGCAACATTACCGGAACACTCAACAACTTAACCTTTCGTAAATTGCGTGTCACCGACGGAAATGGTTCGTTAATTTCCGGGGATATTGTGTTCAAAAACGTGTTTGGTGGCCCCAATGAACCTTTCTATATAAAAGGCGATTTTACCAATTTAACTAGCAATTACAGCACTTTGACGGCCTTGTTGCCCAATGTTTTAGGTGAAAGTCTACCGCCTGTTATGAGCCGATTTGGCACTTTCCAAGTGCAGGGAACTACCGAACTCACTGCCAATTCCTTAAAAGCCAATTGCAGCATTCAATCCAAATTGGGCTTGGCCAAAGCCAATTTTACCATGGACAACTTACTGCAGATAGAAAAAGCAAACTACAAAGGATTGGTTGGTTTGACGCAATTTGATTTGGGCGAACTATTGCAACGCAGCGATGTAGGAAAAGTTTCGCTCAACGTGAAAGTAGATGGCAGTGGTTTCGAAATTAAACAGTTGAATACCAAATTTGAAGGAGACATCACGCAATTGAATTTTAATAAGTACCAGTATTCAAACATTCAAATCGACGGCCGATTTAAAAATCCAATCTTTACAGGCAAACTCATTGTAAACGACACCAACTTGTTTTTGGATTTTATGGGATCGGTAAACCTAAACAAAAAAGAAATTGCCTATGATTTTCATGCGGTGGTAGATTACGCCAATTTGCATGAATTGAATTTTGTGACCCAAGATTCCATTTCAATTTTTAAAGGTGACATAGACATCAAATTGATGGGAACTTCTATTGACAACCTGAAAGGCAAAGTTGCTTTGTCTGAAACTTCCTATCAAAATAAAAAAGACACTTACCATTTTGACGATTTCTCCATTAATTCCAGTTTTGACGAAGGTGGAGTGCGCACCATAGCCTTAGAATCGCCAGATATTATTAATGGCAGCATACAGGGTAAATTTCAGGTGGATCAGTTGCAACCCTTGCTCGAGAATGCCTTGGGTAGTTTGTATGCCAATTATTCACCCATCAAAGTCAAGGCAGGGCAGTACATGAAATTTGATTTTACCGTCTACAACAAAGTAATTGATGTGTTTTACCCGGGAATTTCAGTGGCGACCAATACCGATTTTAAAGGCAACATCAACGCCGACACCAATGCGTTTAAATTACATTTTAGTTCGCCCGAAATCACCGCCTACACCAATACTTTTAATGCAATAAACCTGCAAATTGACAACAAGAATCCCTTGTTTAATGCGTATATTGAGTTGGATAGTATCAAAACTGAGCAGTATAAAATTCGCGACTTTAGTTTAATTAATGTAACGTTGAATGATACTTTGTTTGTGCGTTCGGAGTTTAAAGGCGGCGATAAAGGCGAAGACAACTATTCCTTAAATTTATACCATACGATCAATAAACTAAAACAAAGTATTGTAGGAATTCAAAAATCAGAATTGAAATACAAAGATTTTTTGTGGTATTTGAATGAAAAGGACGACAGCGACAACAAAGTAATTTTTAATCAAGCCTTCACCGAATTTAGTTTTGACAATTTAGTCTTATCGCACGAAGACAAACAAGTTTCCTTAAATGGGACCTTGTCGGGCAAAACAGACAAAGATTTATTTTTGAATTTTACGGGTGTTCCAATAGAAAAAATTCTCCCTACAATTGATGACTTTTCGCCCAAAGGAAACCTGAATGGCTCTGTCAATCTAAAGCAAATAAAAGGCGTTTATCAACCTACAGCCAACGTTTCTATTGACGACTTGTCTATCAACGACATTGCTTTAGGTAGGTTGAATGTGGCTTTATCAGGGGACGAAGAACTAAGAAAATTCAATTTGCTGGCTACTATCGAAAACAAAGATGTGGAGTCGTTTACCGCCCAAGGGGATTTTGAGGTTACTACCGAGAAAACCAATTTGAACATGGATTTGAATTTTAACAACTTTAATCTGGGCGTGTTGAGTTCATTTGGAGGCGACATCATTACGAATGTTCGCGGTTTGGCTAGCGGACGTTCCAATATATCGGGTAGCTTATCCAATTTGGATATTAATGGACGACTGTTTATAAATAAAGCCGGCCTACGTATTCCTTACCTTAATGTAGATTACACCATAGCCGATGAAGTAGTTGTTGATGTAACGGAATCAAATTTTTATGTGAGCAACGCCACTCTTTCAGACAAAAAATACAATACCTCTGGAGTATTAAATGGCACCATTGCACATAAGAATTTTTCGGATTGGAAATTTGATCTACAAATTAATTCCAAGCGATTATTGGCATTAGACACTGATTATTCAGAAGATGCAGCTTATTACGGTACTGCATTTATGGATGGGTATGCATTAATTAAAGGACCTTTGGATGGGTTATTTATAAAAGTAGCGGCCAAATCAGAAAAAGGCACCGAAGTAAAAATTCCGATTAGCGATGCCGAATCAACCGAAACCAATAACGCCTTGCATTTTATTACTAAAAACGAAAAATACAAACTCAATAAAGGCCCAGAAACTATTCGAAATTACAACGGAATTGACCTCGAATTTGAGTTTGACATTACCCCTGATGCCGAAGTAGAAATTGTATTAGATCGCAACACCGGACATGGCATGAAAGGCAAAGGATTTGGTTCGCTGTTGATTAAAATAAATACGTTAGGGAAATTTAATATGTGGGGCGATTTTCAAGCCTACGAAGGAACCTATAACTTTAGATACGGTGGATTAATCAATAAGAAATTCAAAGTCAAAAAAGGCGGCTCCATTACTTGGGAGGGCGACCCAATGCGAGCGAGTCTAAATTTGGAAGCCGTATACACCACCAACGCTAATCCTGGCGTGCTCATCGAAAATGCGTCTTTCAACAAGAAAGTGCAAACCGATGTGGTGATTGGACTTAAAGGTAATTTGAGCAATCCAGAACCCAATTTTGAAATTAATTTTCCTACGGTGAGTACCGTGTTGCAATCGGAGATCCAAACCAAACTCGACGACAAAGACATTCGCCAAAAACAGGCCTTGATTCTCTTGTCTACCGGTGGATTCTTGAGTGTAGATGGATTGAATCAGGCGTCGATAAAAAATAATTTGTATGAAAAAGTAGGCGATTTGTTTGGTTCGGTATTTAATGACAACGACGGTAAATTTGTGATGGGTGTTGATATTGTTTCGGCCGATAAAAACCCAGGTGCTTATACCGACGGACGCGTGGGAGTAAACTTTACGACTAAACTCAATGAACGCATTTCGATTAACGGAAAAGTAGGAGTGCCCATTGGCGGAGTAAACGAATCTACTATTGTAGGCGATTTGGAGATTCAGTACCGGGTGAACGAAGAAGGGACCTTGAACCTAAAAGTATTTAACAAAGAAAATAACGTGAATTATTTTGTGGGCGAAGGAGTGGGCTATACGCAAGGCGTGGGGATTTCCTATGAGGTGAATTTTGAAACCTTCAAGGAATTACTCTACAAAATATTTGCCAACCAAAAAGTAGAGAAAGTTTCTGCTACACAATTACAAAAAGAAATACAAGATTCAGAAATGCTCCCCGATTTTATTCACCTCAATAACCAAGAGAAAAAAAATCCCGAAGTCACCAATCCAAATTCAGAAGCCATTCCGCCAGACGAATAAGCTAGGAACTTCATTTTTTAGAAATAAATAAAACTTATCAACGAAAACGATTGAATTACTGATTCTTTCCGATAATCTAAAAATACTGCCTAAATAGTTGACAATCTTTGCTAATTTTACATTTTAAATCAAAAAAAATGCCATTAAATATAAAAAAAATAGGTGTGCTAACATCAGGGGGTGACGCTCCTGGAATGAATGCCGCCATACGTGCCGTAGTCCGTACCTGTGCGTTTCACAACATTGAATGCATCGGAATTTACCGCGGATACCAGGGAATGATTGAAGGTGATTTTAAAGAAATGGGACCTCGCAGCGTGAACAACATTGTAAACAAAGGTGGAACTATTTTAAAGTCGGCACGTTCTAATGAATTTAGAACGCCCGAAGGCCGCAAAACTGCCCATGATAAATTGGTAGCTGCAGGCGTAGACGCCTTAGTTGTTATTGGTGGGGACGGAAGTTTTACGGGAGCAGAATTATTTAATGTAGAATTTGGTTTTCCTGTAATGGGAATTCCAGGCACCATTGACAACGATATTTTTGGTACCTCCTATACTTTGGGTTATGATACCGCATTAAATACAGTAGTAGAAGTTATCGATAAAATACGCGATACTGCCAGTTCGCACAACCGCTTATTTTTTGTAGAGGTGATGGGGCGTGATGCCGGTCATATCGCCTTGAATGCCGGAATTGGTGCAGGTGCCGAAGAAATTTTGATTCCCGAAGAAGATTTGGGATTGGAGCGTTTGCTAGATTCCTTGAAACGCAGTAAAGCCTCTGGCAAATCGTCTAGTATTGTAGTGATTGCCGAAGGCGACAAAATTGGTAAAAACGTATTTGAACTCAAAGATTATGTAGAAGCCAATTTACCCGAATATGATGTGCGTGTTTCTGTTTTGGGACACATGCAACGCGGCGGATCACCTTCTTGTTTTGATCGAGTTTTAGCCAGTCGTTTGGGCGTAAAAGCAGTTGAATCATTACTAGAAGGAAAAACCAATTATATGGTTGGTATAGTAAACGATAAAGTAGCCTTAACTCCCTTAGATCAAGCAATCAAAGGACATACCGAAATAGATCGCGAATTGTTGCGCGTATCAGATATCATGTCTACCTAAAAAATCAACTCAAATTTAAATTAAATATAACCGGCAATTAGCCCCTTGCGGTGTGCCTAAAGCGTAAAGTAACATGTCAAAAGTAAAAGTAGGAATAAACGGATTTGGAAGAATTGGAAGAATTGTTTTTAGAGAATCATTCAACAGAGACAATGTAGAGGTAGTAGCTATTAATGATTTATTGGATGTCGATCACTTAGCTTACCTATTAAAATATGATTCAGTTCACGGGCGTTTTGCCGGAACTGTAGAAGTAAAAGAAGGCAAATTATACGTAAACGGAAAACACATTCGCATTACAGCCGAGCGCGATCCTGCCAATTTAAAATGGAACGAAGTAGACGTAGATGTTGTGGCCGAATGTACCGGATTTTTCACCACCATCGAAACGGCCAATGCACACATTAAAGGAGGTGCCAAAAAAGTGATCATTTCTGCGCCCTCGGCTGATGCCCCGATGTTTGTGATGGGTGTAAACCACACCCAAGCCAAAGCTACTGATTTAGTGGTGTCAAATGCATCTTGTACCACCAACTGCTTGGCGCCATTGGCCAAAGTAATTCACGATAATTTTGAAATCGTTGAGGGATTAATGACTACAATTCACGCAACCACTTCTACACAAATGACCAATGACGGACCATCACGCAAAGATTTTCGTGGCGGGCGTTCGGCTTTGGTAAATATGATTCCATCGAGTACAGGAGCTGCCAAAGCAGTAGGAAAAGTAATTCCTTCGTTGGACGGAAAACTAACCGGAATGTCTATGCGTGTGCCAACCGTTGATGTATCAGCAGTTGATTTAACCGTGAAATTGGCCAAAGAAACTTCTTATGCTGAAATCATGGCGGTATTGAAAAACGCTTCAGAAACTACCATGAAAGGAATCTTGGGTTATACCGAAGACGATGTGGTTTCTCAAGATTTTGTATCTGATCCTAGAACATCTATTGTAGATGCCAAAGCAGGAATTGGACTAAATTCTACCTTCTTCAAAATAATTTCTTGGTACGATAACGAATACGGATACTCAAGCAAATTAATTGATTTATCTGTACACATCGCCAATTTATAATTAAATGAATTCCCGTTGCAGCTCAAGTTGCAACGGGATTTTTATTTGCTATACTAAACCAAAAACCACCCCAAAATGAAATTATTAGTTGACAGTGGATCTACTAAAGCCGATTGGATTTCAATTGACAACAACGGAAAAGTATTGTTCACCACACAATCCTTAGGATTAAATCCTGAAGTATTAGATAAAGCTGATATCATTGCACGTTTAGAATATAAATTTGATATCTCTCACAACAAAAACAACGTGTCCAATTTGTTTTTTTACGGGGCCGGCTGCGGTACAGATCGAATGAAAAACTTCTTAACCCAAGTGTTTGAAGAATATTTTCCAAATGCAACTGTTGCCGTACACGAAGATACCTATGCTGCGGTTTATGCCACCACACCCAAAAACGAAAAAGCGATTGTTTCTATTTTAGGCACAGGCTCTAATTGCAGTTATTTTGACGGTGTAGTCTTACATCAAAAAGTACAATCCTTAGGGTATATTGCAATGGATGATTGTTCGGGTAACCGATTTGGACGTCATTTGTTGCGGGCCTATTACTTTAATAAAATGCCGGCTACCATGGCCAAAGCATTTGAAAAAGAATACAACCTTGATGCAGACTACATTAAAAATAATTTATACAAAGAACCTAATCCAAATGCCTATTTGGCCACCTTTGCCAAGTTTTTAATTAAACACAAAGACACCGAGTTGTGCAAGCAATTTATTTTTGCCGAAATGGAGGACTTTGTAGAGAATTACATCAAACAATTTGACAATTGTACCGAAGTACCTGTTCATTTTGTGGGATCAATTGCTTTTTATCTAAAAGAAGAATTAGAAATGGTATTAAGCAAACACGGCATAAAAGTTGGAAACGTATTGCGAAGACCGATCGATGGATTGATCGCTTATCACTCGATAAATAAATAGAAAATTAACGCATTGCAATCATGGAGATTTCAATGTGTACATTTTTTGGCAATCCTGCCACTTGAACCGTTTCTCTTGCAGGAGCGGTTTTTTCGTTAAAATAGGCCGCGTAAACAGTATTAATTCTTCCAAAATCGGCCATATCGGTAATGTAGATCGTGGTTTTTATCACGTGTTCAAACCTGAGTTCGGCAGCAGCCAAAACTGCTTTAAGGTTCTCCATTACCTGCGTAGTTTCGGCTTCGATAGAATCGAGAACCAATTCCATACTGCTCGGATCTAAGGCAATTTGCCCGGAGGTGTACAAAAGATTTCCAGCTAGAACGGCTTGGTTATAGGGGCCAATAGGAGCAGGCGCTTGGGTAGAGTTGATTATAGTTTTCATAACATATAAATTAGCGTAAAACACGATCGGGTAGGGTGCGTTTTTCCCATTTGATGTCACTCAAGATTCCCGATTTAATCCCGATAAAGAAATTCCAATAGGCGTTTTGCCCAAAAGGAGTCCAGTTAAAATCCATACGCCAACTAAGCAAATCCCGTTCAAATCGAAATTGGGTAAATGTCACCCCGTTTTGAACAAAATCATATCCAGATGAAACTCCTACTTTCCAACGCGGGGTGAGATCAGTATTTAGTGAAACCATCAAGGAATTCCCCGATATTTGTTTTTCACGGCGAATATTGGAGTAGGTGAGCTGGTAGGCAAAGGTGATGTCCCAAGGCAAATCGGCATTGTAAAAGCCCTTAAATTCGCTTTCTTCTTCGTCATCTTCATTAAATTGGCTTTGTCGGCGATCGCTAAAATCGGTATTCGATCCAAACAAATCATCGTCACGGCCTCCGTTGCGCACCCCTTGGTCGTTTTTCTTGCTCTTGTCGTTATCTCGACTGGACATCGAATAATTTAGCGTCATATTGGCACTGGTCATGCGAAATAAACTTCCGCCGTTGTCCATATTAAAAGTGTTGATGGTTTTGCCATTCCGATCTAGCGCATACGGATTTAAAGTCATCCCAAAATTCACATTCATTTTATCCTTAAACAATAATGTTCCTCCGCTCACACGCAAGGGAGCCCATGCCAGGGAATCAGCAGCTGCGTTATAACTAGTAGAAAAATTCAAGTTATTGAGCAGCATTATTTTTTTGGGTTCGGTCTTGGTAGAATCTTTGTCGGTTACTTTGGCTTCAAAAGTATTACTCAAACTAAATCCAACTGAATTGGCAATTGACTTGCCCGGCGCACCAAAAATTCCATTTTCAAATCGGGTATATTCCTTTACCATAGTTCCGCTGGCATCGGCGGCATAGGTGTCATGATATTGCTCAAAACTTGGGGTGTAGCTGTAGGAAAAAGAAGGACGCATCACGTGTCGAATGGCCTGAATTTTTTTGTTGTCACCAAACTTAAAAGTCCCGTAAATAGTAGTTCCCAAACTCGATGAAAACGAATAGGTGCGAAACGCATCAAATTTGCTTAATTCGGTAATGCTGTCTTTGTTGGTGAGAATGTCGTATTTTTTTCGAATGGTTTTCAGGTACCAAACCTCTTCGTAATTGACCGAAGTAGTGGCGCTAAAATACTTGAACAACTTAAAATTGGTGCTCAGCGGAATACTGTGTTGCAAACCGTTTTTGGCCTTGGCAAACATTTCGGGTTTAAGAAATTCGGTATCGTTGGTGGTTATCCTATTTTCTCCGCGCAAATTGTATTGCAAATTGATATTTTTAAAGAAGCCTTTTTTAATCCCGTCTTTGGGTGCAAACGGAAACACGCGATCTACGCTCAATTGTAGTGTAGGCAAAGTCATGTTAATCGCTTCGGTTTGGGTATTTTGCGAATGGGTTGCCGTGAGCGACAGATTAACTTGCGGAACCGAATTGAAGGTGCGTGCATACGAAACCGAGGAACTCATCGTATTATTTAAGCTAGAACCCACATTAATCTGACTTGCTGATTGTTGAAAATATTTGCTGCTTCCCAAATTGACCGAGGCCGAAAAGCGTGAATTTGGACTCGACTTGCTGTCTTGGGTATGCGACCACTGGATGTTATAAATGTTGGTTTTGCTGTAATCAGGAAAGCCCCTTTCGCTGTTGATCAAATTTTCAAAACGCACATTAAAGTTTCCTCTAAATTTATAGCGCCAGGAATAATTGGATTCAAACCGGGTAGCATAACTGCCGTTGGTGTAGTAATCGCCCAAAATGGCCAAATCATAATGATTGCCTAAGGACAAATAATACCCGCCATTTTGCAACGAATACCCGCGACTACGCGTGTCGTTAAAGGTTGGGATAATCAAACCCGATTGGTTTTCGGTAGTCATCGGAAAGAAAGCAAAGGGCAGGGCCAAAGGTGTTGGCACATTGGCAATAACCATATTGGTGAGGCCGGTAACTACTTTTTTTCCGGGCACATATTTCACCCGACTGGTTCTAAAATAATATTCGGGATCTTCGATGTCTTTGGATGTAGTAAATCGGGCGCCTTTCAAAAAGTAAACCGAATCGTTTACACGTTTCGAAACATCGGCTTTTACGCGAAATTCATTTTGCTCGGTTCGGGAATTCCAAATTAAGGCTTTTTTGGTTTTGTAATTAAAGCGAATCGAATCGGGTTCTACGTCGTTGGTACCTTGTTTGAAATTTGGATATTGCGTGTACACACCACTCGTGTCTTTGATTCGTCCGGCACAGACTTCATTATTGGCGTAATTAAACACGATGATGCCGGCTTTTAATTCTACGTCTTTATAATATAATTCGGCTTTGTCGTAGAGTGTGATGGTTTTCTTTTTCTGATCGAGCTTGGCATAATTGCTTGATTTATAATGTACTTTGCTTTCTAAAATAGGCTTTTTGCCTTTAATCGAATCAACTTGAATCGTATCTGCAATAGGTGTTGCTATTTTTTCGTTTTCTAGTGGAGTAGAAGTGGTGTTTATCGGAATTTTGGGAGCTGCTGATCCTATTTCTTGCGCATGCATTTTGGGACTTCCTGTTGTTAGGAAAAATGCTAATAAAACGATATGAAATAAGTTTGTGTGCAAAGGTTTAAATACTATTTTTGTAAAAATATGGCTTACTTTAACCGCGCCAAACATACATATTATATTTGGGCAAAAGTAAGCATTTAGTTAATTAAAAATCTTGCGTTATTAGTAAAATAAATCTGAAAATTCGAACCTTTTTGCATGAAAAAATGAGAGGAATGGGGTTAATTTTCAGAACCAAAAATGTATACTATACTATGAATAAACTAGCAATGCACTCTACTAGATACCTTCTTCTGCTTATTATAGTTTTATGGGGTGCAACAGCCCAAGCACAAGCCAAATTTAAAGTTACCCTTGATGCCGGACACGGAGACCACGATTATGGCGCCGTATACAATGGCCATATTGAAAAAAATATCACGCTCGCCATTGTTTTGAAAGTGGGGAAAATATTGGAAGGCCGTTCGGATATGCACGTCAATTATACCCGCAAAACTGATGTTTTTATTGAGTTAGTAGAGCGCAGCAACATAGCCAACCGTGCCGATGCCAATATTTTTGTATCCATCCATTGCAATGCCAATAAAAATTCGGTAGCAGCAGGAACCGAAACCTATGTAATGG
>CAMBOW010000047.1 GCA_945869365.1 Flavobacterium psychrophilum | reverse complement strand
TAGAAGGCGAATCGACGATGGCTTGACCTGCTGTATTGATGGTAACAATCGGTAAATTGGAAGATATAAATACAAATGGGCCAGCAACATTAGGTCCAAAGGTAACGGACCAATTGATGAGGATTCCAGCATCAGCCGGATAGGTATCGTAAATGCGTAATTTCCACTGCCCAATTCCACTACTTCCATTATTGAAATTTCCAATGGTCTCTTGGGGTTTAAATGTGCCGTTAAAAGGAGGCGAACCTGCATTGATAGAAATAGTGGCCGATTGATTTAAACATGTATTGGTAAAATTATCGCCATCACCCCCTACTCCTGAAAATAAATTAACTAAGGTGCCATCTGGGGCAATTAATTGCACAACCAAATCCGAATCGTAGCTGTGGTTAATTCGCATACAAACTTGTTTTAAACCATAACCTGAACTTAATGGATTAGCTAATCCAATTACATTGGCCGTAAAATCATTGGCTTGACCGTTATCTGTAATTGAACCTGTAGTGCCTGAAAACGTTTGGGCTGGTGATACAATCACCAGAAACAGGAATAAAAAACCATATTTTTTTTTCATGAAATAAAGGACTATTTTTTGCAAGTTGGACATCAAAAATTAAGTATTTTTGCCTGCGTTCAAATATATCAATTTATTTAACTTCTATTGTTTCTATGAAAAAATCAATCTACGCATTGGCACTTACGATCAGCTTATTTTCCTGCAGTAAAGCCCAAAAGACAAGCTTTTCAGCCGAGGCATTAGCAACCAATTTAGTGACTACATCGGGTGCAACCGAATCCTTTTCTTCAATACTAGCTGCGCACAAAGGCAAAGTAACTTTGGTCGAAGTATGGGCCTCTTGGTGTGGTGATTGTGTGAAAGCCATGCCTAAAATTAATGCCATTCAAGCAGAATTTCCTGGAGTAGATTACGTATTCATTTCGGCCGATAAAACTGCAGAAAAATGGGCCGAAGGCATTGCCAAACATGAATTACATGGAGCGCATTACCTTATGGCCGATGGCATGAAAGGTGTGTTTGGGCAAGCTATTGATTTGGATTGGATTCCGCGCTACATCATCTTGGATGCAAATGGAAAAATAATCACCTATCGCGCCATCGAAACCGACTTTGAGACGATAAAAACGACTTTAAAATCCCTAAACTAATGAGAACCAAAATTGTAGCCGGAAACTGGAAAATGCATAAAAATGCCGAGGAAACCGAAGATTTATTAAACGAATTAATCAACGCGTTGCCAGCAGACAAAGAAGTAGAAATTGTGGTAGCACCCACTTTTGTCAACTTGGCTTCGGCGGTTCAACATGTGCAATTTACCAATATTCAAGTGGCTTCCCAAAATATGCACCAAGCCGAAAGTGGCGCCTATACGGGAGAAATTTCGGCTGACATGTTAAAAAGCATCGGCGTAGAAACGGTGATTCTTGGACATTCCGAACGCAGAGCCTATTTTCACGAATCTGACGAATTAATCAATGCCAAAGTAAAAGCCGCCTTGGCGCATAAAATGCGTGTCATTTTTTGTTTTGGCGAAGAATTAAAAGACCGCAAAGCCGACCAACATTTTGCTGTGGTAGAATCACAATTAAAAGCCGGATTGTTTAATTTAGAAGCGGCGGCTTGGGAACAAATTGTATTGGCCTACGAACCCGTTTGGGCCATTGGCACCGGCGAAACAGCTAGTCCGGAACAAGCGCAAGAAATGCATGCCTTTATTCGCTCCACGGTGCGTGCAGCCTATGGCGAACACATTGCACATAACCTAAGCATTTTGTATGGCGGCAGTGTGAAACCTGAAAATGCACAAGAAATATTTTCAAAACCCGATGTTGACGGCGGATTAATTGGCGGAGCGGCCTTGAAAGCGTCGGATTTTGCTGCGATTGTATCGGCCATATAAAACCATTTTATGTCATCAATCTATTTAGGATATCATTTTATCGTTGAACCCAAAGAACTGGGATCAGAAATTTTAGTGGCCGAGTTGGGCGAATTGCCTTTCGAAAGTTTTATAGAAAGCGAATTTGGACTCACGGCCTACATTCAAAAAGAGTTGTGGAATGCAACTATTTTGGCCGATTTGTTTGTGTTGCAATCGCCCGAATTCAATATCTCCTTTACCATCGAAGAAATTGAGCAAATCAATTGGAACGAAGAATGGGAAAAGA
Source organism: Flavobacterium psychrophilum (assembly GCA_945869365.1). Taxonomy (GTDB): domain Bacteria; phylum Bacteroidota; class Bacteroidia; order Flavobacteriales; family Flavobacteriaceae; genus Flavobacterium; species Flavobacterium psychrophilum_J. The sequence continues at coordinate 12,449 of CAMBOW010000047.1, read as the reverse complement.
ATTTTGAGCCCATCGAAGTAGATGGAATGTGTCATGTGCGTGCGCCTTTTCATCCCAAAACAGCCGCAAAATATGACATCGTAATTGAACCCAAAATGAGTTTTGGCACCGGTCACCACGAAACCACCCACATGATGATTCAGCATTTGTTGCGTTTGGACGTGCAAGGCAAAAAAACGCTAGACATGGGCTGCGGAACCGCGATTCTGGCCATATTAGCCGAGATGAAAGGCGCCCAACCCATTGATGCCATTGACATTGACAACTGGTGTTACTTGAATTCGATAGAGAACGCGACGCGTAACAATTGCCAACACATTACCGTATACGAAGGCGATGCAAGTATATTGGTAGACCAGCGCTATGAGTTAATCATTGCCAATATCAACCGCAATATTTTGTTGGCCGATATGCAGGCCTATGCCAACTGCCTGGTTTCTGGGGGCACCTTGTTGTTGAGTGGTTTCTATTTAGAAGACATTCCATTCTTGGAAGCGTCTTGTACAGAAAATGGAATGCAATTTGTTTCTCAATTGCAACGCAACAATTGGGTTTCCTTAGAATTTGAAAAGCGCTAATTACGCATGAGTACACAAGAGCAAATTCTGGAAGCAACAGCGGTTGAAACAGCCGTAGGAAATGCACACGAAATTGTGTTGTATAATGACGACGTGAATACGTTTGATCACGTGATTGAAACGCTCATACGCGTGTGTGAACATACGGCCGAACAAGCCGAACAATGTGCTTTATTGGTACACTACAAAGGAAAATGCACAGTAAAAACGGGCGAATTAACCGAATTAATTCCCCAATGTTCGGCCTTGCTTGAAGCGGGTCTCAGTGCCGAACTCACTTAATTCATTTTTCCAATTGCACAACTCACATACGATTTGGCTTTGGTTGTAAGCGAATTGGCCTCTCCCACAACTGGATATCCCAATTTACGTAGGGCTTCTTGTAGGATGGGTAAGTTGGTTTCGAGTTCATAAATTACTTCTACTGTGCTGGCTTCTACATCGACCATTACACTATGTACAAAATCAAAGTCGGTAAGTTTGGAAGTAATGGTTGATGCACAACCCGTACATTTTAAATTCTGAAGAACAAGTAGGGATTTCATGGGGCAATTTTTGATAAAGGTACTTGCGTATTTACCTTCCTTCTATGATAAAAGTCACCTTCGGCAATTAATGAGGCAAATTATCTTTAATCACTCCATAAATAAAAGTACCTAGTAATGCGCCCAGCAAAACCAGTCCCAAAGGCAAAAATCCGGCGCCCAACAAAATAAATATCGGACCGGGGCAAGCGCCTACTAAGGCCCAACCCAATCCAAATAATAGGCCGCCAATCCAATAGCGAAAAGAGCCTTTTTCTTTGATGGGAATTACAATTGGATTGCCTTTGTTGTTTTTAATTTTTTTGCGTTTAATGAATTGCAAGCCGATAATACCTGTAACAACAGCTGTGCCAATAATTCCGTACATGTGAAACGAATGAAATAGAAACATTTCATAAATTCTATACCAAGAAACGGCCTCTGATTTGGTTAAAACCAATCCAAACAAAAACCCAATTGCCAAATATTTAAGTGCTTTTTTCATTTAGAATAATAAGGGGAAAATAAAGTGTGCCATGATTAATCCGCCTACAAAAAAACCAATCACCGCTTTGAGCGACTGGCGCTGTAAATTACTGATACCGGCTATCGCATGACCAGACGTGCAACCTCCGGCGTAACGAGAACCAAATCCTATTAACAGTCCCCCAAAAACCAATAAACTCATTTTTTTTGGGGAGGAAAATACGGCATTACCAAATAGTGTTGTGGGCTCTAAATTACCGTGTGGGAGATCTATTCCCAATTGTTCGAGTTGATAAAGGGTTGCTGGATGTATACTTATATTTGAGGGATCACTCATAAAATGTACCGCAAACCATCCGCCTAGCATGGCTCCAAACAACACGACCAAATTCCAGCGTTGTGCTTTCCAATCAAATTTGAAAAAATCACTGTGTTTGTGTGCACCCATCACGGTACAAAGTGTACGTAAATTGGAAGATACGCCAAATACTTTACCATAATAATTGAGCACTAACATGACTACTGCAATTAAAAAGCCTGATATAGACCAATGCCAAGTATAAAATAGACTATCCATGATTTACGAATTTCGCCAAAAATACAAAATCCTATTATTTTACCTCCTACAAAGCACAAACTAAAAATATTGAATTAATTTTGAATTCGAAATTTTATCGTTATGTTGAAAAAAATTCATGTTGAGCTCAAATGGGCTATCAATTTTGGGATCGCCTTTTTGCTTTGGATCATCATCGAAAAAAGCAGCGGATTGCACGACCGCCGAATCACTGACTATACGTTGTATACCAATGTGTTTATTTTGATTACCGTGTGCATCTATTTTGTAGCACTATTAGACAAGAAAAAAAACGTGTATCAGGGAAATATGTCCCAAAGCCAAGGATTTATTTCAGGTATTTTGCTCACGCTTTTTATTGGATTGCTCACTCCCTTTTTACTACGCATATCTTTAACTTACATTAGCCCCGGTTTTTTTAGCTCGATGAAATCCTTTATGGTCTCCTCCAAAAAAATGAGTACGTCACAGGTGAATTTATATTACAACTACAGAAGTTTTTTGTTGCAAACCTTGTTTTTAAATTTTTCCTTGGGAATACTAAGTTCGGCTGTCTTCTCGTTTTCTTTGGGTACTAAAACCCCAGCTACTTATGAAAAATAAATCGATATACATTCTTGGACTTGCGCTACTGCTGCTTTCTTGTGGCGGATCAAGCTTGGTGATAAAAAACTGCAGCGACAAAACGCCTACGCCAAAGCTGACTTCTTCAGATACATTTTTGCTCAGCGAATACAGCAAAGAAAAACGCTACGGCACCGAGAAAGAATACCCGATCAATGTGTTTTATGGTTCATCCAAAAACGACAGTATCAACGTGAAACGATTTTTGAATGCCTTGGCGGGACCTCACGGAGAACCCATTAGCTACAGTAAAGTAAAAACCTGTTGTCCGTTCACAAGCAAGCACTCCGAAATGGGTGTGGGACTATTGGAACAATACGAACTAAAATGGGTCAATCAAAAAGCACCGTTGTTGCTCTACTTTAACAACTACGAAAAAGGCCCTTTGTTGGTTCCTGTTGGATTACGACTTAAATAACTGGTTCTATTTAATTTAAATTTAAATTACAAAACCAAGCCCGTAATTCGGCTTGTATAATTATCTTTGCGGCATCAAATTAGACCCATGAATATAGCAGCAATTCCTCAAATTAAACATACTGATAGTGGCAATTTCTTTTTATTGGCCGGACCTTGTGCCATCGAAGGCGAAGAAATGGCTTTGCGCATAGCCGAGACGCTAGTGGGCATTAGCGATAAATTGGAAATTCCCTTGGTGTTTAAAGGCTCTTTCAAAAAAGCCAACCGCTCGCGGATTGATAGTTTTTCTGGAATTGGCGACGAAAAAGCACTCCAAATATTGCGCAAAGTTTCTGAAACTTTTCATGTGCCTACCGTAACGGATATTCACACCAACGAAGATGCTGATCGCGCGGCACAGTATGTAGACGTGTTGCAAATTCCTGCTTTTTTAGTGCGTCAAACAGATTTGGTGGTAGCTGCAGCCAAAACAGGACGAACAGTAAACCTGAAAAAAGGACAATTCATGAGTCCCGAAAGCATGAAACATGCCGTGCAAAAGGTATTGGATTGTCATAATGAAACCGTGATGGTTACCGATCGCGGCACCATGTTTGGCTACCAATATATGATTGTAGATTTTCGCGGAATTCCAACCATGCAGCAATACGCGACCACAGTATTAGACGTCACGCATTCGCTGCAACAACCCAACCAAACCATTGGCGTTACTGGTGGAAGACCCGATATGATTGAAACCATTGCCCGCGCTGGAATTGCGGTAGGTGTAGATGGTTTATTTATTGAAACCCATTTTGATCCGGCTAATGCCAAAAGTGATGGCGCCAACATGCTGCATTTGGATTATTTTGAAGGCCTCATGACCCGCTTGGTCGCCATTCGAAAAACCATTTCTACTTTTTAATTTTTACGCTATGAAAATATCCCAAATCACTTTTGTAGCCAGCATGTTGTTGGCTATGAGTTGCTCCTACGCGCAAGATTCTAACATACCACAAGCCAAATACACCGCACACAACAAAGGAAAGTTCTTTGTTTCCTGGGGCGGAAACAGAGAAACGTATAGTACATCTTCCATCCGCTATACAGGAACAAATTATGACTTTACGGTGCAAAATGCCACCGCTCACGACAAACCCAAGGGCTGGCATATCGATTACATAAATCCCAGTAAAATGACCATTCCACAAACTAATTTTAAAATGGGGTATTTTTTTGCTGACCAGTATAGCATTTCGATTGGCGTGGATCACATGAAGTACGTGATGAATCAATCCCAAACAGCCTTAGTTACTGGAACAGTAAATTTACCGTCTTCAGAGTTGGGCTCAGCTTATAATGGGATTTACGTAAATAAACCAATAGATTTTTCAGACGGAACCTTTTTGCAATTTGAACACACCGATGGATTAAATTACATCCATACTGAAATTGCTCGATTTGCCGATATTTCCAATTGGTTTGGTATCCGCAACACCGACAAGATACAAATTAACTTTACCGAAGGACTTGGCGCTGGATTGCTTTACCCCAAAACCAATACCACTATGTTGGGAAAAGCACGTCATGATAATTTTCATTTTTCCGGATATGGAGTTTCGGCCAAAGCCGGACTTAACGTTACCTTTTTGAAGCACTTTTACGTGCAAGGCGAATTTAAATATGGCTACATCAACATGAATGATATTCGCACCACACAAAATGCCGCCGACAAAGCCAGCCAACATTTTACCTTTTTTGAGCGAATTATTGCCGTAGGGGGAATTTTTAAACTCTAATTGGTTTTATCCCACAAGTACATCAAGGAAGTCATTGCAGCGGCGCCCAATTCTAACTCTCTTTTGTTCACCGCATCAAAGGTATCGTTGGCCGCATGGTGGTAATCAAAATAGCGTTGCGAATCAGGCTGTAGTCCCACTTTCACAATGTTAGCATCTTTTAATGGGCCTATGTCGGTTCCCGAATGCCCTTTTCTGAAAATATGCAGCAAATAGGGTTCAAATAGGGATTCCCATGTTTGTATTTGTGCTACTTGTGCATCAGTTGCTTCGATAGAAAATCCTCTGGGCGAAAATCCACCCGAGTCACTTTCTAAGGCAAATACATGTTGCTCTTTGTTTTTTACAGCCAGTTCTTCGTATTTCATTCCGCCTTTAACGCCGTTTTCTTCGTTCATAAATAAGACCACTCGAAGGGTATGTTTGGGCGCATAATTGAGTTTTTTGAGTATTTCCAACACCGCCATACTTTGCACACAACCGGCGCCATCGTCATGCGAACCGTCGCCCAAATCCCAAGAATCCAAATGTCCACCCACTACCATGATTTGGTTGGGGTAAACGGAGCCAGTAATTTCACCCACCACATTGTAGGACGTCACATCGGCAAAAGTTTGACAGGATTGTTTAAAGTAAAAAGAAGCAGTCGGGTTGTCTTTTAGTAAGCTACTCAACTGATTGGCACCAAGTGTAGAAATAGATGCAGTAGGAATGCGTTGGGCCACCGGTGTATCGCCATAATTGGTCATTCCGGTGTGCGGCAAATCATCTATGCGTAAATTCATCGACCGAACAATAACGCCTAAGGCACCCAATTTTCCGGCTTCGCGTGCGCCCGAAGAACGCTGATCGACACAACTGCCATAGGCACGAAAGGTTTCTATAAATTCGGGATTCATCGGTCTATTGAAAAATACTATTTTGCCTTTTATTGCTTGTGTACCCAACTGAGCCAATTCGTCTAAACTGTGTACTTCTATCACCGATGCTGAAATGCCTGTAGGTGGTGTTGCTACCGATAATCCCAAGGCACAGATCGAAAATGGTATTTTTTTTCCTTCTACTTGCAAGTAGGCTTGCTCCTTGGCGCCTCTCACCCACTTGGGTACGGTAACTTCTTGTAAATACACCTTGTCTACTCCCAACTGGTCCAACTGACTTTTGGTATAGGCTACAGCCAATTCGGCGCCTTTGGAGCCTGAGAGTCGTTGGCCAATTTTATTGGATAAATCATCAAGCCAAGCATAACAGCTCGATTGGGTTAAGGCTGAGGAATAGATTTGCTTCAAAAAGAGTTCATCTGGCGTTTGGGCAAACAGGAGCGAAGTTTGAAACAATAACAAAAAGCTAATTTTTTTCATAGGGATTTCAATAGAATTCAAAAGTAAATTAAATTGTATACACCACCGCTATTTACTAAAGTTCTTGCATAAAAAAACTCCGAAAGAATTTCCTTCGGAGTTTAAAATTTGTATTACTGTATTAGACTAGTGTCCGCCGCTTATTTTTTTATCAAAATCTATTCCTTGACTTTTTAAGATGCCGCTCACTTTCCAACCATAAAAAGCCAAATAAACAAAGCAAAATACCCCAACAATATAACTGGATTGAATTCCAATAGAATCGGCAACAGTTCCTTGTAACCAACTTACAATTCCTCCACCCATGATCATCATGATCAAAAAGCTACTTCCTTGGCTGGTGTGTTTGCCTAACCCACTTACGGCTAGGGTAAAGATACAAGGCCATAAAGTACTGCAGAATAACCCAACACTAATAAAGGCATACACTGCTACCATTCCGCTGGTGGCCATGCCTGTAATTAAAGCCACGATTCCTAATACAGAAAAAATGAGCAACATACGTGCCGGATTTCCTTTGCTGGCCATATCGGCGGCAATTAAAACTAAAATGATCGCAGCATAAATGTAAAATACGCTCAAATCGTGTTTGGCAACTGCATTGACAAACAAAAACACGCCAAATGCCAAATAGGGCGCAATGAATCGCAATATTTTTTGCAAACTCATGTTGTCGGTAAAAGCTTCAACCGCACCGGTCCAACGACCAATCATCAAACTGGCCCAATATAATGAAATGTAGGGCGCAATGTCTTTGGTTAAAAAGCCTAAATGATTTTCCATGTAAGCCGGCAAATTACTGGCGGTAGAAACTTCAACGCCTACGTAAATAAAAATGGCGATCATTCCCAACACCAATTGCGGGTATTTTAATGCTGAAGATCGAACATTGCTGCTGTCTTCAGTTGTTTCATCAATGGCAGCTGGATGCTCAGGAAGCGAAGAAAATTTAAGTAAAACGGCAACTAGCAAAAATGCAACACCCAATATTAAATAGGGTATTTTAACGCTTTCGATACTCATTTCGGTATTGGCTGAGGCCGCTGATCCAAAAATAGCAAAACTCACGATTAGCGGTCCAATCGTAGTTCCTAAATTGTTGATTCCTCCTGCCAAGGTGAGTCGTTGTGAACCCGTCGTGATGGGACCTAAAGCAATTGCCAAAGGATTGGCAACGGTTTGTTGTAAGGAGAAACCAAGTGCAACAATAAATAATCCAGATAGCATTAAAGGAAACGAATGCATATTTGCTGCTGGGTAAAATAATAAAGTTCCTAGGGCTGAAATGGTGAGTCCTAAGGCTAACCCATTTTTATACCCAATTTTGTTCACCAAATCCTTACCAATAGCAAGGGATACAAGCATGTAAATAATTGACCCAACTGTATAGGCAATATAAAAAGCCACTGATACCAATTGACTTTCACCTTGCGTTAAATCAAATGCTTTTTTAAATACGGGAATCAAAATATCATTGCTGGCGGCCACAAATCCCCAAAAGAAAAATACGGTTACGAGCGGAATGAATTGTGCCCAATTGGTTTTAGTTTGTACTGAATTCATACGAAATTTTTTAAGTTGGTTTTGGTTAGTTTTTTTTGAATAGGCAGAACAAGTTCCAATTGTTCAAAATTTTCATAAATATAGGTTTAATATAAAATGACGACCTAAAATTCGTGAATAGTTATTAACGAAATCGATTTCATTGCACTAAAGTTCCGTGTAATACAACGTTTGCGAAACACCCTACTCCAATCTACTGAATCGGCTCAAAACTAATCGCCGTTCCCCCACCCGCTACTAAATTCAATTCGATTTTAGATTTTGCCGTAACGGTAAGCGTTTTAATTTCATAGGCTTTGGGATTGGTTTCCCAATGGGCTGTTTTTGCGTCTTGGTAGATAATCGCCTTGTATTTTTGCCCTTTGGTTAAAAAGTCTAAAGCCAAGGCAGATTTACGCGCATTTTCATCAGTTATTGCACCCAAAAACCATTTTTCTGAATTCTTGGCTTTCCGCACAACCGTTATATAATCTCCGGGTTCGGCTTCCAAATACTTGCTGTCTTGCCAATCTACCGCTACGTCTTTGATAAACTGAAAAGCATCGAGGTATTTCTCATAATTATCGGGCAAATCGGCTGCCATTTGGATGGGCGAATACATGGTAACATACAAAGCCAATTGCTTAGCCAATGTAGTATGCACCTGTTCTTTTTTGTTTTTGTCGTAGACATTCATTTTAATCTCAAAAATTCCCGGCGTATAATCCATGGGACCTCCCAACAAGCGGGTGAAAGGCAAGATCGTCTCGTGCATGGGCGGATTTCCTATACTCCAAGCATTGAATTCATTTCCTCGGGCGGCCTCGGCAGCAATGTAATTGGGATAGGTTCGGTTGTAACCAGTTAAGTGAGAACTCTCATGCGAATTGACCATTAGTTTGTAATCGGCCGCACGTTGGGCTACAAAATTGTAATGATTAACCATGGCTTGTCCGTCATGGAATTCACCACGCGGAATAATACGGCCCACATAACCGGTTTTAACTGCCGGATAATTGTATCTGATCATGTTTTCAAACGCGCGATCCAAGTGTCTTTCGTAATTGCCTACCGAACCTGAGGTTTCGTGGTGCATGATCATTTTTATGTTTTTGGCTTTGGCATAGTTCGAAATTTCTGCTATGTCAAAATCAGGATAAGGGGTTGTAAAATCAAATACATCTTCTTTCCAATTACCAAACCAATCTTCCCAGCCGGTATTCCACCCTTCAACCAATACACCATCAAAACCGTGTTTAGCTGCAAAATCAATGTACTTTTTTGTTTTGGCAGTCGTGGCACCGTGTCGGCCAGATGGTATTAAATTACCCGCTGCATTTTGGGCATTTTGTGATCCAGCATAATCCCATGTAGCAACGCCCACATGCATTTCCCACCATATCCCTACGTATTTCATGGGCTTTATCCAAGACGTATCGTCGAGTTTACAAGGCTCGTTTAAGTTAAATATCATTTTAGATCCCACAATATCACGGGCATCATCACTCACCATTATTGTTCTCCAAGGGGAAGCAAATGGGGTGCGCAAATAGGCTTTGTCTCCAATGGCATTGGGCACCAAATTGGAGGTAAATTTAAATTCGGCAGGCACAGCGTCTAAATGCATGACCGGGTAATTATTCACCGCGGCTTCAAATAGATTGATGTACAAGCCGTCAGCCGATTTGAGTTGCAACGGCGTTTGGACGCGCATTTTGTTTTGAATCGATTTTAAAGCTATACCATTGTTTTTGTCAACTAAATCGGTGTTGATTTGAGATATTTTTGATTCGGTATACGGATATTCTTGGCTGTCGTAATCGCCGGGCAACCAAAAGGCTTTGTGATCTCCGGCCAAGTTGAATTCGGTTTTCTCTTCGGATACTACAAAATAAGATAAATTGGCTTGTTTGGGCACCTCGTAACGAAACGCGACGCCTTCATTAAAAACGCGAAAAATTAAATTTAGTTTGCGATCAGTCGCCATTTGCGTCAAGGATACCACCAGCTCGTTATACTGGTTTAGGTAGACCGATTTCTCACCCAATACGGGTTTCCAACTTTCGTTCACGCTGCTGGTTTTGGTGTCCGATACGGTAAAATGCGAAGCCAAATCGGCATTGTCTTTTAAGTAAATGCCCAAGGAACTCGACATTACAACTGGCTTATTCTTGTACGTTACGGTATAGCTAGGTGTCCCTTTTTCGGCCATTTGAAAAGTTAGAGTAACTAATTGATTGGGCGATTGCACGCGTTGGGCAATGGAATGTAAGGCAACACTAAGCAAAAGGATAAGCGTGATTTTTTTCATGGTATATTACAATTACTGAAATACTATTTGGTTATTTTTCATCTGCATATTCTTGCAAATACGCAAAACGCGGAGTCAATTTTCCCTGAGCAGTGAGTTGCGCGCGGGACAACAATTGGTCTTGGTCGTTGTTAAAAAAAGCAGGAATAACGTGGGCTAAAAACGTTTCACCAAAACCTACACTAGCGTCGTTGGGCAATTCGCAAGGCAAATTATCAACCGACATCACGACAATAGCAGCCGGATGCATGTAGGGAACTTCTTGGTGTTCGCTAGGCAAATATCCAAAAAATGGATCAGCGATGGTTGAAGCTCGGAGCGTGCAAGCAATTGGGCCATCTACATCACAGGAAATATCCGCTACAACACGAATATTGCAATCAGGCGCTTGCAGCATGTCTCGTGTGAGTATCGCTGGCGCATCATTGCCATAAAAATGCCCGGCCATAAACACATCGGCCATTTTGGAGAAGCGTTCAAAATCAGAGGTGTAGTCAGAAGGATTGGCATAAAAATCCGCTTTAGACGAAGGGGTTCTGTCTTGGCGTTTGTTATAATCCAACACATCAATTTGGGTATATACGGACTCTGAATATATTTTGGTTAAGAAATCGGTGGCACTCACTTCTTTAATTTTCATCCCATCCAAAATTTCTTTAGAACCCATAGCCACTTTGCCTTTTCCAGTCAAAACAATTTTGATGGGTGGCAAGATTTGGCGTTTTAGTTTGGCAATGAGTGCATCCTTTCCACTCAAACTCTCGGCTTTGGGAATATTGAACAATTCATATTTTAATCCAAAGCCACGTAATCCGTTGTAAGCGCCCACAATTCCTGCGTAACGACCAAAGCCTATCAGGCGTTTGTATTGACTATCAACAATCGTTTCGTGGTCGTACAAATCAATATTTTTTTCTAAAATGGCTTGCAATAACTTGCGGTTATACGGTTGTTTTTTGATGGTGTGCGAAAAGAAAAAATATTTTTTGTTGGGAATCAAGGCGTCAACTGGCACTTCTTTCACGCCAAATAGCACGTCACAATCGGATAGATCGGTGGATACTTCAAACCCGGCTTGTTGGTATTCCTCATCTGAAAACACGCGAATATCCGACGATTCTACTTTGATCTCGGCCTGCGGAAATTGATTTTTTAGGGCGACTAAAGCTTGAGGAGAAAACACCACTCGGCGATCTGGCGGGGTCTTGCGTTCTTTGATGATTCCGAATTTCATATTCCTTTTTGGATTTAATGAGCTCAAAGGTACATTTTTACGACAACCTTTTCAACCTCAAATTTTCGAAAACTGGAAATACACGAATTCCTGAAAGTCAAAACATTAGCCCAAATAGTTAATAAAAACAGCTCCTTGGTTAATAAGTTACTGCTAGCGGCCGAACTGCGTTTCGCTATATTTGATTTTTAAAGCCTTGCAATGCGTCGATTTTTACTACTCTTTATACTCGTTTTATCCGTTTTGTTTTTACAGCCTTGGGCTTGTACTAAACAAGATCGAACCGGATCTGAGCTCTCGGATATGATTGATGGCCGCATCCCAATTTTATTGCCTTCGCAAGTAAATTACCCCAAATTATCCCGCAATTATATTGCCGATAAACGCTATGCGATTGATAAATTTTGTGCGAAGTTTTGGAGCAGCAACCAATCAAATTTGAGTTTCTTGGTAGCCAAAAACGGACAAATCATTTACGAGCGTTACCAAGGCATAGGCAAACGGGAAACCCAAACGCCCATCACGGCTGAGACTCCCTTGCACATTGCCTCGGTGAGCAAAGTCGTTACCGCCACGGCCGTGTTGTTGTTGGTGAATAAAAACCAGATTAGTCTAGACCAAAAAATAAACAGCATCTTACCGAGTTTTCCGTATCCCGAAGTGACCATTCGGAGTTTGTTGGCCCACCGCAGTGGTATGCGCAATTACGCCTATTTTACCGAAGATCCCGGCGTGTGGGACCGCAACCAAACCTTGAGCAACGAAGACGTGTTGCGTTTGCTCGGCGAAAAAAACATCCAGTTGGAAAGTCCATCTAATACTCACTTTAGTTACTGCAACACCAACTACGCGATTTTGGCTTTGGTGATTGAGAAAATCACCGGCCTGCGCTACCCTGAGGCCATTCAAAAAATGATTTTTACTCCCTTGGGCATGAGCCACAGTTTTGTGTTTGAATTGGATAAAGACCAAGAAACAGCCATGCCATCCTACAAAGGCAACAACATCCGTTTG
>CAMBOW010000046.1 GCA_945869365.1 Flavobacterium psychrophilum | reverse complement strand
CAGCCAAATCATTTTTTTGCCGGTTCTGTTTTTGAAAAAGTGGAAGATGGTCACATCAATCAACTGCGACACCATAAAGGCCGTAATACTGCCCACAATAATCCACATGCTCTGGCCAAAAACCGCCGTAAATTGAGCATCGGTAACCAGACCGGCACCTTGTACGGCAGGGATTTTCAGCGCAAAATACAAGATCACAAAACAATATGTAATTAATGCGGCGGTGAGTAAGGACAGCTTTTTTACGCCTTTTACGCCAAAATAGTCGTTGATTAAATCGGTGGTGATAAATACGATAGGCCAAGGCAACACACCAACGCTCATTACATAGGGGCCAATGTATATGAGTTTGCCGCCAATGAGTTCGGCCACTACCGCATTGGTTATGAAGATGCCTGCCAACACGATATAGATGATGTCTTTTTTGGATTGAAACATAAAATTGATTTAGTATAAATAAAAAAACCTCTACAAAAGTAGAGGTTTTTGGTTGTGATATAAAGGGTTTTCTACCACCAACCGTATACTTTGTATACTACGTCTGGTTGGTTGTTCCCGTATGCAACACCAATGTCACGAGCCGCTTTGATGGTCGCTTTTTGGATATCCACATTGTCTTGTTGTTGTTTCATTTGGAATTTCCATTCTCTCTGATCCAACTCTTTTACACGTTGTGCAATTTTTGATGACAACACCTGAGCTTCTTTATAGCAAGATGCTCCTGGCTCAATTTGAGATAGAATTCCACCTGCATTTTCTGCACTTGATAAGTCTTGCGCTGCATTCCAAGCCGTTGTAGCTTCCATCAAACGTTGTTTGCACGCACGGTCAATTTGTTTTTGGTAAATAGGCGCCACCGCATCCATCGCTTTGTCGTAACAGGCTTTACAAACTTCTGGCACACTTGTTAATTTCATAATGGCATCCTCATATTTGTTTTGAGCCGCCATGGTTTGTGCATCTTTCAGAATAAAATCACATTTACTGTTGAAGTATTCCATGATTTTGGTTTTCCCTTTTTCGATGAACGTTTGGTACATTGGATCTTTTGTTTTCAATCCATTTAAGGCCGCGATATAGGCTTTGGTTTCGTTAGTCCCCACACCTTTCAAGGTTACAGAATGAGTAGAAAACAAGGTGCCTTCTAATCCATCGCCAATGTATAAGGTTACTTCTAACGTATACGCATGCATCGGTGGTGCAGTAGGCGTAATGTCTTTAGTTAAAACGGATACATTGGTAGTAATAATAAATCTTGAATTAGAAGAACCTCCCAACCCATTAGCCGAAGCGATTTGTGACAATTTGTTAGACAAACTAGCTTTTACAGCCGGAGTTAGTCCTTCAATTTGCGCAGGAATATAAGGAGTTAGTGCTATACGAGCGCCATCGTCAGATTTTCCAGCCGTGTTTTGTGCAGCTGCCGTTAACGACAAACCAAGCACACAGATTGCTAAAAGTATTTTTTTCATAAGTAGTTAATTTTTTATTTTTCTCCAATTACAATTGAGGCTTGACCTAATCCTTTCATGGTTAGTTTAGCCGTGATTTGGTATTTTTCTTTTAAGAATTTTTGTAAGCCTTTAGCCCATCCACGGGTATCTTGTGCTTTCCCGGTGGCATCCATTAAGGCAATACGAATTTGCTCAAAATACATTTTGTTCTCAGATGATTCAGTAGTGCTGAATCGGCCTTTAACGGTGTTGTCAGAAACCCATTTCTCAATGATTGAACCCAATTCTTCCCCTTCGTATTCTGATTCTAAATCTCCTTCAAACGAATCGAATTTTTTAATTCTCATGGTTACTTCTCTACCGTTCTCAAACATATCTTCGAAGTGTTTTTGAAGCAATCCATTAAAGTTATCCAAGTGAGATAAAACGGCAGTTTCTAACATTACCGGTAGTGGAGCACCAATTAAGTCATTTCCAGTTCCAGAAGCGCCCGCCACGTTTTTGTCGGTGTAGGCATCAAAACCAGCCAAATCAAAGGTCACTGATTTTTTAGGACCAAATGAATTGATTTTCCAGTTGATTTGCATCCAAATATCAGCTTTGGCTACACTTTTCAATTTGTCAACTGGGCTTTCGCTCACGCCAGCACCTGTTTTACTAGTAGTCATTGCGTTTTCAGCTGCTTCTGACTCAATAGACTTCAAGGTTTGCTCCAACGATTTCAATTGAAACCCACGGGCAGCCATTAATTCACCTAATTTATTCATGACCAACGTCAATTCGGTATTTTCTTGTACCGCACGTTTGTAATCAGAAATTTTCATTTTGGAACCTTGGTTGTCAAATTCCATAAAAAAACCATTAGTGATACACCAGTTGTCGCTAGGTACTACCATAATGAGTGGTTTTTTTGCTTGAGCAAATGATTCAACTGCTACTAAAGCAAAAAGAGAGACGATTAAATATTTAAAATTAATTTTCATATGTTTTGATTATTGTTTAATAATGTTGTCAGCAATCAATTTGGCTTTTAATTCGGCACGTAAAACACGAACTACCAACCCATTGGTTACACTTTCAGACGTTTTTTTACGGTCGCGGCTCAATTTATTGCCAATTCGCTCGTCACGAAGGGAAACAAAGTTTTTGTATTCACCACCATCAGAAAAGAAAGCGTTAAAATAATCTTCGTATTTTTCTTGTGCATTTACTTCAAATACAATCGGTTTTTGATTGCACTCTTGTTTGCCTTCGCGGATGCCATTAAAAATTACATCACGCATCGCATTCTTTTTGGCTTGTTCCACTGCATCGGCACGATTTCTTCCGTTACCCCATGCTTTCAAGGTTTGAGAACCGTCTAATTCTACTCCCATACATTCTGTTTTGTAGGAGTAATACCCAGCTGTTTTTTTCTGAGCAGTAGCACTTATCGTAAGCACTAACACGACTAAAGTTGCAATTAATTTTTTCATTTTGTTTTGTATTAAAATCCTGCAGACAATCCTTTAATAATTCCAGCATTTTCTAAGTCTTTACGCAATTCTTCTTTACGTACAGAAATTAAAACACCTATTTTGTATTCTTTGCCTACTTTCATTCGGTCTTCGGCCGCTACAGCCCCGTCGTTGGTCAACGATACAAATTTCATATATTTCCCACCATCGGCGAAAAACGCGTCAAAAAAATCGGCTTTTTCTTCTTCGATGTTTGGATTGCTTGTTAAAGGAGATTGACCAGGAACACGATCTGTTCCAGCATATCCTCTAAAGATAATTCCGTGTACGGCATTCTTTTTGGCTTGATCAATAGCCACATCTGGTTTTTTAGAATACGACCATACTTTAATCAAATACGTTCCGGCAACTCCTTGCTGAACGGCTTCAATTTCATAACGCCAGTTTTTGGTGTCTTTATCTGCTTTTTTCTTCGCTTGAGCATTTGCATTAAATGCAAAAGCTACAACAGCCAAAAGGGTAAATACTACTTGTTTCATTTTTGTTTTGTTTTAGAATTAATAAAAAACCATTCCCTTGCCGAAACAAAGGAATGGCTGTAAAATTTTTATTTAAGTTGACGAATCAACAAGCCTGGGTAGAATTTTTTTCCTCCTTTGAATGTTGTTCTGTCTAAAGCGCCTTCAGCTGGGGCTTCGTCGCCCAAATTGAAACGGTTGTCCCAAATTTTGTCGCCATCCACTTTGATGGTTCCAATGCTTTTGTATTCAATTTTTCCAGTCTTTTGGTCCATAACAGCTTCCAACACTTCAAATTTGTCGCCATCTTCTAGACCTTCTTTCATCCCAATTTTTGCGGTGATTGGTTCTCCAGTATACAACGGAACTTTAGGTTTAAACACATCGTAGTTCTTTTGCAATTTGGCAAATACTTTCTCGATGTTACGTGTAACCGAAAGGTTGATGATTTGGTCTTCGGTTCTTTTTACTTTCAAAGAGAAAGTAACCAACGTGGTTGATTTTTGCGCACCTACATATTCCATTTGAAACAAATCAGTGTTCTTATCAAATAAGGCTTTTTTAGCAGGAGTCATTGACTTATCCTCTTTCTCCCCATACATGTCTTGAAAGAATGACCCTTGAGTTGCGTCATCCCATTTCAATTTATACAAGTAAGAAGTCGTCCAAACCGAGTAGCCTTCTTTTCCTTTGTTGTAGGCAATTTCAGCTGCTTTTTCGATCCCCATACGCAACAACCCGGGAGCGTTTTGTGCGGCTAAAATAGCAACATCACGAATCCCTCTCGCAATGGGTTCGTTTTCATCGAACTTCATCGTAGAAACTACCACAAACGTATTGTTGATTAACTCAAATCCTGCTGCTTGCAACAAGTATTTTCCATCACTTGAAGCTGCTGCTGTTTTGGAATCCAAGAACGAAGCATTAAAAGCTCCACGCTCACTAATTAGGCTATAATCAAAATTGCCATCAGCTTGGCGGTTGAACCATTTGGCGACCATTTTTTTGGCAATTTGCTCGTCTTTGAAGTATTTTTCAATTACTTCTGGTGTTTTAGATTCTACGGTATCAGTAGAATATTTGGCAGGATTAAATGATTTTGCTCCAATGTTGTGGTTGTCGTATTTGTCTGGAAAAGGCGCACCATAATAGGCATTGATTACTTGATCTTTTTTAGGAAAGCCAGAAGATTCAATCAAGATGGTGTGCAAAGAGCTACGTCTGTACTTGGTTTCCTTCATTTCTTTTTGGCTATCCTGAGCCAAAAGCACAGAAGAACACAATACTGCGCTCAGTGTAATTAAAATTAGTTTTTTCATTTTTGGTTTTCATTTTTGAGTTTTTTGTTCAGTTTGGTTTTAAGGCTAGAACAAGTAGCCTACAGAAAATTGAATTACCGAGTTACTGGCTCTTTTATTTGAATCTCCAGTTAAGCCTGTATCCGTAAGTCCTAGATTGTAACGACCTTGAAAGATTACGCCGCTACCTAATTCGTATTCTAAACCTGCATTCAAACCGAAGTCTAAGGTTTTAACGCCCTCAATCTTGTTGTTTGAATCGTTGGTTTTTAATTTGGAAGAAAGCAATAAACCCAATTGTGGTCCTGCTTCAAAGCTCAATTTGTCAGTTAGCCCAAATTTGCCCAAAACGGGTACCGTTAAGTAATCTAATTTGATTCTGGCAAATCCTGGGTTTGGACCGGTATAGGTAGAACCTTGTCCAGAATACAACAATTCAGGTTGTACAGAAAATTTGTCAGACACAATAATCTCGGCCAATAAACCCAAATGGATACTGGTACGCATGCCTTGATCTTCCACGTCACCCATAAAGTTTGACATGTTTAATCCGCCTTTCACCCCAATTACAATTCCTTCTTCGCGTTTAGAACTTTGTGCGTTGGTTTGCACACAAAATAAAATACCTAAGAACAAAACAATTTTTTTCATAGTAAAATAATTTGATTTAACTTTTTTTGATTTCTAACTACAAGTATAGTAAAAATAACTACCAGTATAAATTTTGCCGAAAAAATATAACACTAATTTTATAAAAAAAACACCTTCGATGAAGAAGGTGTTTTTAAAAAGCTATAGTGAATTGTAATTAACCTAGAGCCGCTCTTTTAAATCCAGTCACAACTAAGTTTGCATCAACCGATTTTACATAATTGGCTACACTCATCGAGCTGTCTTTAATGTAATCTTGGTTTACCAAGGTGTTGTCTTTAAAGAAACGTCCTAATTTACCTTTAGCAATATTTTCGATCATGGCCTCAGGTTTTCCTTCTTGACGCAACATGTCTTTGGCAATTTCAATTTCTTTGGCAATGATTTCGGCATCAACACCCGCTTCGTTTAAAGCGATTGGGTTCATCGCCGCAGCTTGCATGGCTACGTTTCTAGAAACTTCGTCGGCTCCTGCAACAGCAGCAGATAAAGAAACCAAAGTAGCAATTTTATTGCCTGCGTGGATGTATGACCCTACAAATGTTCCGTTCAATTTTTCGAATGCACCGATTTCAATTTTTTCTCCAATAACACCAGTTTGCTCGATCAATTTTTCGGCAACTGTAATACTTTGAAAAGGAGCAGCCATGAATGCATCTTTAGTGTCAAAATTGATAGCCAATTCAGCCAATTCTTGTGCCAATTTTACAAAGGATTCGTTTTTCCCCACGAAGTCTGTTTCGCAATTTAACGCAATTACAACACCTTCTGTTTTGTCGGCATTCACCACCGCGATCACCGCACCTTCTATAGATTCTCTGTCCGAACGGTTTGCGGCTACTTTTTGTCCTTTTTTACGAAGATTTTCGATTGCTAAATCAAAATCACCGTCTGATTCTACCAAGGCTTTTTTGCAGTCCATCATACCTGCGCCTGTGATTGTTCTTAATTTATTTACGTCTGCAGCTGTAATTGTAGCCATACTATATAATTTATTTAATGTTTAAAGTAAAAATTCCAATCTTCAAATCCCAAATGTAACAGACCTGAATTAAGTTGTTTTTGGAATTTGGAATTTAAAATTTGGAATTTAAAATTGATTTATTCTTCAGTTGTAGTTGCTTCTTCAGTAGTTTCGGGAGCGCTTTCAGCGGCAGGCTCAACAGCAGCTTCTGCTACTACTTCTTCTGCTACTACTTCTTCTGCAGCGGCTTCTGCTACAACTTCTGCAACAGTAACTTCTTCTTCTGTTGCTTCAGCTTCCATTTCTGGCGCAGCATCTCCTTCGGCATTTCGGTTGGAAAGCCCGTCGATAACGGCAGCAGTTACAAGAGATAAGATTTTTTCGATTGATTTGGAAGCATCATCATTGGCTGGAATTACGTAATCTACTTCACGTGGATCCGAATTGGTATCAACCATGGCGAAAACTGGAATGTTTAATTTTTGTGCTTCTTTTATCGCGATGTGTTCTGCTTTAATGTCTACTACGAACAAAGCCGCTGGGAGTCTAGACATGTCGGCGATTGAACCTAAGTTTTTCTCTAATTTTGCACGAAGACGATCTACTTGCAAACGCTCTTTCTTAGAAAGCGTCATGAATGTTCCATCTTTTTTCATTTTATCAATAGAAGCCATTTTTTTCACAGCTTTACGAATAGTAACGAAATTGGTTAACATTCCACCAGGCCATCTTTCAGTGATGTAAGGCATGTTGGCGGCTTTTGCTTTTTCAGCAACGATGTCTTTTGCTTGTTTTTTGGTTGCTACGAATAAAATTTTTCGGCCAGAGGCAGCGATTTTTTGCATCGCTTCGCTTGCTTCTTCAATTTTTGCAGCGGTTTTGTATAGGTTGATAATGTGAATTCCATTACGCTCCATATAAATGTAAGGGGCCATGTTTGGGTCCCATTTTCTAGTCATGTGTCCAAAGTGAACACCTGCTTCTAGTAATTCTTTAACTTCTACTTTGTTTGCCATTTTTTTGTACTAGTTTACGTTCTGTTGAATTAGCAATGTTCCGTTTGAGCGTTGAGCTGTCAGCTGATGGCTGTTAGCTTTTGCCGTAAGGCTTCATTTAGATGCTAAACTAAGTTCCCATTTTACTGGGAGCAACAATAACTTTTTGTTAATTAGGCTGACATTAAATCAGCGCAGTTGTTTTTACTCAATAAATTTCGAATGAAAATCGAAAAAATATGCCGATTAACGTTTCGAGAATTGGAATCTCTTTCTCGCTTTTTTCTGACCGAATTTTTTACGCTCTACCATTCTTGGGTCTCTGGTTAATAACCCTTCTGGTTTCAAGATTGCTCTGTTTCCTTCGCCAACTTCGCACATTACACGTGCCAAAGCCATACGAACAGCTTCTGCTTGACCAGTTGAACCACCTCCGTACACGTTTACTTTTACATCATAGTTGTTTACGTTCTCTGTCATAGACATCGGTTGTAATACTTTGTATTGTAAAGTAGCCGTTGGAAAGTAGGTTGCAAATTCTTTTTTGTTTACGGTGATTTTACCTGTTCCTTCAGAAACATACACACGCGCAACAGCGGTTTTTCTTCTACCGATTTTGTGAATAACTCCCATTACTTAAGATCGTTTAGGTTAACTGTTTTAGGTTTTTGAGCCGCAAATTTGTGCTCACCACCTACATTTACATTTAAATTTCTGAAAAGCTCTGCACCCAATTTGTTTTTTGGTAACATCCCTTTTACCGCTTTTTCTACCAAAGCAGCAGGGTTTTTAGATTGCAAAACTTTAGCAGTTAAAGTTCGTTGTCCTCCTGGATAGCCGGTATGACGCATGTAAATTTTGTCATCCATTTTTGTACCCGTAAGGTTGATTTTTTCTGAGTTGATAACAATTACGTTATCTCCACAGTCCACGTGTGGGGTGTAACTCGGTTTGTACTTGCCTCTCAAGATCATTGCGACTTTTGATGCAAGACGTCCTAAGTTATGCCCATCAGCATCTACAACAATCCACTCTTTGTTAACAGTGGCTTTGCTTGCAGACATTGTCTTGTAGCTTAATGCGTCCATAATTTTATTTTAATTAAACATTCCATCCCCTGCCGATGCTTCGGAATAGGGGTCGCAAAAGTACAATTTATTATTACAAATACAAATAGCTGTAAAAGATTATTTTACGAGTTTTTAATGGCAAAGCTAATTGTCTTAAAAATGTTGCAAATTATGTTGATTCAAATGCAACTTTCAGTGGAATTTGTTCATAAAAAACGTTTTTGGCGGGGGATACCAATTTTATAAAACAAAAGGTAGCCGCATTAGTTGAATGTTTCTTATTTTTACCACTCAAATTTGAGAACTTATGAAAGTAAAAGCCACCTTAAAACAAATCGCCAAGGAACTGCATGTGTCAGTTTCTACCGTGTCGAAGGCCTTAAACGACAGTCCAGAAATTAGCGAACAAACCAAACAGAAAGTTCAAGAATACGCCAAATTAAAAAATTACAAACCCAATATCATTGGGCTCAACCTCAAGAACAGAAAAACCAAAACCATCGGGGTCATTATCCCCAATATCCTCAATTCCTTTTTTGCCAAGGTGTTTACCGGTATCGAAAAAGTAGCCGATGCACGCGGATATAATGTGATTACTTGCATCTCAAACGAGAACTTAGAAAAAGAAGCGCATACTTTAGAAATGTTATCCAACGGAACCATAGATGGGTTCATTTTATCCATTTCTGAAGAAGCCCAAAAATTGCAAGAATACAGCCACTTAAAAGATGTGATTAACGAAGGCACGCCTATCGTGATGTTTGACCGTGTGTGCGACCAAGTGGCCTGTGACAAAGTAATCGTGGATGATTTAGATTCGGCAGTTCATGCTACCCAACATTTAGTAAATTTAGGTTGTAAAAACATCGCTTTGTTTTCGTCTATTGATAACCTAAGTGTAGGGAAATTGAGAGCCGAAGGCTACACTACTTGTCTGAAAAAGAACAACATAAACGTGCAGCCAGCACTCACTGTACTCACAGACAATGAAGCTGATTTTGATTCCAAAGCCTTGGCCGTACTTTCCAACCAAAAACTGGACGGAATTTTTGCTTTAGACGAACACGCCTCGGTTTCGGCCATTAAGTTGGGCTTGAAATTGGGCTATAAAATCCCAGAAAATTTATCCGTCATTGGATTCGCCGACGGGGTTTGGTCCCGACGTTTGTCGCCCAGCTTATCTACCGTGAGCCAACACGGTCCAGAAATTGGCGCTGCGGCTGCTCAGCTACTCATTGATCGTTTGGAATCCAAAGAAGAGCATTTGCCCTTTGTCACTTCGGTGGTTAAAACCGAATTGCGTCAGCGGGAATCGACGAGAAAAATTTAGTTTA
This sequence comes from Flavobacterium psychrophilum, assembly GCA_945869365.1. Taxonomy (GTDB): domain Bacteria; phylum Bacteroidota; class Bacteroidia; order Flavobacteriales; family Flavobacteriaceae; genus Flavobacterium; species Flavobacterium psychrophilum_J. The sequence continues at coordinate 5,014 of CAMBOW010000046.1, read as the reverse complement.
CTCCGCTCCGCTTCGTCGGTCGACTATCTCCTCGGGTGAGGTTTCAGGTTTCAAGTTTCAGGTTTTATAAAAATAGTCAAACCCTAAAACCTACGTCCTAAAACCTACGTCCTAATCCCTACACCCTAATTCCTCCAACCTTTAATGCGCCTCCAGCCAGTTGTCGCCCATGCCCATTTCTACTTCCAAGGGCACTTGCAGCACGAAGGCTTGTTCCATTTCGTGTTTGATGAGTGGTTTGATGAGTTCAATCTCCGAAAGATGTACGTCAAACACCAATTCATCGTGCACTTGCAACAACATTTTTGATTTCCATTCCGAGCCGTCGGCTTTCTTTTCCGTTAATTTTTGATGAATGTTGATCATCGCAATTTTAATGATGTCAGCCGCACTACCTTGTATGGGTGCATTCACGGCATTGCGTTCGGCGCCACTGCGCACCATGGCATTGGCCGAGTTGATGTCTTTTAAATACCGTCTACGGCCCAAAACTGTTTGCACATAGCCGTTCTCTCTAGCAAAATCAACTTGGTTTTGCATATAGGCTTTGAGTTTGGGGTAGGTTTTGTAGTATGCCTCAATGAGCGCGGCACTTTCTTGTCGGCTCAAATTGGTTTGGTTGCTCAACCCAAAAGCCGAAACACCATACACGATTCCAAAGTTTACTGTTTTGGCATGGCTTCGTTGTTCTTTGGTCACCTCGCCCAAGGGCACATTAAACACTTTGGCAGCGGTACTTTTGTGAATGTCTTCGTTGTTTTGAAACGCTTTGATCATGTTGTCTTCTCCGCTCAAGGCGGCAATGATGCGCAACTCAATTTGCGAATAATCGGCCGAGAGCAACACATAGTTTTCGTTGCGGGCAATGAAGGCTTTTCTTATTAATCGGCCGCGTTCGGTGCGCACCGGAATATTTTGCAAGTTGGGATTATTGGAACTCAATCGGCCAGTAGAAGCCACCGTTTGCATGTAATCGGTATGCACGCGCTGGGTTTTGGGATCTACTTGCAAGGGGAGTGCATCAATATACGTGCTTTGCAATTTTACCATCTGGCGCCATTCCAAAATATCGGCTACAATGGGGTGTTCTTTTACCAAATAGCTTAACACTTCTTCGCCGGTAGCATATTGGCCCGTTTTGGTTTTCTTTTGTTTGCTGCCGCCAATTTTGAGTTTGTCAAACAAAACGTCTCCCAACTGTTTGGGTGAAGCCAAGTTGAATTTCTCTCCAGCAGTTTCGTAAATTTTTTGTTCAAAAGCGGCAATATCTTGCTGCATCACTCCCGACATTTTTTTCAAAAACGGTACGTCCAAGTTGATGCCTTCGGTTTCCATATCGGCCAAGACCTTTATGAGTGGAACCTCAATTTCGTCAAATAATTTTTTGGTTTCGGCCTTGTCCAAAATGGGGCTAAAAACTGCTTTGAGTTGTAAGGTTACGTCGGCATCTTCGGCGGCGTATTCCTTGATTTCTTCCAAGGCCACCTCGCGCATGGAAAGTTGGTTTTTGCCTTTCTTGCCAATTAAGGTTTCGATTGATTTTGGCGAATACTGCAAATAAGTTTCACTCAATACATCCATGTTGTGGCGCATATCGGGATTGATCAAGTAATGCGCTAGCATGGTGTCAAATAGTTTTCCAGCTACGGATAATCCATAGTTCTTTAAAATTTTTAGATCGTATTTGAGGTTTTGCCCAATTTTTTCAATTTGCGCGTTTTCAAAAAACGGCCTGAATTTTTCCAGCAATGCTTTTGCATCGGCTTGGTTTTCAGGAAATGGCACATAAAATCCTTTGCCTTTTTCAAAAGAGAACGACAGGCCTACCAGTTCGGCGTGTAGCGTATTGATTCCTGTGGTTTCAGTGTCAAAACAGACCGAGGCTTGGTTTTGCAATTGATTGATCAACAATTTTACCGCCATGTCTCCTTGCACCAATTGGTAGAAATGATCGGTATTGGCGAGGGTTTTTAGCCCCGTCTCATGTATCTGCGCAGTAGAATCGGCTGATTCCTCATAAAATCCAAACAAATCAAATTGGTCTTCGTGGCTGCGTTTGGGTGCTGTTTTTTTAACTGATTCAGCTGAAGAATGGTCTCCGTTACTCTCAATTTCGTCGTATTCTTTCCCGGTTCCAAAAAGCTTGTCAAACTGCGTTTTCATTTGTCGAAACTCCAATTCTTGAAAAAGTGCATCGGTTTTTTCTACATCGGGTTTGGATAATTCGTAGTCTTGTTCGTCAAACTGCACCGGACAATCCAAGAGAATAGTGGCTAATTTTTTGGACAGGATACCCAGTTCGGCATTGGCTTCTATCTTGTCTTTGATCGCACCTTTTAGTTTATCGGTGTTGGCCAACATGTTTTCTAGCGAACCAAATTCGGCTAGTAATTTCTTGGCCGTTTTTTCGCCCACGCCAGGCAAACCCGGGATGTTATCGGCGGCATCGCCCATCATGCCCAAGAAATCAATAACCTGCAACGGATCTTGAATTTCGAATTTTTCCAACACCTGTGGAATGCCCCAAATTTCGATGTCGTTGCCCATGCGGGCGGGTTTGTACATGAAAATATTTTCGGAAACCAGTTGCGCAAAATCTTTATCGGGGGTAACCATAAACACCTGAAAGCCTTCTTTTTCGGCTTGTTTGGCCAAGGTACCTATTAAATCATCGGCTTCAAAACCAGGCATTTCAATAATGGGAATGTGCATGGCGCGCAACAATTCTTGGATATAGGGCACGGCAATTTTTATGGCTTCGGGCGTTTCGTCGCGGTGGGCTTTGTACTGCTCATACATCTCAAAACGATAGGTGCTTCCGCCTTTGTCAAAAGCTACGGCCAAATGATCGGGTTTTTCGCGGCGAATGACGTCCATCAATGAATTCATAAATCCCATAATGGCCGAGGTGTCCATACCTTTGGAGTTGATTCTCGGATTTTTGATGAAGGCATAATAGCCTCTAAAAATTAAAGCATACGCATCGAGCAGAAATAAGCGTTTTTGTGCAGACATTCGAATAAATTTAGTCGGTAAAAATAAACATTCGTTTGGTTCGGGAAGGGTTGCCCTTTAAAATTATTTTAGGGAAATCTTAGAAATGATAATCCGAGATGTTAAAAGTTATCCGACCTCAAATTTTGCCTGAGTATTATTTGTTAATTTGCCAAAAATTACTACACATGTTTGGTCGATTAATCGTGTTTTTTATTGTGTTGCTTTGCATCGAATGGTATGCTTTTCAGGCTGTTAAAACGGTGGTAAAAGTAAGAGGAGCGGTGTTGGCCTACCAATGGATCAGCTTGATTATTGTCTTGCTCTTGCTGTTTGCCTTTTCTCGATTTGATCGTTCAACCGGCCAAACCAAGTATACGCTCTACACCATGGGACTTTTTTTATTGGTCTATGTGCCCAAAATTCTCCTCACGTTGATGCTCTTGGGCGAAGACATTTACCGCATTGTTCAAGGGTCTATTACTTATTTTGTAGAAAACGACAACGAATCGTTTTTGCCCAATCGACGAGAATTTGTGAGTAAAATTGGCTTGGGCTTGGCGGCCGTGCCGTTTTTGTCACTCATTTACGGGATGACCATTGGCAAGTACAATTATAAAGTAATCAAGCAACGCATTTTCTTCCCCGATTTGCCCGCTGCCTTTGACGGCATGACCATTACCCAAATCTCGGACGTGCACAGCGGCAGTTTTGACAACTCCGAAAAAATTAAGTACGCCATCGATTTGGTGAATGCACAAAATTCAGATTTAATTTTATTTACCGGCGATATTGTGAATACGCACGCCAAAGAAATGCATCCTTGGATTGAAATTTTTAATGGAATTCAAGCGCATCCCTTGGGAAAATATGCGGTATTGGGCAACCACGATTATGGTGAATACATCAGTTGGCCTTCTCAACAAGCCAAAGACGAGAATTTTCAGGCGATTAAAAATTTGTACGGAGACATCGGATTCCAGCTGTTGCTCAACGAACACGTATACATTCAAAAAGGTGACGATAAATTGGCCTTGGTGGGCGTAGAAAATTGGGGACATAACTTCAAAAAAGCCGGCGATTTAACCCAAGCGATGCAAGGTTTAACGCCCGAAGAGTTTAAAATATTGATGAGCCACGACCCTAGCCATTGGGAATACGAAACCAAAAAGCACGACAAAAAAGTGCAGCTCACGTTTTCTGGCCACACCCACGGCATGCAGTTTGGCATCGAAATTCCAGGCTACTTTAAGTGGAGTTTGGCTCAATTTGTCTACAAACAATGGGCCGGTTTGTATGAAGAATTTGGCAAATACATCTATGTGAATCGCGGTTTTGGATTTCATGCCTATCCGGGACGCGTGGGGATAATGCCCGAAATCACAGTCATTCAGCTAAAAAAAGGGGAAAAAGTAGCATAATTCGTATAAAGTGCTACATTTGTACCCTATTTCATCTAATCGAAGGGCTAAGAAATTTAATATTTTGGTTTTATGTCAAAATTTGGAGAACTAATAAACGCACAAGTTCCTGTGTTAATCGATTTTTACACAGAGTGGAATGAATCTTCGGTTTCCATGCATCCAGTAATTCGCGATGTGGCTGCAGCGCTTGGCGACAAAGCCAAAGTCATCAAGATTGATGTGGATAAAAATCAAGAATTAGCTGATGCCCTCCGCATTAAAGGATTGCCAACACTCATGATCTACAAAGAAGGTCAGATGATTTGGAGACAATCGGGCGAACTAGACGCCAACACGATTATTGCTTTGGTTCAAGACCACATCTAAGCAATCACCTCACAACAATACTTATTTTCTTTCAAAAAGGCCAAGGTTTTTGGCAAGACGTATTGCAAATTCGCAAAACATTTTTGGCTGTCGTGAAACACCACGATACTACCCGACTCGATGTTGTTGAGCACATTCATTAGGCATTGTTCCGGACTAGTTGCTGCATCAAAGTCGGCGCTCAACACATCCCACATCACAATTTTATACCCCTGTTTTTTTATTTTCCA
>CAMBOW010000045.1 GCA_945869365.1 Flavobacterium psychrophilum | reverse complement strand
TTTTTAGTTTTACTACAACTAAAAATAAATAAAGCAGATAATATGTAATTTATATATTTCAAAAGCAAAAGATGTATTTTAGCTAAAGTATGTAAAATATATAAAATAAAAAAAGCTTCCAATTAATTGGAAGCTTTATAATATGTAGTTGTAAGTTTTTTTTATTTTCTTGGAGCACTTTGTGTGCCTCCAATTTCAAATGCTTTTCTTGGAGCACTTTGTGTGCCTCCAATTTCAAACATTCTTCTTGGTGCACTTTGGGTTCCACCGATTTCTAATGAAATGTTATCATTTTGTTCTGAAAACTTTCTTGGTGCACGTTGTGTTCCCCCAATCTCTGGACTGGTGAACGAGGTTAAGATCGTCATCAATGAAAACAATCCAAATGTTAATACTGTTTTTTTCATAATTTGAGACTTTTATTTTAGTGTGTTTTATTTCGTGTTTCATGTAAATCGTCAGTGATTCACGGTATAAAACTAGATAGCATGTCTCTTGTAATCTACTGTTTTCGGGCGTTTATGGTAGATGGTGCCCGTTTGGTAGTGAATGATAGCCAAATCTGAGTAGATGGCGTTTTTTAGATTTCTAAATAATTGCCATTGGTAATCGCGGCAATAATTCCGTCAATATTTTCCTTGTAAGACTTGGAAAACGGCAATTTGGTAGTGGTGTTTTTAATGTAGCATACCGAATTTCCGGTGTGAATGCGCGACACATAATCTACATTGACAATATAGCTGTTGTGTATGCGCACAAATGGATTGGCAAGCACGCTCTCAAAGTGTTTGAGCGTTTTGAAGGCGGTAATCATCTCGCCGGTATTTAAGTGAATGTCGGTAGAATTGTTGTCGGCCTGCAAATAACAAATGTCGCGGGCTTCTATAAAGCGGTAATCGCCATAGGATTTCACGCAGATGATCAAAGGTTTTTCTTGTGCCAACGAAAGTCCTGGAATGGCTTCTATGATATTGGCCGATGCCGAATTCTGTGAAACAGGAGATTCTGCAGCAGGCGGTGACGAGATAATCTCGGGCTCTACCACCTCTATCGCTGTGCGGGATGTTTTAGGTTGTGTAAAAAGTCGGGGGTTATCAAACACGAACTTCTCGTACTTTAAAATTGTTTTTCTGAGCTCGTTTACATCTATGGGTTTTAGCAAATAATCTAACACCTCATACTTCATGGCTTCGTAGGCCAGGTTTTGAGTTTTGGTGATTACTATAATCTCAGGAACGATGCGCAAATACCGATGCAATTCGTTGATGAGTTGGAGCGACAAATTACTTTTTTTGTCTTCTGGAGCAATCTCTAAAAACACCAATTGAGGCGTGTGCTCTAAAATTACATTGACCGCTTCGGCATAATTGGTAGCCGAACCTAAAAAAACAAGCTGCTGAAAATGACTGGCGATAGCCATCACATTTTCAATACTTTCGGGCTGGTCGTCCACGATGATGAAAGTATGCTTCATTTGCTTGTTGCCTATGCTTTATCAACAAAACAGACCCAGGCAAGAGCTAAATTAGACCTTTAGCCAATGGGAAATGCGGGACTTATACACAAGAAATTCAATAATTATTAACAATTAAAGAGCCGAATTATAGTCTATTTATCATAAAAAATGGCTCCCTTTACAGAGAGCCATAGCTTTACTTTTTTTTATACTTATTTTGCTTTGAGTAACCAATTTTTCATGGAAACTTCATTTTCAATTATTCCTTTTAGTTCGGTGATGGCCACGCGGTCTTGCTTCATGCTGTCTCGGTGACGAATGGTAACCGTTTTGTCTTCTAAGGTTTGGTGGTCTACTGTTATGCAAAAGGGAGTCCCTAGAGCGTCCTGGCGTCTATAACGACGACCCACGGCATCTTTTTCATCATAGGTTACAGGGAAGTTCCATTTGAGATCTTCAATGATTTCATGGGCCAATTCGGGTAAACCGTCTTTTTTCACCAACGGCAACACGGCTGCTTTGGTAGGCGCTAATACCGAAGGCAATTGCAATACGGTGCGAATAGAACCATCTTCTAGGACTTCTTCTTTTAAGGCGGTGGCAAAAACAGCCAAGAACATGCGGTCTAAACCTACCGAAGTTTCCACCACATACGGCGTGTAATTTTGGTTGAGTTCGGCATCAAAATATTGCAATTTTCGGCCTGAAAATTGTTCGTGTGCCTTCAAATCAAAATCGGTGCGGGAATGAATACCTTCTAATTCTTTGAAGCCAAACGGAAAATTAAATTCAATATCGGCGGCGGCGTTGGCATAATGGGCTAATTTTTCGTGGTCGTGAAAACGGTAATTTTCTTGGCCCAAGCCCAAGGATAAGTGCCAATTTAATCGCGTGGTTTTCCAGTACTCGTACCATTTCATTTCTTCGCCAGGACGTACAAAAAATTGCATTTCCATTTGCTCAAATTCGCGCATTCTAAAAATAAACTGACGGGCCACGATTTCATTTCTAAAGGCCTTTCCGGTTTGCGCAATACCAAATGGAATCTTCATTCGGCCAGATTTTTGCACATTCAAAAAGTTGACAAAAATACCTTGTGCCGTTTCTGGTCGCAAATACAAGTCCATCGCGCTATCGGCGGAAGCCCCCAGTTTGGTGCCAAACATCAAATTAAACTGACGCACCTCGGTCCAGTTGCGGGATCCGGTTTCGGGATCGGCTATTTCAAGCTCTTCGATGAGGGCTTTTACGTCTTCCAAATCTCCGTTGCCTAAAGATCGGCCCATGCGGGCTAGAATCTCTCTTTCTTTTGAAAGGTATTCCATCACGCGCGGATTGGTGGTTTTGTATTGTTCTTCGTCAAAGCTCCCGCCAAAACGCTCGCGTGCTTTTTCGATTTCTTTTTTGGCTTTGAGGTTCAATTTTTCGGCGTAGTCTTCTATCAAGACGTCGGCGCGGTATCTTTTTTTGGAATCTTTGTTGTCAATCAACGGATCGTTAAACGCATCCACGTGTCCCGAAGCCTTCCAGGTAATGGGATGCATCAAAATAGCGGCATCAAGTCCTACAATATTTTCATGCATTTGAACCATCGATTTCCACCAGTACTCTCGAATATTTTTCTTTAACTCTACTCCATTTTGTGCGTAATCGTATACTGCACTCAGTCCGTCATAAATTTCGCTCGACGGAAAAATAAATCCGTATTCTTTTGCGTGCGAAACGACATTTTTAAATAAGTCTTCTTGTTTTGCCATGCTGCAAAAATATGAAAAGGAATGAGATGGATTAAAATAAAAACACAACTAATTCGGGTTTTTTTATACTTTTAAGGTTCTAATTATACGCCTTATGTTTGAATCGATTGTAAACCTGTTTTTTCCTAAAATTTGCGCGGGCTGTCACCGCCTCTTGTTGACTCAAGAAGACCTTATTTGTGTTCAATGCCGGCACCAAATTCCACAAACCCTTCACCACAAAATTCCCAACAACGAAGCCCTTCAAAAGTTTTACGGCAAAGTCCCCGTAGAATTTGCCTCGGCTTTTCTGTACTACCACAAAAAGGGAATTGTGCAAGAGCTTATACAGAATCTAAAATACAAAAAGCAACCGCTTATCGGCCAATGCTTGGGATTTTGGTATGCTCACGAACTGCAAGAAACTATCAAATCGCAGGGTTTCGACTTAGTAATTCCGGTGCCTTTGCACGCCAAACGATTGCGAGAACGCGGTTACAACCAAGTGGCCGAATTTGGCAAGGCGTTGGCCAGCGTATTTGCCATTCCGTATAACGATGAGGTATTGTATAGAAATTCCTATTCCAACACGCAAACCAAAAAAACCCTGTTGTTGCGTACCGCGCTGGTCAATGAAACGCGCTTTGAAGCCATAGACCGTAAAGAATATAAAAACTTACATTTTTTGTTGGTTGACGATGTACTCACCACCGGCTCTACTCTCGAAGCCTGTGCCCGTGCTTTACTGAAAATTCCCGGCGCAAAAGTATCGGTGGTGTGCATGGCCATCTCGGCCTAATTATGGAAGATTTGAGTAAAATGTTTCCTTCGCAGCATATAAAATCGTTATTTTGCGGAGCAAATAAATGTGTCCAAAAATGGGTAGAAAAACCAGTCTTATTATAGCTCTTTGTTTACTTGCCTTGGGCAGTTGCGCCAAACGAGGATCAATTTCTGGGGGATTGAAAGACACCTTGGCTCCAGTGCTTAAAATTTGTATTCCAAAAAATTATACGACCAATTTTAACGCCAAAACCGTTCAGTTTACCTTTGACGAATATGTGAAATTGAAAAATGTCAACAAGCAACTCATCATTTCTCCACCACTCAAATACCAACCTGAAATTACCCCAACTACCGCCAGTAAAACCATTACCCTTAAAATAAAAGACACCTTAGCGCCCAATACCACCTACAGTTTTAATTTTGGTGAAAGTATTCAAGACAACAACGAAGGCAATCCGTTGCGGCAATTTAAATTTTTGTGCTCTACCGGAAGTTATATCGATTCCCTTTCGATTAAAGGCACAATCGCCGATGCGCACGACAAAAAAACCGATCATTTTGTTTCGGTCATGTTGTATGAAGCCAACGAAAAATACACGGATTCCATTATTTTCAAAGAAAATCCGCGCTACGTAACCAACACGCTTGATAGCGCCACCACCTTTGAACTGGCGCACCTCAAGGCAGGAAAATATTTGTTAGTTGCGCTAAAAGACCAAAACAACAACTACCGTTTCAATCCCAAAGAGGACAAAATAGCGTTTTATCAGCGCCTGATTACAGTGCCAAACGATAGTGTTTTTAACCTCAACTTATTTAAAGAAGTGGCAGCCAACAAAACCGTAAAACCCACACAAGCCTCAGCCAATCGTTTGTTGTTGGGCTACGAAGGTGACCCAAGCCAAATGAAAGTGACTGTGGCAAAAGCAGGTGAAAACTACCCAGTACTACTTACCAAATTTCCGAAAAAAGATTCGCTTCAAGTATGGCATAAGCCCATCAAATGGCCTAGTAAAACCAAAGAAGACAAAGCCAAAATAGATTCGGTAGCCGTAGCAGTAACCAATGGAAAAGACTTGCAAAATTTTATGGTAAAACTCAAAGGATTAAAAGTAGATTCGTTGGCTGTAAAACCAGTATTTAGTGGTATTTTGCCCTTGAAAAATGAATTTGAACTGGAAACGTCTACCCCAATTGTAAAGTGGGACGAGTCCAAAATGAGCATCAAACGAAAAGATTCTTCGGTAGTAGCTTTCACGGTGGTCAATGACAGTTGGAACCAAAAAACCACCCTGGCCTTTGCCAAAGAGCCGCTCGAGAAATACAACATTCAATTGCTGCCTGGCGCGCTAACCGATTTTATGGAGCAAACGAATGACACCTTAGTCTATAAAATTGAAACCAAAAACACGGCCGAATACGGAAATTTGCAGCTGAATTTCACCAACGCCAAGCGCTTTCCATTATTAGTTGAACTCACTGACAAATCGGGCGAAGTGATTGAGCAGGCCATAGCAACCAACCTTCTACCTCTTTCGTTTGCATTAATTAAACCCGAGAAATATATACTGCGGGTTACTTATGATGACAACCAAAATAAAGCGTGGGATGCCGGAAATTTCTTAGCTAAAAGGCAATCCGAAGAGGTGTTTTATTTTCCCAAAGAAATTGACGTACGCGCCAATTGGGATGTTGAACAAACGGTTAATCTTCAACCGTAAAGCGATCTTGGTCAGCTAAAAACGCAAAGCGCATTCTGAACTCAAGCAGTTCTTTTTTACCAAGTTCTACCACAGCCACTTCTGCTTTTGAGGCTGAATTATGGATCAAGTTCCCTGCAAAATCAACGGCCTGCGAATGGCCCGGATAGTCCAAGTCATTGGCATCAATTCCTATTCGGTTGACGCCCACTACAAAACAACAATTTTCGATGGCGCGGGCTTTGAGCAATGCATCCCAGGCGTTTATTCTAGGCGAAGGCCAATTGGCTACATACAGCAACACATCATAATTCGGCGCTGTATTGCGTGAAAATACCGGGAAACGCAAATCATAACAGATGAGCGGGCAAATTTTAAATCCTTTATACTCAATGATTAATTTTTCTCTTCCGGCGGTGTAGGCTTTGTCTTCTCCGGCCAAGGTGAATAAATGTCGTTTGTCATAGGTTTTCCAGTCGCCATCCGGGAAAACAAAAACCAATCGGTTGTAAAAATTACTATTTTCTTCAATCACCAAACTGCCGGTAATGGCACAGTTGTTGGCTTTCGCCAAATCTTGTAGCCAAGCTATTGTATCGCCATGCATGGTTTCGGCTACCGCTTTTGGATGCATCGTAAAACCCGAAGAAAATAGTTCTGGCAGTACAATCAGATCAACATCTTCCTTGAAATTCATGATTTTTTTGGCAAAATGGCTGCGGTTTTCAGTTGGGTTTTCCCAAGCTACTGTGGTTTGGATAAAAGCGACTTTCATTTTTAAGGCATTAGGTTATAGCCATTCGTGATTAGTAAAATAATTTTTGTTTTCAATTTTGGCTGCTTGTGGCTATTGCCTGTTGCCTATTTACTGGATTGTTATTTCATCCGCAAAAATAAAGGCGTCCCCACCTGCACCTTGGTGCCAACTGGGCAAAACGCCAAAATTATGTGCCACAACTTTCACATAGCGGGCTTGCATTCCCGGAAATTGCGTGCCGGTGAAATTCAAAATCGTGGTGGCTTCGGTTTGGGGATCCAACGAATTGTCCACCGTTCTAAATAAAGTAAAATGTACATTATCTTCTGAAATCAGGTAATCCACTTTGGTGGGCATCAAAATCCAAGAGCGCATGTCTTGCAAAAAGCGCGCACTTATTTGAGTAATCGTTTTGCTTTGCAACATATCAACAGTGGCTTCAAAATCTTGTGATTGGTAGCCTTGCCAGTCGCCTTTACGCCAGTTTTCGGCACCCAAAATTCCGTCAATGAGGCCTTCGGGTCCGCCGGCATGGTATTGCGGATTGTAGGTTGATTTGATTTGGATGCCATAGTTGTTGGGCTTTTTGAAAAAATGAGCTTCAACCGTAGCACTTTGATTGGCTTTGTTTTTGGAAAATGCTTGAATCGTCGACGATTTTGAAATGGTAAGCGGTTGGGTATATAGGAATGACACACCTGCAATTTTTGGTTCGTCTTTCGTTGTTATTGAATAATAGATCTCATCTGTTGGGTTTTGTGCAAACAATTCTATAGTCAAACGATCTTTAAACGCTTTGCTCGCAGCTTGAATGACAGGAACTGGAGTTAGTAATTGATGTGCAAATCCGTATGTGCTTTTCTCGGGGGTAAGTCCAAAATATGTTTTGTCTTCACCCGCGTTCGCAACACTGATTTCTTCGGGTTTTCTGCCTTCAAAATTCACCTTAATTCTTTCAAAATAGGGTTTAGTAGTTGTCCACTCTGAATTTCCCGGCGTCACTGCATAAATCCCCATAGCACTCAACACATACCAAGCGCTCATTTGACCACAATCTTCATTTCCTATTAATCCGTCAGGGGCATTTTTGTAGAAATTATCTAAAATAAAATGCACCTTTTCCGTGGTTTTTTCTGGTTTCCCAACGTAATTGTACAAATACGCCATGTGGTGACTGGGCTCGTTTCCGTGGGCGTATTGCCCAATTAATCCGGTGACATCGGCCTGTTCTCTACCGGTAGTTTTGCTTTCGCTGTTAAACATTTCGTCGAGTTTGGTTTCAAATTTTGCTGCCCCGCCGTAGGCTTCAATCATCCCAGGAATATCTTGTGGGACGAAAAACGAATATTGCCAGCTGTTGCCTTCGGTAAAATTATTGTTGATCTCCCGCGGATCAAAAGGATTGTCCCAGCCGCCATTTTTCTTGGGACGCATGAAACCCAATTTGCGGTTAAATACGTTCTTCCAACTTTGAGACCGTTTCATGAAATAATCGTAGTCTTCTTGTTTGTTTACGATTAGCGCCATTTGGGCAATGCACCAATCGTCATAGGCATATTCGAGGGTTTTGGACACGCTTTCGTGCTCGTCGTCCATCGAGATAAAACCTTGTTTTTTGTAGGCTTCCAATCCCAAATGATCCAACATGGCGCTGTGTTTGGCGGCTTCAAATGCTTTTGTATAATCAAAACCAGTGATGCCTTTGGCCATGGCATCGGCTAATACCGAAACCGAATGGTAGCCAATCATACAATCGGTTTCATTCGAGGCCAATTCCCAAACCGGCAATCGACCGCCTTGCTCGTATTGAGCCAAAAAAGTATTGATGAAATCGGCGGTGCGTTTTTTATCAATCAAGGTATACAAGGGATGTGCCGCCCGAAAGGTATCCCAAAGCGAAAACACCGAATAATAATCAAAGCCTTCAGCCCGGTGAATGGCATTGTCTCTGCCGCGGTAACTGCCGTCTACATCTTGCGCAATATTGGGCTGCATCATGGTGTGATACAAAGCTGTATAAAAAATGGCCGATTCGTTTTGGTTGGATGTGGTGACTTCAATTTTTGACAATTCCTTGTCCCAAAGTGCTACGGCAGCTTGCTGCACTTTTTCAAAATCCCACTCCTTAATTTCAGTACTGTTGCGTTTTGCACCTTCAAAACTAGTGGGGGAAAGCGAGACTTTCATTAGGATTTTTTCGCCTTTTTGCACTTGTTTTGAAAAACTCATGGCCACTTTTGTGCCAGAATAGTCGTTGCTTTCACTTATTGAATTGGCGGTATATTTGGACACGAGCAAAGGTGTATTAAATTCGATTCGGGCAAACACATATTGGTCTTTGGCCCAGGCTTCGCTTCTTCGCAGCACTTCGATGGTTTTGTCGTCAATGATTTTTATTCTGCCTTCGAGTAGTTTATCGCGGTGATTCAAATCCAGAATGATGTTGGCTTGGCCAGCTTCAGTAAAGGTATATTCATGAAATCCTACTCGGGTTGATGCGGTCAATCGAACCTGGATGTTGTGCTTGTCGAGTTTTACAGCATAATAACCCGCCGCAGCCTTTTCGTTGGCGTGAGAAAAAGCGGAATAATAGTCTTTGTGATCCAACGAGTTTTCTCCCATTGTGGGCATCAGCATAATATCGCCAAAATCGGAACAGCCCGTACCATTGAGGTGCGTATGTGAAAATCCGTAGATTACCGAATCCGAATAATGGTAACCCGAACAGCCGTCCCAACTTCCGTCAATGCGGGTATCGGGCGACAATTGCACCATGCCAAAAGGTACTGTTGCGCCTGGAAAGGTGTGACCGTGTCCGCCAGTTCCGATAAAGGGATTCACATATTGGCTAAAGGATTGTGCTTGGGCAATGCCTGTAAACAGTAAAATTAGGAAGAGGAAAACGCATTTTTTCATGTGTCAAATATAATTTAGTGGAACGCCAAGTGAACCAAAACAGGCAAATGATCGGAAGGATAATGATTGTTGATGGCGTCACTCAACACCGCATATTTTTTTACCGCAAAACCAGATTTGGACACAAAAACATAATCAATTAAATGGGTCACCGGCTTGTCGTGGGCAAATCCATTAAAGCTACCTGCTGGACCAAATGGCCTGGTTTGCGAAAAATCGCGGGTATCGTTGAGGCTGTTTTTTAGGTTTTGAATGCGCAAGTGGTTGGGTGTTGTATTAAAATCGCCCATCAGAATTACGGGATCATTTGCTGTGTTGACCGCCTTGATTTTATCTAAAATTAAGGCGATGCCTTTGGTTCTGGCTTCTTCGCCTAGGTGATCGAGGTGTGTGTTAAACACCCAAAACCGTTTTCCGGAAGCTAAATCGGTAAATAACCCAAACGTACACACGCGCAAGCACGCAGCATCCCAACCTTTGGAAATGAGTTCGGGAGTTGGAGACAACCAAAAAGTAGTTTCGTGTTGAACGGTAAATCGGCTGGATTGGTAAAATATAGAAGAGGCTTCTCCTTGGTTTTCGCCCTCACGCCCTATACCAATGTGGTTGTAGGAAGACATGGCCAGCTGAATATCCATTACCTGATGCGGCAAGGCTTCTTGTATGCCAAAAATGGCAGGTGCATAATAGGCCAGTTGATCGGTTAAAAAATGGTTGCGGTGGTTCCAATCGTTGTCGGCGTCGGAGGCCACATCCAAGCGAATGTTATAGGTCATGACGGCCAAATCTTGCGCCCAGGCACTATTGCCTAAAAGCAGAACAAGTTGCAGAACGTAACCTATATTTTTCATGTGTGTGCAATCAAATTAACGTCTTGTAAATATAATGGATTTGGCTTTACCAAATAAAAAAACGCATCCGGTTGGGGATGCGTTTGTACTATATTTTAGAACTTGAATTAGAGGATACTGGCTTTCAAATACTCGCGGTTCATGCGGGCAATGTTTTCTAAGGAAATTCCTTTTGGACATTCAATTTCGCAAGCGCCGGTGTTGGTACAGTTTCCGAATCCTTCTTCGTCCATTTGACGCACCATATTGAGTACGCGGTTGGTAGCTTCCACTTTTCCTTGTGGCAACAAGGCATATTGCGATACTTTGGCTCCTACAAACAACATGGCCGATCCGTTTTTACACGTGGCTACGCAAGCCCCACATCCGATACAAGCCGCCGCTTCAAACGCTTTGTCTGCATCGTTTTTAGGAATTGGAGTGGCGTTAGCATCAATGGTTCTCCCCGAGGTGTTTACCGATACAAATCCTCCTGCTTGTTGAATTCGGTCGAATGCGCTTCGGTCAACCATTAAGTCTTTTACCACTGGAAAAGCACGGCTTCTCCAAGGCTCTACAAAAATGGTGTCGCCGTCGTTAAACATACGCATGTGCAATTGACAGGTCGTAACTCCGGTGTCTGGCCCGTGCGCTCTTCCGTTGATGAACAACGAACACATGCCGCAAATTCCTTCACGACAATCGTGGTCAAAGGCGATGGGTTCTTTTTGTTCGTTGATCAATTGTTCGTTCAATTGATCCAACATTTCTAAAAATGAACTGGCAGTAGAAACATTGTCTAATTTGTATGTTTCCATTTTCCCTTTCGCTTTCGCGTTTTTTTGACGCCAAATTTTAAGGGTGATATTGATGTTTTTTGCTGCACTCATGTTTGATTAAATTTAGCCAATAGCCATTAGGCAATAGGCATTAATGTACTTTATGTTTTACTCGATTCTATTTTAGTTATAAATGAATTTATCATTTTGCTTTCTTCAATAATTTGATTCATTAAGTTGTCAAATAATTTTTCGTTCTTAATCAATTTTAGTTTTTCGGCAAGAATCAACTGTGTTTCTAATTCAAATAACGAGCCCCTTGCAATAGTTATAAAATAAATATAACTCTGAGTTGAACTTCTACCGTACCCTTCCGCAATATTTGAAGGAATTGACAATGCAGCTCTTTTTAACTGACTGGTCAGGGCATATCGCTCTTCTTTTGGAAACTCTTCAGTTAACTCATACACATTAACGACAATGTTTATTCCTTTTTGCCAAATTAATAGATCTTTATATGACTTAATTTCAATCATCTACTATTGCCTTTTACCTATTGCCTAATGGCTATTGCCTATTGCCTACTTTTATTTATAATTTCTCGCTGCTATTTTGATAAATTCATAATCCAATGCTTCTTTGTGTAACACCTCTTGATTGATGTCATCGCCTTGGTATTGCCAAGCGCCCACAAATTTAAAGTTTTCATCGTCACGCAAGGTTTCACCTTCGGCATCTTGGTACTCCTCGCGGAAGTGGCCTCCACATGATTCATTTCGCTGCAAGGCATCCTTCGCCATCAATTGGCCCAAATCAATAAAATCGGCCACACGAAGGGCTTTTTCCAATTCTTGGTTTACCTCGTCGGCACTTCCTGGAACGTATACGTCTTTGAAAAATTCTTCTTTCAAGGCAGCAATTTCGGCGATGGCTTCGTTTAAACCGGCTTCGTTTCGACCCATTCCTACTTTGTTCCACATAATCAGCCCTAATCGTTTGTGAAAATGATCGACTGACTTGGTTCCTTTGTTGGATATGAATTTCTCAATAGTTGCTTTCACTCGGTTTTCGGCTTCAGCAAATTCAGTCGAATCAGTCGAAATTTTTCCGGTACGAATGTCGTCGGCCAAATAATTTGAAATAGTATAAGGCAAGACAAAATACCCGTCGGCCAACCCTTGCATCAAAGCAGAAGCGCCCAAACGGTTGGCGCCGTGGTCAGAGAAATTGGCTTCTCCTGCCACAAAACAGCCCGGAATAGTAGATTGTAAATTGTAATCCACCCAAACTCCTCCCATGGTATAATGCACCGCAGGATAGATTTTCATCGGGGTTTCGTAGGGGTTTTCGTCGGTGATTTTTTGGTACATAGTAAACAAGTTCCCGTACTTTTCTTTCAACCATTGCTTACCTAAAGCAGTAATTTCTTCGGGTATTGGGTGGTGATTTCCTTTGGCATAGGCCGCTTGTTTTCCTTTGTTTTGGATCTCGGTAGAGAAATCCAAATACACGCCTTCATTGGTGTCATTGGCTTCAATTCCATGACCTGCGTCACACACTTCCTTGGCGGCTCTCGATGAAATATCTCGTGGCGCAAGGTTTCCATAAGAAGGATATTTACGCTCTAAATAATAATCTCTGTCTTCTTCTTTAATATCAGTCGGTTTTAATTTTCCTGCACGAATGGCCTCGGCATCTTCTTTTTTCTTGGGTACCCAAATACGACCAGAATTTCGAAGGGATTCCGACATCAAGGTCAATTTGGCTTGATTGGTTCCGTGTACCGGAATACAAGTAGGGTGAATTTGAACATAACACGGATTGGCAAAAGCAGCTCCTTGTTTGTGTACTTTCCAACCTGCGGTCACGTTACTTCCCATGGCATTGGTTGAAAGGAAGTATACGTTTCCGTATCCGCCTGAAGCAATCACCACGGCATGTGCCGAATGACGCTCCAATTCACCCGTTACTAAATTACGGGCAATAATTCCACGGGCTTTTCCGTCTACTTTTACCAAATCCAACATTTCGTGGCGAGTAAACATATCTACGCGTCCCAATCCAACTTGTCTTGATAAGGCCGAATAAGCACCCAACAACAACTGTTGTCCGGTTTGTCCTGCAGCATAAAAAGTACGTTGTACTTGGGTTCCACCAAACGAACGGTTGTCTAACAATCCACCGTAATCGCGGGCAAATGGAACGCCTTGTGCCACACATTGGTCTATGATATTACTCGACACTTCGGCCAAACGGTGTACGTTGGCTTCGCGTGCACGGTAATCACCGCCTTTAATGGTATCATAAAACAAGCGGTAGGTGCTGTCGCCGTCGTTTTGGTAATTTTTTGCTGCATTGATTCCCCCTTGTGCCGCAATAGAATGCGCACGTCTGGGCGAATCTTGGAAACAAAATGCTTTTACATTGTAGCCCATTTCACCCAAAGAAGCAGCTGCCGAAGCGCCTGCTAAACCTGTTCCAACGACGATAATGTCTATTTTAGGACGGTTATTTGGAGCAACTAATTTGAGGTGATCCTTATGTGAAGTCCATTTTTCTGATAAAGGACCTTGTGGAATTTTTGAATCTAATATCATACCCGGAACTATTACTGATTAAAAAAATGAAACAACGCAATAAACACAAATCCAAAAGGCACTACGATGGCAAAGGCGTAGCCTAATTTTTGAATGGATTTAGAATAGCGGTTGTTGAATCCTACTGATTGAAAAGAGGAGGCAAATCCATGCCACAAATGCACAGAAAGCAACACAAAACACAAACTGTAAATACCCACACGAATAGGGTTTTGGAATTTGGCTACCAATTCTGGAAAATATCGTTCGGCATCAATTGGTGCGTTTTCGATGTATTTGTAAGTCATTTCATGTACCCAAAAATCATAAAAATGCAAGCCCAAGAAAGCCAACACCACAATTCCTGAAATAATCATGTTTCGAGAGGCCCAAGACGCATTGGCGGAGCCATTGTATTTGGCATAAGATTGTGGGCGCGCGCTTCTGTTTTTTAGTTCCAACACAAAACCCATTACAAAGTGAAAAACGACGCCGGCCACTAAGATGGGTTGCATAGCAAATTGAATAACCGGGTTGTATCCCATGAAATGGGACATTTCATTGAAGGTTTCAGCGCTGAATACCGACATCAAATTGATGAAGAAATGAAGAGATAAAAAGGAAATTAAAAAAAGTCCCGAAAGCGCCATGGCGACTTTTCTCCCGATGGATGACTGTACTATCGTATTTGCCATAAGATTGTGTGTGTTGTTTAAAAAATCAAACAAAAATACGTCATCTTACCATGCCCCGCAACCCTTTTTATCTAATTTATAATCATTTTAAAATGTTCATTAATTTTGTTCAAACACATGTGAATAGCTTTGAAAAACCGCTTTTTACACCCCTGCATTACTTAAACAATCGCCAATAATTTAATAGGTTTTGGTTGCATCCTCGTCGATAACCAAAATAAAATCAGCTTTTGAAAGATGTTCGGGAGCCAACGCATTCAAATCGGCTTGCGTAACAGTCGAAATGGTGAGCATTTTTACCTTTGGCAAAGCGCGCTTCAAGTAATACCCAATCCCCTCAAAATTATCACTGTGGTAGGTTCCGTTGTAATGCAAAAACATGCCGTTTTTAGGTAGGTTTTTTTCAATAAAATAAGCCATTGT
This sequence comes from Flavobacterium psychrophilum, assembly GCA_945869365.1. Lineage (GTDB taxonomy): Bacteria > Bacteroidota > Bacteroidia > Flavobacteriales > Flavobacteriaceae > Flavobacterium > Flavobacterium psychrophilum_J. The sequence goes on along the minus strand of CAMBOW010000045.1, from coordinate 168 downwards.
GGCGTCTTTTATGGCTTGTGCTTTGGGTAAATTGTCTCCGCCATGCCCACCCATTTCGGCTAGCATATTGGCATACCCGGGCAAACTGGCGTCGTAATAAATAGGCAAAGGCACCATCCAAGATTTTTCTTGTTCAGGCAAATCCAATAAAGCGTCAAATCCTTTTTT
>CAMBOW010000044.1 GCA_945869365.1 Flavobacterium psychrophilum | reverse complement strand
TGGATTTGTATGTGCGCGAATATTTGGCCTACCAAGCCGATGTGTACAAAGTGGACAAAAGCCACATTGCAGCAGTAATTGAGCTCACCGGATTACAAAAAGAAGCCCATAAAAAAATAGGACAATTATCTAAAGGCTATCGCCAACGGGTGGGGCTGGCGAGTGCTCTTTTGCACGATCCGGCGGTGCTCATTTTGGATGAACCTACTACCGGTTTAGATCCGAATCAGTTGGTAGAAATTCGAGCAGTGATTAAGGCCGTAGGAAAAAACAAAACAGTGTTGTTGTCTACCCACATCATGCAAGAAGTAGAAGCGCTGTGTGATCGGGTGATTATCATTAACGAAGGCGAATTGGTCGCCGATAAAAAAATTGATGCCGTAGTTGCTACCCAAACGCAACAAATTATTGAAGTAGAATTTGATTTACCGGTTACCGCCGAACAAGTGAGTAGTTTGCCGCAACTTGTTTTGTCAGTATCTACCGGAGGAAATTGTTGGGAACTTACTTTTAATTCAGAAAATGACGCCCGCAAAGATGTGTTTGATTTTGCTCAACAAAATGGCCTCAAAACCTTACAACTCAATCAGAAAAACAAAAACCTAGAAACGGTATTTCACGAATTGACCCAAAAATAGTACGGGATTAATTGAAGTAAATATGACCGCGGTAGTACTCTTGTACATTTACTATGGGCGGACGAGGACTGCAATAGATATTCCCCAAATTGTAAATGGATCCCGTAATAGATCCTACCGGATGCACATAGAGGTCATTAGATCCACGGTGGTAGACTTGAATGGCATTGGCTACTAACTCTTGGCCGTAAAAAATGCCACCACATTCGTAAAAATTTACCCATAAATTTTGCACCGAACCTCGAATAAAATAGCGGGACAAATCATTGTTTTCTATCGTTAAGTTGGGACAATTTACCTCTAATCTAAAATCGCCATTTCCCACACCCGGATAACCATCTAAAATATCCATCGCATACAAACGCAAATACGGAAACGACAATACACCCGCAGAGGTAATATCGAGCTCTGTTTTGGAATGGATGTGCGTGAGGTCTGGCGCTGTAATATAGATTGTTGTTTGCCCGTAGTCGCGCGTCCAATTGCAGCTGGTTCCATCTTTTAGGGTAAGGATATTATTTGAAATTTGCACTTGGATGTCATCAACCAAATTATGACCTGCTTTTACTGTTATGGCATATACGGGACCTTGCTCCACCACCAATGCAATACCTCGATTGACTACAACAGTAGAGAATGTTTGCCCTTGCAGATCAATTGGCTTGGTGGCCATAGCGCCCGATGATTTGATGCAATCATCCAATCCTGAACAAGCGGTTAGGGAAGCCAATAAGCAGACGAATGAAAGTAAAATGAAGCGATGTTGTGTTTTCATATTTTTATAATCGGATGCCCAGGGCAAATTCGGTGGCTTCGGCCATAAGACCATGCGTTTTTACGCCCAGTCCAACAAAACAGTTTTTGGTAACATAATACTTCATCCCCAAGCGATCATACATAGAAATATCCATTTTATAGGGCTCGTAGACATAATAGCCCAATTGTGCTTCGAGTGATAGCCGGTTGATAAACAATTCATGTCCTACAAAAATGCCCACGCGTTTGTAATCGGTATTGGGGTCAAGATTCAATTCGGGAAAGGCAATGGCTTTGTAGCGAATGTACTCCTGATTTGACAGCGTAAAAAACACTTCAGAACCTAGCTGTATTGCGTTTTTCCTGCCCAAACGTTTATCAACAAACACGCCCACATGATAGAATGGTTTTTGTCCACTGCCTATGCTAGGGCTCTCGTTAATTCCGGTGCGGAGTATGAAATTGTACTTGATAGGTTCTGTAAATTTGGTGGTGGTTGATGCCGTAGTTTTAGGCAATGTAACCGGATGAATGTCATAGTGCACGCCCAAATTGAGTCCGTAGGTATTGATGCCGCTATTGGGTGATTTGATTCGTCCGTTGGAATAATGTGTAAAAAACAAGCCCAAATCAATTCCCAAATTACCCAAAATATTATCGCGGGTATACCCAAACACAAAATCGGTGTTGCCCATGAATCGTGATCCAAATGCACGATTTTTACTATTAGTTACCCGGTCATACGGATTGGTAGTCATCGCTAAACCTTGGGCAATTTTTAAACTTAGGTGTCGGTTGGCAAAATAAAATTTATAAAATCCGCCCACCGCCGAGTTGAAACCCAGGGTGGTATTTTTAAAATCTTGGTACAAAAAATAAAGTCCATAATCGGGGAAGTTGTAGGTAGATTCCCATTCGTTTTGCCCGGTTGATTTGTGGGCATAACTCAACATAAACCCGTCGGGATGACCCGTCATGAATTGAGGAATATAGGGCGAATGCAGCAATACGTTTCCGCGAAGTACGGCCGCTTCTAACGCAAAAGGTTTAGACTTTTCTTGCGCCCAACTCAATGAACACAGCAATAGTAAGCTACCTAGTAGTAATTGCTTCATGCGGGAATTTTGACAGCAAATATATTCTATTTTTTAAAACATTGCTTGGGCAATTTGTTTGATGTTATCAGACTTGCCCATCGAATAATAATGCAAAACCGGAATTCCAGCAGCCAAAAGTTCTTTGCTCTGTGCGGTGCACCATTCAATTCCTATTTGCCGCACAGCCTCGTTATCTTTGGCTTTCACCACCTCCATGATGAGTTGGTCGGGCAAATCTATACTGAAACGCAAGGGTATTTGGTTCAATTGTTTTTTGGTGGCCAAGGGCTTCAAGCCCGGAATGATGGGAACTGTGATGCCTTCTTGTCGGCATTTGGTTACAAAATCAAAGAATTTTTGGTTGTCAAAAAACATTTGGGTAATAATGTAATCGGCGCCGTTTTGAATTTTTTGTTTCAAGAAATGAATGTCGCTATCAAAACTGGGGGCTTCCATATGTTTCTCCGGATAACCCGAAACACCAATACAAAAATTGGTTTGGGCCGAATTTTTTAAATCTTCGTCCAAGTAAATTCCCTTGTTCAAGTTGCTGATTTGGGTCACCAATTCGCTGGCATATTCGTTGCCGTCTTTTTCGGCTTTAAAATAGATTTCGTTTTTCAAGGCATCACCGCGCAAGGCCACTACATTGTCTATGCCCAAGAAATCCAAATCAATCAACAAATTTTCGGTGTCTTCTTTGGTAAATCCTCCACACAAAATATGCGGAATGGCATCGACGTTGTATTTGTTTTGAATGCCCGCGCAAATGCCCACCGTTCCGGGACGTTTTTTTACAACCTTTTTTTGCAACAAGCCACTGGGTAATTCCTTAAATTCATATTCCTCGCGGTGATAGGTCACGTCTATAAAGGGCGGTTTGAACTCCATTAAGGGGTCAATGTTGTCAAAAATAGATTGGATGTTTTGACCTTTTAGAGGCGGCAAAATCTCGAAGGAAAATAAAGGATTTCCTTTGGCGTTGTCGATGTGTTGGGTTACTTTCATTAGTAGTGTTCTGATTTATGCTTTATATTTTCAACTTGAAACCTGAAACTTGACTCGAGTCCCGAAACTTCGGGATGAACAGATGAAGCGCAGCGGAATAAACTTGAAACAAATTTAATCTGCTATATTAGGCGCAAGCCATTTTGTGGCTACTTCGGTACTGATGTTTCTTCGTTTGGCGTAGTCAACTACCTGATCGGATTTTATTTTTCCCAAGCCAAAATACTTGCTTTCGGGATGGGCAAAATAATAACCCGAAACGGAAGAAGCCGGCCACATGGCCATGCTTTCGGTCAATGTTACACCAATCCTCTCCTCGACTTGCAAGAGTTTCCAAATGGTTGGTTTTTCGAGATGATCGGGACAGGCCGGATAACCGGGTGCTGGACGTATGCCTGTGTATTCTTCCTGTATCAACTCCACATTAGATAATCGTTCGGCAGTTGCATACCCCCAAATTTCTTTGCGGACCTGCAAATGCAAGTATTCGGCAAAGGCTTCGGCCAATCGATCGGCGAGGGCTTTGACTAAAATTGAGTTGTAGTCGTCCAATTGTTTTTCGAAATGAATGGCTTTTTCTTCTACGCCAAAACCCGTCGTTACACAAAAACAGCCCATATAATCTTGCTTGTTGCTTTCTTTGGGTGCAATAAAATCGGCCAAGGCAATGTTGGGCGCGCCGGCCGTTTTTTGAGATTGCTGACGGAGGGTTAAGAAGGTTATAGGTTGTGGGTGGTAGGCAGTAGGCAGTAGTTCGATGTCGTCGTCGTTGACGGTGTTGGCCGGAAAAATTCCGAGTATTCCTTTGGCTGTAAACCATTTTTCGGTCACAATTTGGCGCAGCATATTTTGGGCATCGGCAAATAAAGCGGTGGCTTGTTCGCCCACCACCTCATCGGTTAAGATAGCCGGGTATTTGCCATACAATTCCCAAGATTGAAAAAACGGAGTCCAATCGATGTACTCTACCAATTGAGACAATTCTACATCAACCGTTTTGCTTCCAATAAAATTTGGTTTCACAGGCATATACGCATCAAAATCCAACTGCAATTTGTTTTTTCGTGCCGCTTCAATAGACAAGAAATTTTTATCGCGACTGCGACTCAAATAGCCTTCGCGCAGCTGATCGTATTCGGAACGAATGGCCGACGTATAACTTTCTTTGGTTTCGTTCTGCAGCAAATTACTGGCTACGGTAACCGCGCGTGAAGCATCGTTTACATGCACCACCGTGGCCGAATATTCGGGGGCAATTTTTACGGCAGTATGTGCACGCGAAGTGGTTGCTCCGCCAATCATAATGGGAATACGGATGTTTAATTTTTCCATTTCTTTGGCCAAATACACCATTTCGTCTAAGGAAGGTGTAATCAATCCGCTCAATCCAATGATATCGACTTGCTCGCGTTGGGCCGTTTCGATAATTTTTTCGGGTGGCACCATCACGCCCAAATCGATAATTTCAAAATTATTGCAGGCCAATACTACCGACACGATGTTTTTACCGATGTCGTGTACGTCGCCTTTTACGGTGGCCATTAGCACTTTTCCAGCCGAAGACGATTTGCCTTCTTTTTGGGCTTCGATGTAGGGTAGCAAATACGCCACCGCTTTTTTCATCACCCGCGCCGATTTGACGACTTGCGGCAAGAACATTTTTCCGCTGCCAAATAAATCCCCTACCACGTTCATACCTGCCATCAAATTGATTTCGATTACCTCGATGGCTTTGGCTGCGCCAATTCGGGCTTCTTCTACATCCACTTCTATGAATTCGTCAATGCCTTTCACCAAGGAATGTGTGAGTCGTTCTTGAACCGAACCCTCGCGCCATTCCAAGCCTCCTTTTACTCCCGTTGTTCCAGTTGCAATTCCTTTAAAACTTTCGGCTAAATCCAATAAACGCTCGGTAGCATCGACGCGACGGTTGAGTAAGACATCCTCGACATGCTCTAATAATATAGGGTCAATCTGGTCATAAATTTCTAACATTTCTGGGTTTACAATCCCCATGGTCATTCCGTGTTGTATGGCGTGGTATAAAAAAGCCGAATGCATGGCTTCGCGCACTTTGTCATTCCCACGAAAAGAAAAAGACACATTGCTTACGCCGCCCGAAATGCCGGCATATGGCAAATTTTGTCGGATCCATTGGGTGGCTTTAAAAAAGTCGAGGGCATTCAGTTTGTGTTCGTCCATACCGGTCGCTACCGGAAAAATATTGGGGTCAAAAATGATGTCTTCGGCCTGAAAATGTACTTCCTGAACCAAGATATCATAACTTCTTTTGCAAATTTCGATGCGGCGCTGGTAGGTATCGGCTTGGCCTTTTTCGTCAAATGCCATCACAATTACTGCGGCACCGTAACGCTGAATGAGTTTGGCATGGTGAATAAAAAGGTCTTTGCCTTCTTTTAATGAGATCGAATTGACAATCCCTTTGCCTTGTATCACTTTTAATCCGGCTTCGATGATTTCCCATTTCGAGCTGTCAATCATCACAGGAACACGGGCAATATCGGGCTCAGCGGCAATTAAGTTAAGGAATTTGGTCATCGCATACACCCCATCAAGCATCCCCTCGTCCATATTGACGTCGATAATTTGTGCGCCACCTTCTACCTGTTCTCTAGCTACAGTAAGCGCTTCTTCGTAATTTTCTTCTTTGATTAATCGCAAAAATTTGCGCGAACCGGTCACATTGGTGCGTTCACCCACGTTGATGAAATTACTTTCGGGCGTAACGACTAGCGGTTCCAAACCGGAGAGTTTTAAATATTTTGCAACTACATTATTCATACATTTATTATCCTTTTTAAAAAACCTGAAACCTGAAACCTGAAACCTGACCCGAGTCCCGAAGCTTCGGGACGAACCGACGAAGCGGAGCGGAGTAAACCTAAAACCTACTACCTACAACCTAAACCCTCTCGGCTTAAACTCCTTCGCCACATCGGCAATCGCTTTAATATGCTCCGGAGTTGTGCCACAACATCCACCAATAATATTGATCAAATTATCTTGCAAATACGATTTAATCAGCGCTTGCATTTCTTCGGGAGTTTGGTCGTATTGGCCAAAGGCATTGGGCAAGCCCGCATTGGGATGGGCCGAAATATTCAATTGGGTATTCATGGCCAAACGCGACAAATAAGGCTTCAATTGATCGGCGCCCAAGGCACAATTAAAGCCAATACTCAATAAAGGAATGTGCGAAATCGAAATCAAAAAAGCTTCTACCGTTTGCCCCGATAGCGTTCGGCCAGAGGCATCGGTAATGGTTCCCGACACCATAACTGGAATGTCTAACTTTCGGGCTTCTTTTACCTCTTCTATGGCAAACAAAGCAGCCTTGGCGTTGAGCGTATCAAAGATAGTTTCTACCAACAATACATCACAACCACCATCTATGAGGGCTTCCACTTGTTGTGTGTAGGCAATGCACAGTTCATCAAAGGTGACGGCTCGGAAACCGGGATCATTCACATCGGGTGACATCGAAGCAGTTCGATTCGTTGGCCCAATGGAGCCCGCAACATAACGGGGTTTGTCGGTAAATTCGTTGGCTACTTCGCGGGCAATTTTGGCCGATTGGTAATTTAATTCGTAGACCAAGTCTTCCAAATGGTAATCGGCCATACCTATGGTAGTAGACGAAAAAGTATTGGTTTCTACAATATCGGCACCGGCTTCAAAATACAAGCGGTGCACTTTTTTTACGGCTTCGGGTTGGGTAATCGACAACAAATCGTTGTTGCCTTTAAGTGGATGCAAAAACTCCTTGAATCGGCTTCCTCTAAAATCTTCTTCTGAAAAATTATTGCGCTGCAACAATGTTCCCATGGCTCCGTCGAGCACGAGAATGCGTTGTTTGATCGCTTCTTGAATAGCTAACATAAGATTGCAAGTTGTCAGGTTAATGAAACAAGCTCAGTAGGCATCAATAGTTATCGGAAAAGGGAGAGAGAATTTCTCGGGGGTTATCTGCTCCGCCAAGGCGGATAGAATGTAGCACCTTTCTCGTATAGGACGAGAGGTTGCTAAGCTTTCAACGGGTCTATTCCCTCCAGCTTTCGTGATAACAATCAATACGAGTATGAACTGCGCAAAGTACGGATATCCAAATTAGATTTACAAGAGGGAAAATTAAAAATTACGATATCGTTTTCGTAACAAACCAAAAAAAGCCTGCACATTGCTGTACAGGCTTTGTATTGGTATAGAACTAACTTAGTTTTTTACAACTCTTGTAGTTCCCACTCCTTGAGTGGTAGTAACTTTTAAGAAATAAACACCTGCAGTTAAATCGGCGATGTTAATTTGTGCAACTGTTCCATTTACTTGGCTTACTACACGTCCGTTAACGTCTGTGATTACAGCTGAAGTAACTTCTAAGTTGTTGCGATTGGCAATATTCAATACGCTAGTAGCTGGATTTGGATATACCGAGAAGTTTCCTTTAAAGAAATCATTGGTAGCCAATGGACGATCAACTGAGAATGTATCAAGACCAATAATATCAGAGTTGTTACCTTGAGGTCCTCCATCGGTTACATAATATCTAAAGGCAAATTTACACTCTGTTGGCAAATCTAATCCAGAAACTGTATACGAGTATAAAGTCCATGTGGCAGGATATGAAGTTACATTAAAGTTTGGATTGATGTCAACCAACACTTCTGAATAATCTCCTACTGCATCTGGGCCTCCTGTTGGATCGGCTGTAAAAGCACCATTGGTACTCATACGCAATTGCAAATTGTCTGGGTAGGAAGCTGTATTTGTAGCCGAGAATTTTCCGATACGAGAATAAAACGAAACTACATCGCCATTTTGAACGGTAATACTTGGAGAAATTAACCAATTGCTAATTGTTGCTCCAGTGGTTGCAGTACTTGATGTACTGGTAAAATTTACCAAGGCAAAAGAGTTGTTTCCACCTGTTTGTCCAACCGGCACTGGGCATACTTGTCCAGCAGTGTATGCTTGATTGCTAAATGGCAATGCTTGTACAGTTGCGCTCACGGTAACCGGAGTATACGAAGCAACCGTCCATAAAGTTGTAGAAGCCGCGGTACTTTGGTTGGTACGAACCCAGCCTGCAGTTGTTAGATCAGCCGTTGTTCCGCTGAAACCATAATTGTACTGATTTTGAGCCAAAGCTGCAAAAGGCAATAGAATAAATAAATAAAGTAATTTTTTCATCATAGTTAATTTTTAGAGTTTGAAGTGCAAATATAGAATAAATTTAAAATTTAGGATGTGATTTATAAAATAGTTCTAAATTTGCAGCAGAATTTTGAGGAGAAATTTGATCTGATTGCAACCTCGTAAAAAAATGCTAAAGCAGGACTTTCCCCCTTTAGCTTTTTTACGTTTTTCTCCTCTCTTTATTTTTAATTATAATTATTAAAGAGACTATAACTATGGCTTATTTATTTACATCCGAATCGGTTAGTGAAGGGCACCCAGACAAAGTGGCCGATCAAATTTCAGATGCTTTAATTGACAATTTTTTAGCATTTGACCCCAGCTCAAAAGTAGCATGTGAAACCTTGGTAACCACTGGACAAGTTATTTTGGCGGGCGAAGTAAAATCAAACACTTATTTGGATGTGCAGCAAATTGCACGAGAGGTAATCAAGAAAATTGGCTACACCAAAAGCGAATACATGTTTGAGGCCAATTCGTGTGGCGTTCTTTCGGCGATTCACGAGCAATCGAGTGATATCAACCAAGGGGTTGAGCGCAGCAATCCCGAAGATCAAGGCGCTGGCGACCAAGGTATGATGTTTGGCTATGCCACCAACGAGACCAAAAATTACATGCCGTTGGCGCTAGATTTATCGCATGCGATACTTATTGAATTAGCTGCCATTCGACGCGAAAACACTCAAATTATCTATTTGCGTCCCGATGCCAAATCACAGGTTACTTTAGAATATTCTGACGAAAACAAACCCGTTCGCATTGATGCGATTGTTATTTCTACGCAACACGACGACTTTGACGAAGAGGCAAAGATGTTGGCCAAAATAAAACATGATTTGGTGTCCATTTTAATTCCACGAGTAAAAGCCAAATACCCCCAATATGCACATTTGTTTAACGACCACATTACCTACCACATTAATCCTACCGGGAAATTTGTGATTGGCGGACCGCACGGCGATACCGGATTAACCGGACGTAAAATTATTGTAGACACCTATGGCGGAAAAGGCGCACACGGCGGAGGTGCATTCTCCGGAAAAGACCCATCGAAAGTAGATCGTTCGGCAGCCTATGCAACCCGACATATTGCCAAAAACTTAGTGGCGGCAGGCTTGTGTGACGAAGTATTGGTGCAAGTATCGTATGCTATTGGAGTGGCCAAACCCACTTCGATTAACGTAAACACCTACGGGACTGCCAAAGTAACCTTAACCGACGGCGAAATTGCCAAAAAAGTAGAAGAACTTTTCGATCTACGTCCCTACTATATTGAGCAAAATTTAAAATTGCGCAACCCAATTTACAGCGAAACAGCAGCCTATGGCCATATGGGTCGTCAACACGAAACCGTAACCAAAACGTTTAAAGCGCCAGGTGGCTTACAAAAAACAGTTACCGTAGAATTATTTACTTGGGAACAACTCAACAAAGTAGACGAGGTAAAAGCATCATTTGGTTTATAATCCAAGTGTATTTGATATTGAAACGCCCGATGCATCTAGTATCGGGCGTTTTTTTATAAATGGTATTTGATGCTAAACACCACATAACGCGGTTGCACTTGGTATTGCGAAGTCCGCGTCTGAAACTGAGTGAAACTGTCGTCGTTGAGCGAGGTGGTGTTTAATAAATTGGTTCCCGATAACTCAAATTCCCACGGCTTGTCTTTTTGCTGGTACTGGAATTTAGCGGTTAGAAAATCGTAGGTGTTGCGAATGGTTTTGTCGTTATTTGAATACTGGTAAAACTCATATTCTGCCAAAAACGAAAAGGCATCCCAAAAGTAATAATCTAATTTGGCAAAGGGTTTTTCGGTATAAAACGTACTGCTTTGGTAATCATTTACAGTAAGCGTATAGCCGAGTTCAAGATTGGGTGCGTTTTTGTAATTGGTGCCCAATTTACCGGTGTAACTCTGGGTAAACGATTCGGTCACCAGCGGCGTGCGAGTTACATTAACAACCGATTGTAAACGAATATTATAAAACTTCGACCAATTTGCCGACGCATTTACACTCGCTTTGAGGTGTCCAAAAGATCGTCCATAATTGAACATACTGCTCAAGGTTTCGTCGGGAAAATTGGAATTGTAGGGTGTAGAAAATTGGTTCATTCCTGTAAACAACGCTTCAGTTTTGATGGCATTTACTTTTCGGCTGTAATTGACAAACCCAAAAATATTGGTGAAATTAAACAGATTGTACCTGAAATACCGCAGGGAATGATTTTGCAGCAGCGCGTTTTCTAGATAACGTGTACCCCGAAACAAGGCATTGTAATTGGACAGCACATAGCCCTCTGCCAAGTTTTTAATATCCGTAAAATCGGTGGTTACCGAATAATTGTAGGTGAGCGTTTCCGATTTTTTGAGTTGGCATAAAGCATACACATCGGGCAATACCCGCGTGAATGATGTGCTATTTTGTAGGCCAAGTTGGCTGTCTTGTGTATGGTATTGGTGCACAGAAAAACCCGGATTTACAGTGAGTTTGCCCACTAACCACTTGAAATGAACTCCTACAAACGCATCGTTAAATTGATAACTCACTCGGTTTTTGGAATTGTCATTCAACCCATTTGTGCTCCCGTTATCGAGCAATTGGAATAAATTGGAATTGAAATTTTGGTGCGTAAACATATACCCCGTTGTGATGTTGAGATTGGTTTTGGGTGTTAGGCTATAGTAATAATCAAATTTGGCATCGGTTTTATTGGTTTTCACAAAACGATTTTGATTCAAATCATAGCGTCCAGATGGCTCGTCTGCCAAACCCAAATTGGGTGAAAATTGCTCGGGTATGAGCGAATCCGGAAATGGATTTATACCCAGATTGGTGTTGTAAAACGGATTTTCATCCTGATACAACTGCTGGATTTCGACCGCAAAAACCTGTTTGTCGGTTGGCGTATAATACCAATTGGCGTTTTGTTGAACCGAAATGGGATCTTGTTTTTTTTGCGTGTTGATGGTTTGGTTTTCGACGATAAAAGGCGTGGTGGTTTCCGAGCTTAATTGACTCATTTCTTGTTGCGCCGACGTTTTGAGCAAGACATCATAATCAAACTGCAACTTGGCCGACGGTTTGTAGGTTGAACTTAGTTTAAACAAGCCTAAATTGCTTTTTTGGTGCGTGGCTTCCAGCGTTTTTTGACGTGTAACTTGCTGTAGATTGGCATTATCCACTCGGTTTACCTGGCTTTGAGTTTCTAAATCGGTTAGTGTATACGAGCCAATAACAAACCCACTGATATTCCAAGATTTAGTAACGGTATACGAAAAATTGGTGGCGCCAAACTGGGTTTCTATGGCCTTGGCACGGTTGTTTTGCATCAGCGAAATACCCAAATCATTTGAGGAAACGTTAAAATTTGTCCCCCCTTTTTTCATCACATTTTTAAATCCGCCGGTGAATTTAAAGTAGTCTTGCGGGGTAAACGGCAATTCGCCCAAATTATTAAAATTGGCCAACAAATTAATGCTGTATTCGGGACTGTAATAAAACAATTTGGGATTCACAATAAAGCGGCTGTCGTCTCGCGCTACGCCAATTCCGGCCTGTGCATCTCCAAACCAAAAGTTCTTTTTTCCCTTCTTGAGTTTGATGTTCATGGCGACGTCTTCGTTGTTGTTCTCCACCCCTTTTAACGCGCTAATTTCGTTGTAGTTGCGCAGCACTTGTATCTTGTCAATGGCATCGGCAGGAATGTTTTTGACGCCCAGTTTGGTATCGCCATCAAAAAAGTCTTTGCCTTCTACCATGAGTTTAGTCACCTTTTTGCCTTCTACTTCTACTTCGCCATTGGCATTTACCTCAACGCCTGGCAATTTTTTCAAGACGTCCTCCAGTTTGCGTTCGGTCCCCGTTTTAAACGAATCGGCGTTGTAGATAATGGTATCGCCTTTGATAGAAACTGGCATTTCGCGCACAATTTCTACGCCTTTCAATTCTATTCCTTCGGCCTCTAGGCTGATGTTTTGGGTGAGATTCACGCCCGCAGTGGTGAGCGTAATTTCTTTGGATTGCATGCCCAGGTAACTCACTTTGAGCACATAGACAGTATTGGCTTTGATTTGCAGTTGAAACTTGCCCTTGTCGTTGGTTATGGCATAGCCATCCATATCTTTGGTTGACGATCGAACGGCCATGATATTGGCCATTTCGAGCGGAGTTTGTTGGGCATCGGTAATGAGTCCTTCTACCCGAACTGTTTGAGCAAAACCCACAATTGATAGGAAAAATAAAGCAAACCCCAGTACTTTTTTCATGGTTGTTTTGCTTAATTACCCATGCGAATTTGCATACCGTTTCTCCCACCGCCCATTTCACGAAACTCTTCCATTTTTTTGATCACCGTTTCGTCGTATTTTTTTTGGGTAATTTCTTCGCCGGTTGTAGGCGCTTTTATTTCTACTTTGTCTTTTAGGTTGAGCACTACTTTAGAACATAAAATCGTGGTTTTTCCGTCGTTTACTTCCAAAATCAAACCCGGTAATCCCCAGTAATTTTCGGGTCCTTGCGAAACGGGAATTTCTGGCGAATACCAAGCCGTTATAGTAATCTCTTTGGGCAAAGTGATTTCGTCCATCAGATTAGTTTTGGGAGTTGCTTCCTTTTTTTCTTCTTCCTTTTTTTTCATGCGGAAATTTCGAAAATCAGTCTGGCTGGCTTCGCGAATCGCGGTGGCTTTAAAACAGGTGTAGCCGCCAATTTGCTTGGTTTCGCTTTCCATTTTCCATGCCAACTTGGGCAAGGAATCCTGTATTAAAAATTCTTTTCCCATGAATTCCTTGTCAACCGTATAGGTTTTTTCTTTGGTGTTTTTGTAGAATGTACCGCCTGAGCCCATCATATTCGACATCATTCGAAATCCGGGATTTTGTCCAGCAGCCTCTAATTTTTCTTCTTCTTTATAGATCGAAGTGGTTCTACTAAAATACAAGTGAAACGTTTTTTCAAACATGAGCTTCATGCGGTCTTCAATCATTTTTTGCACATCAGGCGTCATGTCTTTGTTGCCTTGCATGCGGGACTTAAAATCAGCGGTGCTTGTTTTGGACTCGTAGGTGGCCATGCCTTGAAAATCTTGTGCATAGCTTTTTGCCAAGCCCACAACTAAACAAATGGAAATCAAGATGTATTTTTTCATTTTTTACAATTTTGGTGCAGCAAAGATGTGAAAACGCTTTCATAGAACGAAACCTATTTTGTTAAAAGATTTATAGAAATTAGGCTTTCGTTAATGCCTAGAAGTGCTATTTTAGCTTTATGAAAATAGCAAAATACCTTTTTGTCTTGCTTTGTGTATGGCAAAGTAAGGCCCAAGAATCAACTGTTATCAGTACGCCTCTCTCTACACAAGCGTGTGCCGACGAATTATTTTATGGCCGTGATGCCTATGGGGCAATTTACAGCGGAACCAAGCAACTGCTTAACAAAACAGCCGACAAGCAACTTTGGCAATACAAAAATCCCAGTTTGGGTTCTATCTCCCAAGTAATTTTAACCAATCCCCTGAAGATCGTCTTGTATTACGAAAGCTTCAACACGGTAGTATTATTGGACAACCAATTAAATGAAATAGAAAAAGTAGTATTGTCTTCCTTAGCCACTCCACTTGTCGCCTCAGCCGTGGGACTGGCCGAAGGAAATAAATTATGGATCTACAACAGCTTGACCAACCAACTGGGGTTGTTGAACTTGAAAAACAAGGACTACCAAGTTATTTCTACCCCCTTTACCGAATCTATGGCCTATTACCAAACTGATTTCAATAGTTTTCAGTGGATAGACCAAGCACACAATTGGTACGAATGCTCTATTTATGGAAAAATAAATTTGCTGGGGACTGCCCCAGAATACGACTCTATTCAGCTTGATCGCAATCATGGACTTGTGTATTGCATCAACCAAGAATTATATTATTATTCCCGAATAGAGGAAAGCAAAACACTTCTTAATGTTAATAAAAAAAGCTGCACTAACTTTCGTTTTAAAGACAAAATTTTAACTATTTTTACGACCCCAGAAATAAGCAATTACAAAATTTTAGCACCATAATATGCATATAGCTGTAGCCGGAAATATAGGGGCAGGAAAAACATCGCTCACGCGTTTGTTAGCCAAACACTTTAAATGGGAACCACACTTTGAAGACGTGGTGGACAATCCCTACTTAGATGATTTTTACCACCAAATGGAACGTTGGTCGTTCAATTTGCAAATCTATTTCTTGAACTCCCGTTTTCGTCAGGTGTTGCAAATTCGCGAAAGCGGAAAAAAAATTATTCAGGACCGAACGATTTATGAAGACGCTCATATTTTTGCTCCCAATTTGCATGCCATGGGGCTCATGACTAATCGCGATTTCCAGAATTATTCGTCCTTGTTTGAATTGATGGAAAGTTTAGTTGCTCC
>CAMBOW010000043.1 GCA_945869365.1 Flavobacterium psychrophilum | reverse complement strand
CCATAGTAAATGTACAAGAGTACTACCGCGGTCATATTTACTTCAATTAATCCCGTACTATTTTTGGGTCAATTCGTGAAATACCGTTTCTAAGTTTCTGTTTTTCTGATTCAGTTGCAGCGTCTTAAATCCGTTTGATTGGGCAAAATCAAATACGGTTGTTCGGGCGTCAGTATCGCTCGAGAATAGTAGTTCCCAACAATTTCCACCGGTGTTTTTACAAGAAATTAGATTGGGTAACTGGGTTAAAAGATCAGCCGCTACAACAACATCAAATTCGACTTCGAGTAGCTGTTCCTTTTGTGTGGGAATTACAGCATCAATTTTCTTGTCGGCTACTAATTCCCCTTCGTTAATGATAATCACGCGATCGCAAAGGGCCTCTACTTCTTGCATAATATGGGTAGACAACAAGACCGTTTTGTTTTTTCCAACGGCTTTAATCACCGCGCGAATTTCTACCAACTGATTCGGATCTAAACCCGTGGTAGGTTCGTCCAAGATGAGCACTTCTGGGTCATGCAACAGTGCACTCGCCAATCCCACCCGTTGGCGGTAGCCTTTAGATAATTGTCCTATTTTTTTATGGGCTTCTTTTTGTAATCCGGTGAGCTCAATTACTGCTGCAATGTGGCTTTTGTCCACTTTGTACACATCGGCTTGGTAGGCCAAATATTCGCGCACATACAAATCCAAATACAAGGGATTGTGTTCGGGTAAATACCCAATAGATTGTTGCACCTGCAGTTGTTGCGTAGCCACATCAAATCCATTGACCCATGCAGTGCCTTGATCGGCAGAAAGGTAGGTGGTTAGGATTTTCATCAGGGTTGATTTTCCGGCGCCATTTGGGCCTAAAAAACCTACAATTTCCCCTTTTTCGATGCGAAACGAAAGGTCGCTTAGGGCTTTTTGTGTGCCGTAATTTTTGGAGATGTGCTGAACTTCAATTGACATAACAAATATTTGGAACAAAAGTAACCAATTGTAGGGTTTCAAAAAGTAGCCCAACGGTTTTTTTCGCTTCCAAGCGGATAAAAATATAGTTGCTATAAATAGACTGTTGCGATGGGCTGTATATCGCAAAAAGGAATTATTTTTACGGCAGATTTTACACTATGGATAGTAATTCAACTTGGGGAGATTGGTTACAGGGGTTGTCAAAAGAACAACCCTTGCTCATTGCCGGACCTTGCAGCGCCGAAACCGAAGCGCAAGTCATGGCCACTGCTCATGGATTGCAAGCCACTCCTGCCCGAATTTTTAGAGCGGGGATTTGGAAACCGAGAACCCGTCCGGGAGGATTTGAAGGCGTAGGCGAAATTGGCCTGCCCTGGTTGCAACGCGTCAAAGCCGAAACAGGACTCCTTACCGCTGTTGAGGTGGCCAATGCCACCCATGTAAAATTAGCCTTGGCTCATGATGTGGATGTGTTGTGGATTGGTGCCCGAACTACCGTGAATCCTTTTGCGGTTCAAGAAATAGCCAATGTCCTTCAAAATACCGATAAAATTGTCTTGGTAAAAAACCCAGTTAACCCCGATTTGGCTTTGTGGATAGGCGCAATCGAACGCTTGGCCCAAGCCGGAATAAAAAAATTAGGTGCCGTACATCGCGGATTTTCAACCTACGACAAATCACGATACCGCAACCTACCCGAATGGCAAATTGCCATTGAGTTGCAACGCAAATTCCCAACGCTCCCTTTGTTTTGCGATCCGTCGCACATAGCGGGCAGACGTGATTTGTTGCAAGAAGTGGCGCAACAAGCCCTCGACTTGAATTACCAGGGTCTGATGATCGAAACCCACTGCACGCCCGACGAGGCCTGGAGCGATGCCCTACAACAAATTACACCCGAACGCCTGGTTGAATTATTGGCCGATTTGCGTATTCCCAAAAAAACAGATTCGGCTGAGGCCTACCAAGCAGCTTTGCGTAATTTGCGCTTGCACATTGATGCCTATGATGTGAAATTGCTCGATATTTTGGGCAACCGCATGCAAATAGCGAGTGAGATTGGAGTGTTGAAAAAAGAAAATAACGTAGCCGTACTCCAACAAGACCGTTGGAATGCCTTGCTCGAAAAAATGATACAGGCCGGTCACGAAAAAGAGTTGAGCCAAGAATTTATCTTGCGCCTATTTCAAGCCATTCACCAAGAAAGTATCCACCACCAAGAACAGGTAATTTATAACCCCGAATCCTAATGCAATTGGCTAAGATGACAGGAATTGTATACAAATCGACGGGAAGTTGGTACACGGTAAAAACCGAACAAGGCGATTTCTTGGAATGCCGCATGAAGGGTAAATTCCGGATGAAGGGCATAAAAAGCACCAATCCTATTGCGGTGGGCGATTTGGTAGATTACGAATTGGAAATTACCTCTGACACCACTACGGGCACCATTTACCACATTCACAACCGGAAGAATTACATTGTGCGAAAATCGGTGAATTTGTCCAAACAACTGCACATCATTGCTTCCAATATAGATCAGGTTTTTTTATTGATCACCATTTCTAATCCACCCACCACGACTTCGTTTATCGATCGGTTTTTGGCTACAGCTGAGGCCTATGCTATTCCGGCGGTGTTGGTGTTTAATAAAATTGACACCCTCGACAATACGACTCTCGACGAGCAATTGTATATGCAGCACATTTACCAAGAAATTGGCTACCCTTGTTTGCGTGTTTCCTCTACTCAACAAAAAGGATTGGAGCAGTTAAAAGAATTGATGCTGGGCAAAGTGAGTATGTTTTCTGGACATTCGGGCGTGGGCAAATCAACTTTAGTTAATGCCTTAGAGCCCAATTTGCACCTCAAAACGACTAAGATTTCCGAACAAAGTCAGCAAGGGCAGCACACCACTACCTTTGCCGAAATGTACGATTTATCGTTTGACGCCAAAATAATCGATACGCCGGGCATCAAAGGATTTGGTATTGTAGACATGCAACCCTCCGAAATTGGCGGCTATTTTCCTGAGTTTTTTAAACGAAAAAACCAGTGCAAATTTCACAATTGTTTGCACAAAGAAGAACCGCATTGTGCCGTGAAAAACGCTCTCGAAAACAACGAAATTGCTTGGTCACGCTACCGTTCGTATTTGCAAATGCTGGAAGGCGATGACGAGCATTACCGCACCGACATCTACAACGACGAACGCGCCGCTAGTGATGCTACCCGAAAATCATAGCCTATGAAAGTAGTGATTCAACGGGTATGTTCGGCCCAAGTAGAAATTGCTGAAAAAGTGGTGGGGCAGATAGAGAAAGGATTATTGGTTTTGGTGGGATTTGAAGCCGCCGATACCCAAGAAGATATTGATTGGGTAGTAGCCAAAACAGTCAATTTGCGGATTTTTGCTGACGAAAATGGGGTAATGAATTGTTCGTTGCTCGAAACCGGCGGATCGCTTTTGGTGGTGAGTCAATTTACCTTGCACGCCTCAATCAAAAAAGGAAATCGGCCTTCCTATATCCAAGCGGCCAAACCCGAACTCGCCATTCCGCTCTATGAAAATTGCATTCAGGCCTTTGAATGGGCCCTGCAAAAATCGATACAAACCGGCCAATTTGGCGCCGACATGCAGGTGTCTTTGGTGAATGATGGCCCGGTTACGATACTCATTGATTCTAAAAATAAAATCTAATGGACATAAAAAACAGCCAACTCGAAGTAGACAATTGGGTCAAAAACCACGGGGTGCGTTACTTTAACGAGCTCACCAACATGGCGCAACTCACCGAAGAAGTAGGTGAGGTGGCCCGCATTATAGCCCGTCGCTACGGCGAACAATCCGAAAAAGAATCCGACAAAAACAAAGACTTGGGCGAAGAATTGGCCGATGTGATTTTTGTGGTGCTCTGTTTGGCCAATCAAACAGGCATCGATTTGCAAGCCGCCTTCGACAAAAAGTTGGATCTAAAAACCCAACGCGACCACGACCGTCACCAACAAAACGACAAATTACGTTCCTAATGCAAATTGATACTCGCTCGGTTGAATTTGGAAGCCATTTGGGCACGCTCGATTTGTCTTCGTCAAAATCAGAATTCAATCGGGCGCTGATTCTTCAAGCTTTATATCCCACCATCTCCATTTCGGGTCATTCTGCTGCCGACGATGTGTGCGTAATGCAATACGCTTTATCCCAACAAACAGGCGAAATTGATTGCCAGCACGCCGGTACAGCCCTGCGTTTTCTCACGGCCTATTTTGCATGCAAAGAAGGCGTTTCGGTGGTGCTAAAAGGATCCGATCGTTTGCACGAGCGTCCCATTGCACCCTTGGTTTCCGCTTTGCGAAAATTAGGTGCATCCATTACGAATCTCGAAAAAGAGGGTTTTCCTCCTTTGCACATTGAGGGAAAAAAACTGTCGAATCATTCGGTTGTCATTTCGGCGGCCCAGAGCAGCCAATACCTTTCGGCCTTGTTGTTAATTGCCCCTGCTTTGCACAATGGTCTTGAACTGACACTTGAAGACGAGGTAGTTTCGGCGCCCTATATCGCCATGACGTTGGATCTTCTGAAAAGTATTGGCGTTTCTGCAAAAACAAAAAAAAATACCATTTATGTACGTCCGTTGGCCGAAGCAAAACCGGTTCAGTTGCCCATCGAATCAGATTGGTCGTCGGCCTCCTATTACTATGCAATAATCGCATTAGCTCCGGTGGGCACCTCAATTTCCCTCTGTAGCTTTTTGCCCCAAAGTCGTCAAGGCGATGCCGAAGTGGCGCAATTATTTGCTGTATTTGGCGTGCGCACAATCTTTGAAGGAAATCACATCATCATCAAAAAAGAACGTACAGTCGATTTTTTATCAGCTCCTGAACTCGAATTTAATTTATTGGCCCAACCCGATTTGGCGCAAACTATTGCCGTGACATGTGCCGGCTTGGGTTGTAAAGCGCAACTTACCGGTTTGCAATCGCTCAAGATTAAAGAAACCGATCGTTTGCTGGGGTTACAAACCGAACTCACCAAATTGGGAGTAGCGGTACAAGTCAGCGAAAATTCGTTGCGTTTGCAAGCACCCCTTCAGCTGAAACACGTTGTGCAGATTGACACCTACAACGACCACCGCATGGCATTGGCATTTGCTTGCTTAGCTGTAAAAATCCCCATTAGCATTCAAAATCCGCAGGTGGTTGCCAAATCCTATCCCGAATTTTGGTTGCATTTGGCTCAAATTGGCTTTCGTTGCGAAAAATAAAACGCCTTAGCTATTGTGTTTATTGGCTTTTCAAAAATAAACAGCAAAACACTTGACATCCCCTGTTTCAGGGTAGTATATTTGCGCTCCTTTGTGGGAAAACGGTTTGCTTACTACTAAATTAAAAACACCCAGTACATTCTATGAAATTATCTCATTTTAATTTTAATTTACCCAGTGAATTACTAGCCGAATTTCCTGCCGAAAACAGAGACGAATCGCGCTTGATGGTGGTGAACAGAGCCACCAAAACCATTGAGCACAAAATGTTCAAAGACGTGATCGATTATTTTGATGACGGCGATGTGATGATCCTGAACAACACCAAAGTTTTTCCGGCACGTTTATACGGAAACAAAGAGAAAACCGGTGCGCGTATAGAAGTGTTTTTGTTGCGCGAATTGAATGCCGAGCAACGCCTTTGGGACGTATTGGTTGATCCGGCACGTAAAATTAGAATCGGAAATAAATTATACTTTGGCGACGACGATTCGTTGGTGGCTGAAGTAATTGACAACACCACTTCACGCGGACGTACCTTGCGTTTTTTATATGACGGTTCTTATGAAGAGTTCCGCAAAAAACTAACTGAACTAGGCGAAACGCCAATCCCAAAATACATTAACCGCGAAGTAACTCCTGAAGATGCCGAGCGTTACCAAACCATTTACGCCAAAGAAGAAGGAGCCGTTGCGGCACCAACAGCGGGCTTGCACTTTTCTAAACACTTATTAAAGCGTTTGGAAATTAAAGGCGTTCATTTTGCCGAAGTGACTTTGCACGTGGGTTTAGGTACTTTTAATCCGGTTGAAGTAGAAGATTTGTCGAAACACAAAATGGATTCGGAAGAATTGTTTATCCCAGAAAAATCCTGTGATATTGTAAACAATGCCAAGATCAATAAAAAACGTATTTGTGCAGTAGGAACTACTTCTATGCGTGCCATAGAAAGTTCGGTTTCGTCGGCAAGAACTTTGAATCCGTTTACCGGTTGGACCAATAAATTTATTTTTCCACCGCACGAGTTTAGTATCGCCGATTGCATGATTACCAATTTCCATACACCCAAGTCAACCTTGTTGATGATGATCTCGGCGTTCTGTGGCCACGACCTCATGAAACAAGCCTACGAAGAAGCCATCAAAGAAGAGTATCGCTTTTACTCGTATGGCGATGCGATGCTAATCATATAAAAAAAACCGGCGGAAGAGCCGGTTTTTTTGTAATTAATAATTAATAATTGGGGAGTATACTAAGAACGGCTGTTAGGATAGAGATGGAAGTGGGAAGCTGGAAGCTGGAAGTTTTTCTGAGTATACTATGTCATTTATGTTTTCTAGACTCAACCTTAACCTTTAAACCCTAAACTCTAACCGCTAAACTCTTTACCCAAAAACACACCCCCAGCCCCTCTCGAGAGGGGAGTTGTTGGAGTATACTAAGAACTAATTCGATTAACGATTTTTGATTGGTGATTTTTGATTTTTGATTTCAAAAGTACACTAAGAACGGCTGTTAGCTTTTAGCAATTAGCTGATAGCTTTTAGCCACGAATGCACGAATATTTTTAGATGAGTGACTAAAAGATGAGAGGTAAAAGAAAGTTCTAAGAAATTCACCTACAACCTACAACCTACAACCTACAACCTACCTCCTACGACCTACTACCTCAAACCCACAACCCACAACCGACAACTTCCCTCAAAAAAACTAAACTCCCAATTCGTGTTTCTAAAACCGAAAATGCTACATTTATGCCCACTAAAACCACACGCATGAGTTTTCAAAATACCCTTGCCTATGCGCAGCAATTGGACGCGCAAGATTCGTTGGCACACTATAAAAAAGAATTTATTTTTCCGCAACATCACGGAAAAGACGTGATTTATTTTACCGGAAATTCCTTGGGATTGCAACCCAAACGCAGCAAAGCCTACGTCGATGAAATCATGAACGACTGGGCCAATTTGGCGGTCGAAGGACATTTTTATGCCGAGAAACCTTGGTGGGATTACCACGAACGTTTTGCGGAGCCGTTGAGTAAAATTGTAGGCGCCAAACCATCTGAAGTTACGGTGATGAATACGCTCACGGTGAATTTGCATTTGCTGATGGTGTCGTTTTATCAGCCCACGGCTACGCGCTACAAAATCATTTGCGAAGAAAAAGCCTTTCCGTCTGATCAATACATGATCCAAAGTCAAATCCAGTTTCACGGCTATGATCCCAAAACAGCCTTGGTTGAAATTAAACGCCGCGAGGGCGAACACAACATTCGTTTGGAAGATGTGTTGGAGGTGATTCGCCAAGAGGGCGATGCGGTGGCTTTGGTCTTGATAGGAGGCGTAAATTATTATACCGGACAGGTATTTGACATGAAAACCATTACCCAAGCGGGCCACGATGTGGGCGCCTATGTGGGTTGGGATTTAGCTCATGCCGCCGGAAATATCGAAATGAAGTTGCACGATTGGCAGGTCGATTTTGCCGCCTGGTGCAGTTATAAATACATGAATTCGGGACCTGGAAATGCGTCAGGCTGTTTTATACACGAAATGCATCATACCAATTCTCAATTGCCTCGTTTTGCAGGCTGGTGGGGACACAACAAAGAACGCCGATTCAAAATGGAACCCCAATTTGATCCTGTTCAAGGTGCCGATGGTTGGCAAATTAGCAACTTGCCTATTTTGTCTTTGGCGCCCTATTTGGCCTCAGTTCATTTATTTGACGAAGTGGGCATGCCAGCTTTGGTGGACAAACGCGATCAGATTACGAGCTATTTGGAATTTATACTACAGGAAATTAGCCGAGAAGTTTCAGGGGCTTTTGAAGTGATTACACCTTCAAATCCCAAAGAACGTGCTTGCCAACTTTCGGTTTTCTTGCACGGCGAAGGCCGCCGATTATTTGAGTATTTAATGCAAAACGGCGTGATTACCGATTGGCGCGAACCCAATGTAATTCGCTTGGCTCCCGTGCCTTTGTATACGTCGTATGCAGATATGTATCAGTTTGGTCAGGTATTGAAAGCAGGTATTGCTGCCAAATAATCTACAACCCATGGCTCTCAGACGAAACGGAAAGGTAAAAAAGCGCTACAAAATTTTGTTGGGCTTGGGCGTAGTGTTACTCAGTATTGGTGTTGCTGCCTTTGGTTATGTGCAACTGGCCAAACCAAACTACGAAGGCAAGTTAGCCATTCACGAAATAAAAAATGAAACCGCTGTTTATTTTGACGAGTATGGCATTCCCCATATTTATGCCGAAAATGAATCGGATGCCATGGTGGCCTTGGGGTATGTGCACGCCCAAGATCGGTTGTGGCAAATGGAACTCATCCGTCGCATTGCGCCGGGAAGATTATCCGAAATTTTTGGCTCTAAACTGCTCAAGACCGATCGCTTTTTTGCGGGAATTGGCATTGATGAAAATTCGGAACAAACAGTAGCTAAATTGGATATAAACAGCCCGAGTTACCAATTGAGTTTGGCTTATTTAAAAGGAATCAATCAGTTTATTGCCGATGGTCCAACGCCCATTGAGTACCACTTGTTGGGGCTTGAAAAAACGCCGTTTACACTCAAAGATATTCACAACGTCTTGGCATTCATGTCGTTTAGCTTTGCGATGGCGCAAAAAACAGATCCGTTGTTGACGCACATTCGGGACCAATGGGGTCCTGCTTATCTATCCGACTTTGGCATTGAAGGCCAATGGAATACCGTGCAAATTAAAAGCGCCAAAACAACCGCCACCGATTACACGCCCATTGCCACCGCCTTGGCGCAAGTACTTGAAAACAGCCCTGTTCCGCCCTTTATTGGAAGTAACAGCTGGGTGATTGGTGCTGCCAAAACACAAAATAAGCAGGTGATTTTTGCCAACGATCCACACATTGGATTTTCGCAACCGGGCACTTGGTATGAGGCGCATATCGTTACGCCACAACATGAAATGTATGGCTATTATATGGCGGGCGTTCCGTATCCGTTGTTGGGGCACAACCGAAATTATGCCTACGGCCTCACCATGTTTGAAAACGACGACATTGATTTTTATACGGAAAAAACCAAACCCAATGCACCAGAATCCTACCAGACCAAAACGGGTTGGGCCAAATTGGAGTCCAAAACCAAATGGATAAAAGTAAAGGACAGCAGTTCGGTGGCCATTACAGTACAATCGAGTGTGCATGGACCAATTGTAAATCAAATTTTAGAGGGTGTAGATGCCAAGCAACCTGTGGCCATGTCTTGGGTCTATTTGCAGCAACCCAATCCAATAATTGAAGCGGTCTACCGTTTGTCGCATGCGCACAATGTAACTGAATTTCACCAAAGCGTGGGGCTTATTGCGGCACCTGGATTGAATGTGATGTATGGCGATAAATCTGGCAATATTGGATGGTTCGCCTCGGGCAAATTATACAAACACCAAAACAAGGTGAATCCCAACTTTATTTTGGATGGCGCCAACGGCCAAGATGACCAACTCGAAGCAATACCTTTTACTCAAAATCCATCGGCTCAAAATCCAGCCTGGCACTATGTGTATTCATCCAACAATCAGCCCGAACCGATTGACGGGTTTTTATATCCAGGCTATTATTTACCCAAAGATCGCGCCTTGCGCATTTCCCAACTGCTCGACGCCAAACACAATTGGAACAAGCAATCGGTGAGCGAGATGATTACCGATAATACTTCGGCAGTAGTTCCGGCAATTGTGCAAGGCCTGCTTCAGCAAGTTGATGCTAATCGATGTTCGGAGCAAGAAAAAACAGCTTTGGCTCTTCTGAAAAAGTGGAAAGGCAACAGCGATATAAAGGAAGTTGCACCCAGTATTTACAACAAATGGATTGCCCATTACTTGCATAACACCTTTGAAGACGAGTTGGGCACCGATCGATTTGCTAGTTTCTTAACCACGCACATCTTGCGGCAAATTATAGAACCGCAATTGGTAAACGAACAGTCGCCCTGGTGGGATAATGTGCATACCCAAACTAAAGAAACGCGGGCGCAAATTCTCAGTTTATCTTTTCATCAAGCCATTCAAGATTTAGAAAAGCAATTTGGCACAGCCCCAGCTCACTGGACTTGGGGAAAAGTACATCAGGTTACGTTTGAACATCCTATCGGTAAAGTTGCGGTTTTGAGCAAGTTGTTTAATGTAGGCCCATTTCCAGTGGCCGGAACCAGTGAAGTAATCAATAATTTGTTGTTTACCCCCGAAGTGCAACCAGTATTTCAAGTGAAAGCAGGACCATCAACCCGACGTGTGATTGATTTTTCAGACATTGAAAACGCCTGGAGTGTCTTGCCTACGGGCCAATCGGGAAATCCGTTTAGTGCACATTATGCCGACCAAACGGCACTTTATGTTCAGGGAAAATTTCGCAAAATGAAATTAAATAAACAGGAAATAAGGAAGCATTCCAGTCTTTTGCTGCTTCGGCCGGCGAAGTAAATTTGCTGGATTTCTATATAATGTAGGACTTGCTCAACTTAGTCCATAAAAAAAAGTAAATTTGCCCAACTTTTTTAGATTTTATTCATGCAAACGCCCAAAAAAATTGCTGTTGTTGGTTCGGGTTTAGTAGGTTCCTTGTTGGCAATTTACCTCAAAAAAGCGGGTCATACCGTGCATGTTTTTGATCGCAGTCCCGACATCAGAAAGGTTGAATTTTCCGGACGCTCCATCAATTTGGTGATGTCTACTCGAGGATGGAAAACACTCGAAGATATTGGGTTGGCTAATGCGGTAACTGCCATTGGCATCCCTGTAGACAAACGGGCCATTCATCATGTTGATGCCTCGGTAAACTACCAGTATTACGGCAAAGAAGGCGAGGCAATTTTCTCACTTTCGCGCGGTGTTTTGAATCGCAAAATGATTGATTTGGCCGAAGAAGCAGGTGTCGAATTCTTTTTTGATCAGAAAATCTGGGATGTCACCTTGTCTGACGCTACATTGCATATAGGAGAAACCGAACGCGGGGCTTGGGAAGAATTGAAATTTGATATGGTTTTTGGGTCGGACGGCGCTTTTTCTCGGGTGCGTCACCGCATGCAACGACAAAGTATGTTTAATTATTCGCAAGAATTTTTACAAATAGGATACAAGGAATTGCATATACCTGCCAATGCTGATGGCTCACATAAAATAGATAAAAACTCTTTGCACATATGGCCTCGCGGCAATTTTATGCTCATGGCCTTGGCCAATTTAGACGGCAGTTTTACTTGCACCTTATTTATGCCGCACCAAGGCGAAAATTCGTTTGAGTCGGTGCAAGATGTGGCGTCGTTGGAAGCCTTTTTTGCGACGCATTTTCCCGATACCGCGAGTGTAATTCCCGATTTAGTGCACGATTTCTTCAAAAATCCAACCAGTGTGCTGGTTACCATGAAGTGTTTTCCTTGGACACATATGGACAAAGTTGCCTTGATAGGCGATGCGTGTCATGCCATAGTGCCCTTTTATGGACATGGAATGAATGCAGGATTTGAAGACATTACCGTCTTGAACCAAATGATGCAACAGTATGGGGATGATTGGACGCAAATTTTTACCGCCTACCAAGAATCTCGTAAGCCTAATGCCGATGCCATTGCCGAATTATCCTACCGAAATTTCATGGAAATGAGCACCAAAACTGCCGACAGTAATTTTTTGCTTCAAAAAAGAATTGAAAAATGGTTTTCAGACAAGCATCCCGATAAATGGATGCCCTTGTACAGCCGAGTTACCTTTAGTTTACAGCCCTATATAGAAGCCTTGGCGTTTGGCAATCAACAGCATGAGATTATGGAAGAAATTATGGGCAGAGAAGACATCGAAACCAACTGGAATTCTCCCGAAGTTGAAGCGCAAATTTTGTCACTTTTGAACGAAAAATCAATTCAATTTTAAGGATATTTCTATTTATCCATGTCGTCTATGTGATTTGGTATTACTAAATCGTTATTGAAATGTAACCGATTCTACTATTGCCTGTTATGAAATGAGCTGAATGGGTTGATTTTAGTGCTCTTTCCGCAATTTTTTAATTAAACTAAAAAAAGTTTTTTTATTAAAACTAAAAATATAAATTTGCTCTGATTCAAATTAAATACAATTAAAATTATAATTAAAACTATTAAAAATTAAAAAAATGGCAAACGTTAAAAAAGAAAGTAGTTCAAACGCTGGAGGAATGTTTTCAGGAATCGTAATCGTAGCATGTATATTCGTAGGCTGGATTATCTGGAATTTTATCATGGGTAATGGGTCAAACTTCGAAGGTGGAATAAATACAGGTCACCCGCTACCAGGAAATTACCTTGCAATGGTATACAAAGGAGGTCCAATTGTACCGGTATTGATGGGATTGCTTTTGATGGTAATCGTATTTTCTTTTGAGCGTTACATGGTAATCACCAAAGCTGCAGGAACTGCCAATTTGGATAAATTCATGAAAGAAGTTCAAGCTAGCATAGTAAAAGGTGACATTGATGGTGCCTTAGTTGCATGCGATAAACAAAAAGGGTCAGTTGCCAATGCAATTAAATCGGCTTTAATCAAATTCCAAGAAGTTAAAAAAGAAGGTTTTGATAGCGAAGCTGCCGCCGAAACTATTCACAAAGAAATTGAAGAGGCTACTTCATTAGAAATGCCAATGTTGGAGAAAAACTTAACTATTTTGTCTACTTTGGTTTCTTTGGGAACATTAGCCGGATTGTTAGGAACAGTAACCGGGATGATCAAAGCATTTGGTGCATTAGCGAGCGCAGGAACTCCTGACCAAGCGTTGTTGGCAAATGGTATTTCTGAGGCCTTGATTAATACAGCTACAGGAATTTCTACTTCTGCTTTAGCGATTGTTACCTACAACTTGTTTACTTCGAAAATTGATACCTTAACCTACTCAATTGACGAAGCAGGTAATACCATCGTAAACACTTACAGACACTTTAGAGGGACACAAAAATAATTAGCTACTTAGTTTCACACTCGTAAAACTAAATCACTTTATTAATTTAAAAATAAAAGTATATGGCTAATGCAAAAATGTCCAAAAAGGCCGCGTCTATTGATATGACGGCAATGTGTGATGTGGCTTTCTTGTTGTTGACGTTCTTTATTTTGACCGCAACAGCAAAGCAACAAGAGCCCTTGCCAGTTGATACGCCAGCCTCTACCGTACAAACCAAGTTGCCAGAAACAGATTTGGCTACTATTACTGTAGGAAAAGGAAAAATATTTTTTGACTTGAAAGGAAGAGAAGTTCGCAAAAGAACTTTGGAATTGATGGGTCAAAAATATGGGGTAGAATTCTCTGAGGATGAAGCAAATCGTTTCGCCTTAATGGAAGGATTCGGAGTGCCAATTCAAGACTTGAAAGCCATCATTGCGATGACAAGTACTGATCGTAACAAACCAGGAGTACAAGCTGGAGTTCCTAAGGATTCGTTAGACAATCAATTGAAAGAGTGGATTTATAATTCACGCATTTCAAACATAGAAATTAACGACAAAGAATTGCAAATCGCGATAAAAGGAGATGCAAAAGAACAATATCCAGAAATCAAAAAAATCATGGATATTTTGCAAGATCAAAAGATTAATAGTTTCAATTTGGTAACTGGACTTCGCGGGAAAGATTTTTAATATAAAAAATAGAACACAATGGCTGAATTAAATACCGGCGATGGCGGAGGTGGCAAAGGTGGCAAAGTAAGAAGTAAAAAGCAAAACTCCAAGGTAGACTTAACGGCTATGGTGGATTTAGCATTCTTGCTCATCACATTCTTTATGCTCACCACGTCTTTATCTAAACCACAATCGATGGATTTAGGGTTGCCTGATAAAGATGACGATCCAACTAAAAATAATGACATTAAAGTAGACGAAAACCGTACACTTACCGTTTTATTAGGAGGTGACAATAAAGTTAAATATTATGTAGGCTTATTGGCCAACCCAATTGAAGGACCAAAAGAAACTACTTATGGCAAAGACGGGATTCGTAAAACACTTTTGAGTAGAAAGAAAAAAGTTTTAGAATATACGCGTACGGACAAGAAAGGGTTGATCGTTATTATTAAACCCAGTAAGAAATCAAATTACCGCAATTTGATAGACATATTAGACGAGATGGCTATTGCAGATGTTCCAACTTATGCAATTGTTGATATTGATCCTTCGGAAGTTAAAGTTTTGGAAGGTGTAAATCCAACTCCTCCAACTCCTTAATTTGACAATCTAATTAAAAAAAATAGAAACACATGAAATTAGATTTATTAAAAAACGAATGGCTTGATATTGTATTCGAGGGACGTAACAAAAGTTATGGTGCATATGATTTAAGAAAATCAGACACCAAAACAACTACACGTGCTTTTATACTTGGAGCTGTTATATTTGCTTTCTTGGTGAGTATTCCGTTGTTGGCTTCCTTAATTCCGGAGTCTTCTGATGACGACATGAATATGGACAAAAAGATCGTAACGGTAAAGATGCCGCCTAAAGACAAACCAAAAGAAAATATTCCACCACCACCGCCACCGCCACCAAAAGTGGATCAAGTGAAATTTGTGAAACCGGTAGTTGCCAAAGCGGAGGAAGTAGTAGAAGAACCACCCAAAATCAAAGAAATCGTTGATAAAAAATTGGGTGCTGAAACCATAAAAGGTGATCCAGATGCCGAACTATCGGTTGAGCCTGTAGGAAATGGAGATGTGGTAGAAGAAGACAATAACATCTACAACACTGCAGGTATCGAAGTAAAACCTGATTTCCCTGGAGGTATCGAAAAATTCTACAAATTTGTAGGTAAGAACTACCAGGTTCCAGAAGAGGAAGGATTGAAAGGAAAAGTATTCGTTTCTTTCGTAGTTGAGAAAGACGGATCGTTAACTGACATCAAAGTAATCCGAGATATTGGATACGGAACAGGAAAAGAAGCTATTCGCGTATTGAGATCTTGTCCAAGATGGAATCCAGGTGAGCAAAACGGAAAGAAAGTTAGGGTATTGTATTCCTTGCCAATTAACATCCAATCTGCCGAATAATGAAAGAAAATTTCTTTCAATTCTATAAAAAGAAATCGCTTAAAG
>CAMBOW010000042.1 GCA_945869365.1 Flavobacterium psychrophilum | reverse complement strand
ACCGAATCGATCTCGGGAAAAACGGTATGGGATAAAAACATTACCCGTGAGTCCGTTAAGTAAGCTTGTTGTACCAACGCCATATTGTTGGTCATTTTGGGGCAAATGGAACCGCAGGTAGTAAAAAAGAAATCGGCTACATAAATTTTGCCTTTATAGTTTTTGTCGGTGATGATTTTACCGTTTTGATTCACAAACGAAAAGGCCGGAATTTTGTGGTACTTGCGAATGTATTGCACGGTACTGTCAACCAATTCTGGATTTACATCGGCGGGATTGAAGATGGGCAAAGACTTTTTGGGTTTTAGTGCGGTATAAAACAACCCAATGATAAGTACCGAAAAAAGGCCTAAAACTAGGAATAAGATACGGGCTTGTTTGAAATATCGTAGCATGAATTATTTTCGTCAAAACTACAAAATACCACTGATTTAAGGCCGCAAAAGAGAGCGATATTATTTTGTTTTTTAACAATTTATATGACTAGATTCGATATTTTTGTGACACTAAAATCAATTCACATGAAAATACAATTCAAAACACTAGGGCTATTGGTGCTTCCGGCAATTTTCGGATTGACCGCTGCGCAAGCCCAGGACAAAGCCGCCAAAAAAGCCCCGGGCATTAACTTATCCTACATGGATTTAACCGTTAAACCAAGCGATAATTTCTTTCGTTTTGTGAACGGAACTTGGCTCGATAAAACCGAAATCCCGAAAGACAAAACCCGCTGGGGAAGCTTTGACGAATTGCGTCAAAACACCGACAAAGACGTATTGGCCATCTTGGCCGAAGCGACAAAAGGGGGTAAATACAAACCTACTTCTGATCAAGGAAAAGCGATCATCATGTACCAATCTGCACTGGATACTGTGGCGCGCAACAAACAAGGCATTGCACCATTGAAACCGTATTTGGCTCAAATTGATGCCGTGAAAAATGTAGCCGATTTGCAAAAATTAATGATGCAAACCGAAGCAGAAGGCGGAAGCGTAGGCTTCTTTGGCGTGGGTGTAGGTGCCGACGAAAAAGACAGCAACCGCAACGTGGTGAGCTTAGGGCCTGGCTCGTTAGGATTGCCTGATCGTGATTATTACGTGTCTGAAGATGCCGATTCCAAAGAAAAACGCGGTAAATATGCAGTGCACGTGGCTAAAATGTTACAATTTTTTGGGACATCTCCAGCTGCCGCCCAAGCCGATGCCGATAAAATTTTGGCTTTAGAAATTCAAATGTCAGTCCCGCGTTTGGATCGTGTAGAACGTCGCGATAGCAAAATTCAATACAACCCCACGGCCATCGCCGAATTGAACACCTTGACGCCAGCCATTGACTGGAGTGCATATCTGAAAGGAGTAGGATTTGCCAAAGTGGATACCATTATCGTTACGCAGCCCAAATACATGAAAGGCTTGCAAACCTTATTCACAGAAAACAATGTAGACGCTTGGAAAGCCTATATGCGTTGGATGTTGTTGCGTGGTGCTGCGGGTCAATTGTCAACTAAAATTGAAACAGCCAACTGGGAATTCTACGGAAAAGCCTTAACAGGCGCCATCAAACAAAGACCCCGCAACGAAAAAGCCTTACAAGTAGTCAATGGAACGGTAGGCGAAGCCTTAGGAAAATTATATGTAGACAAAATGTTCCCCGCTGAAGCCAAAGACAAGGCCTACAAAATGATCAAAAATGTAATGCGTGCCTACGAAATGCGCATCAACAACCTCACGTGGATGTCGCCAGAGACCAAAACCAAAGCGGTTGAGAAATTAAACAAATTGACCATCAAAATCGGTTACCCAGACAAATGGGAAGACTATAGCACTTTGGATGTGAAAAGCGCAACAAACGCAGGTTCTTACTTTGAAAACTTGCGTTCAGTATCTAAATGGGCGTGGGCAAAAGACCTAGACAAATTGGGCAAACCAGTTGATAAAACCGAATGGGGCATGTCGCCACAAACAGTAAATGCGTATTACAATCCTTCGTACAACGAAATTGTATTCCCAGCCGCAATTTTGCAACCGCCATTCTATGATTACAAAGCTGATGAGGCTGTAAATTATGGCGGAATTGGTGCCGTAATTGGACACGAAATCTCTCACGGTTTTGATGACCAGGGAGCCACCTACAATGCCGATGGAAACCTGATTGATTGGTGGACAGAAGCCGATTTAAAACAATTTACCGACTTGGGAACTGCCTTGGCCGATCAATACTCCGCTTTGGAGCCTTTGCCTGGTATTCACGTAGATGGTAAATTTACCTTGGGTGAAAACATTGGAGATTTGGGTGGAATCAACGCGGCCTACGACGGATTGCAATTGTACTTGAAAGAAAACGGCAACCCCGGCTTAATTGACGGCTATACCCCAGAGCAACGTTTATTTATCTCTTGGGCCACCATTTGGAGAAGTAAAATTCGCGACGAAGCCTTGAAAAACCAAGTGAAAACCGATCCGCACTCGCCGGGTATGTACCGTGCCTATGTGCCTTTGTTAAACTTGGAGAGCTTTCAAAGCGCCTTCAACATCAAAGAAGGAGACGGCATGTTTGTAGCGCCTGATAAACAGGTGAAAATCTGGTAATCCAACCCCTTAAAATTTAAAAATCCCAAGCAATTGTTTGGGATTTTTTTATAAACTCGGTTTCAAAAAAGTATAGCCAAATGCGGTTTGTAATTTTTCACTCGAGACCGTTTTGCCTACAGAAGTTTTGCTGAAATCAAATTCAGGAAGGGTCAATTGAAGCGCACGGGATTTTTCCTGGTAATAATTTACTCGAGTAGGATGATGCGGTGCCACGGCATTGTACACTTCATTTTCAAAAGGAAGATGAATGCATTTTTGAAGGATGGCCAAACAATCTTCTTGGTGAATTAAGTTTACCGGAGCTTCTGGGTTTTCGAGCTGCGTTCGTCCAGCCAAAAACCGCACCGGATGGCGTTCTGGACCAATTAATCCACCAAATCGAATTACGATTGCTTGGCAAAAATCAGCCAATAAAAAAAGGTTTTCGGCAAGCACGAGTTGTGAATCAAAACCTTTGGTGTCTGTTTCTATGGCCAATTGATTTTGGTCGGGATACACCGAGGTGGAGCTAATGAACAGTACTTTTTTACAACCAGAAAGTCGCATGTTTTCCAACAGCAATTGCATTTTGGCTAGAAAATTTTCAGGATTGGCGCCGCGCAATTGTGGGGGTATTGCCACGACCAGGACTTCGGCATCGGCCAAAAAACCAGTCCAATCGCCTAAGGCAGATTGTGAGTTTAGTTCCAATAAAAAACCCGCAACACCCGCTTTTGTCAGTTGGGGAATTTTGGATGGTGTTGTCGTCGATCCCTTTATGTGGAAACCTGCTTGCACTAGCTGACGTGCCAAGGGAAATCCGAGCCAACCACAGCCAAAAATGGCTATTGTTCTCATTTGCGGTCTGTTTTTAGTGTGTCAACAGCAAATTGACTGCTGTCGATTTTGGAAGTAGAACCTGCAAATTTTACTTTCTTGGGTAACAACAAAGCGTTGGGTTTAATTTTTTGGCGCAGCACTACAGCGTCGTTTAATACAAACGGAGTAGGCGTCATCCAAGCAGCTCGCGGCTTAATCTTGAGTTGCGGATGCGTCAATAAATCAAACGAACTTTCCAGTAATTCCATGTCAAACACAGTTGATTTAGGCAACTGAAAAGAAAGCACTAACGGCTGGTTATCGACCACATAATAACTGAGAATTTTTTTGCCTTGGCGCAAGTATTTACTTCCTTTTTGACCTGTTGTTGAAGCGCCATTGGCTTTCAAATTATAAAAATTCATGTTTAGAGGAGCAAAAACATCGTACCGATTCACCTTTCTGTTTGGGCTAATGGAAAGCTGTATGTAGCGGTAGTTGGCGCCCATTGAATCTTTTTCAAAAACTACTGTGGGAGGATTTAAGGAAATGCGTGGCGCCGGTTTTTCAAAGGTGAATTTTGACTGGTATTTGCTGAATAACGGCAACGCATTCACCGCATTGGCTTTACTCGGATTGTTGCCCAAATAGGTTTTGGTCCACTCATCTGGCTGGGTATCGTAGGTAGTATAAACGGCTTTCTTGGTTTGGGCGTCATACACATAAAGCAAGCTATTGGGTTTGGCTTTTCCTGCCTCATAGCTGGAGTCGCTATGTGCAATAAATAGACTAATCCCCATCACGGTAATAGCGCCGATTCCCCATAGTGCTTTTCGTTCAAAGGCCAAAAAAACGGGGAGCACTAAGCCAAATACAAAAGCGGTGAATAGGGCCGTAACCGGGAGCATTTTTAATCCCAATCCAATGGGAAATACAACAATAAAGGGGCTGTAAATTAGAATCGCTGGTACACTGCAAACCAAGTTCCATGTGTGGTTTGATTTTTGCGTTGCAACAAAATAGCCCAAAAGGAATAAACTACCAAAGAGTGGTAAAACAAAAAAGCCCGCGCCAGGCAAATAGGTGGCTATGAAAAACTGAAGCACCAACCAAACACAGAGCGGTGCTACAAAATAATTGTATATGCTTTTTACATTTGTCGCATTTGCATAAATCAAAAAAGCAAGGCCCATAACAAACAAAATAATGACCCCGATATACCAATGGCCATTGTAGGGAAATCCTTGAAGTATATCGGCAAACGGGTAGATGCTTTTGAGTGTTAGCCAAAGCAAATAACTTCCGCCGCCGGCCAACAGCAACAAACCGAAGAAGCGCAAAAATCCTTTGCCTATTTCGGGAAAGTCTAAAACCCGTTTTCCTAATCCAATAAAAACCAGCAGGATAAATAGTACTAAAGCCAGTCCACAAAGCACATAATTCCAAGAAAATGGATAATGCACAAGCACAAAAGGAAGGGTAAAATACACCTCATCTTCTGCCGATTCAAGCGCGGTTAAATCACTGTTAGAAAAATAGCGCAGCAAAGGCATCAAATACGAGCCTTGGTGAGCGATCGTTTTGGGATTGAGGTGCGCAAAATCGTCTTGGGCGGTATGATAGTTAAAGTGATTGTCAATAAAAGCAAAATTAAACCCTTGAATGGTGCCCTGTTCTCTAAAGACGGTCAAGTCGGTGTCGTTGGGCAACATTTTGTAGATGCTGTACAACAGCGAATTGGTAACCGGGAATTGCGGATTGGCTTGGCTAAACGCTTGAATCATTTGGGAATTCCCCTGATTTACTTCCATGAGCATATAGCTTGGTCCGCTAGTTCCGCGGGCTTCAAAATTGAGCGCCAAGCCAACTTCTTTGGCCCAAGCATGCTGGGTAACAAACAACGCAGCGCCGTTTAGACCGAGTTCTTCGGCGTCGGTAAACAAGATAATAATGTCGTTTTTGTGCTGCGTTTTACTGTGCAGAAATGCACGAACTCCTTCGAAAATAGTTTCGACTCCAGAGGCGTCATCACTGGCGCCGTACGAATAGGAATGCGGCGCACTGTCATAATGGGCAAGCAACAACAAGGCTTTTTCTGCATTGGCGGTTCCCGGAATGCGCGCAATGATGTTTTTGGAAGGGACCAAATTTCCCCAGTCTGACAGGGTGGTTCCTACTTGGTATTGGGGTTGCAGGCCTCGTTTTTTTAGTTCTATAGTAAGGTAATTGGCTATCTGTTCGTGGTGAGCAGAACCTACATAATGCGGGTTTTGCGTCATTTTTTTCACCTGTACTAATGCCTTTTGGGTATCAAATGCGTTGGGTGATTTGGGGCTAGTAATCCACGGATTTTGGGTGAAATATAAGGCTAGAATTAGCACGGAGAAACAAAGTAGTGTTCCAGCTACGGTGTAGTTTTTTTTCATAAAAACCCCTCTTTTTTAACCAATAAAATCAAATCATTTTCCAAACACAAATAGCCTTGAGAATATAAAAAACAATAGGTATTGCCTGTTTTGGTCTGAAGGATGTGAGTGAAATAGGTGAAATCAAATCCGCTATTGATTAGTTTTTTTCGTGTTGTTTTGGCTTTTGATTCGGGATTTAACTCCGATAAAATCCGGTAATTTTTTCGCAACACATAGTTGATGTTGCGCATTAAATTGGTGCTGTCTTTGTTTTTTCGGTTGTTAAAAGCGCTGCGGCAACCGTCGCAGCAAAATTTTTTGTCTTCACGACCCAGTAACTTGTCGTGGCATTCTAAACAATTTTTCATGGCGTGTAAATTTAATTTGGCGTGTATATATAACGCTCAGGGTCAACTCCCAAAGCTAACCAAATGTACTATTTTTTTCAATTACAACCGATTACAAACAAATACAGTCGAAAGCAAACGAATACATTTAGCTTTCATGATTTTAAACTTCCCAATTTTGCCTTGTTGATCGACCAACAAAACAATCTATAACCCTTTAATTTTTTTAAACGCCATGAGTAATTTACGAAACAGAGTACAGCTAATCGGAAACGCAGGAAGCGATCCGGAAGTAAAAACATTAGAAAGCGGGAAAAAGGTAGCCGCCTTGACCCTAGCCACCAACGAAGTCTATTATAAGGACAACGGCGACAAAGTAGAGCAAACCGAATGGCATCGCATTACAGCCTGGGGGAAAACGGCCGAAATTCTTGAAAAATATGTAACCAAAGGAAAAGAAATCGCCGTAGACGGAAAACTCACCCACCGATCCTATGAAGATAAGAATGGTGACAAGAAATTCATCACTGAAATTCTAGTCGGAGAGGTTTGTTTGCTGTAAGCCAATGTTCGAGAGGCGGCTATTTGCCGCTTCTTGACACCTTGGTGTTAGTTTTCGTTTAATAAATCCTGAAGCCTATTTACAAAAACACCCACATCATAGCCATCAACAAGAGCGTGGTGCACATGAACAGAAAAGGGAATACTTCGCTTGCCTAGCGCAGTTGTTGTCATTCTTCCAAAAGACATTTTTGGGCAGCTATCCGGTAGTGTAAAGCTTCGGGCGTGCGATATGGCAGTAAAAGCTAACCAAGGC
Organism: Flavobacterium psychrophilum; assembly: GCA_945869365.1. GTDB lineage: Bacteria > Bacteroidota > Bacteroidia > Flavobacteriales > Flavobacteriaceae > Flavobacterium > Flavobacterium psychrophilum_J. The sequence goes on along the minus strand of CAMBOW010000042.1, from coordinate 8,383 downwards.
AGGGCTGAGAAATGGATTACGTTGGGTGAAAATTCTCGGGTAAATAAGCCTGTTGTTTGTTTCACTCGTTCAATTTCATTGGCGGCATGTTGAGCAAAGACCCTAATATCCGCGTGGTATGCAATTAACGAGAAACCAAAGGTGTGATCTGCTCGCATTACAGTCGAGGAGCCGTGAATTTCCGAAAACTCATATACCTCCTTGCCTTCAATTCGAAGACGAAGTGCTTTGTTTTCGTTTACTGCTACTAAAGTTTTATGTAGGTAATAGGTGGAGAAAGGAACGCCAAGTAATTTAGCCTTATGGTAGGCGTTTTCACAATCCAATTGGACTGTAATGCCGAAATATGGCTCTTCAAAGCTGTTAAAAAACTGGAAGTGTTCTTTTCGATTCCAATTCGACAGGTCTACTTTTTGTTTCATTAGTAGGGCAATAGCGTCAGTAAATCGGAGAGTTTTTCGATAGCTGTAAACTGAGGGTGTACCACTTGGTGGCTTACTTTTTCGTGTTCCCATGTTATGTGAAATGGCACATGAACGCCATAACCACCAAGTTCCAAAACCGGTATTACATCTGATTTGAGCGAGTTGCCTATCATCATGAAATGGGCGGGTTCAACCTCTAATCGGGTGAGCAGTTTTTGGTAATTGAGCACTTGTTTGTCGGCCATCACTTCAATGTGATGAAAATAAACGCCTAACCCCGAGTCGTGTAATTTGCGTTGTTGGTCTTTGAGATCGCCTTTGGTGGCTACTATTAATTTGTATTTACCTTGAAGTGCTTGCAACGTTTCTTCCACGCCAGCAATAAGTTCAATGGGTTGGTGGAGCATTTCTTTGCCTAGAGTAATAATCTTAGCAATGGTAGTAGACGGAATAGTGTGGTCAGAAACTAAATAAGCCGTTTCAATCATCGAAAGTACAAAGCCTTTTATACCATAACCGTATTCCACTAAATTTTGCATTTCAACACGAAAAAGTTCTTTTTCTAATTCGTGTCTGGGCAAATAATCCCCTAGCAAATCACAAAACGCCTGTTCGCTTTGTTGAAAATAGGGTTCGTTTACAAATAGGGTATCGTCGGCATCAAAGGCTATTACTTTTAGATCCATGGGAGTGTTTTGAAGATTATTTCCTTCCTTGTATAAACCTAAGTACGGTTAAAAATCAAACTAATTTATTGTTTCCCCGTTCGGTGCTTCAGCAGCTGGTTGTACAAAAACCAATTTGCCTTCTGCATTTGTTGTCATTAGTATCATCCCTTGGCTCTCTACTCCGCGAAGATTTCTAGGGGCCAAATTTACCAAAACAGTTACTTTTTGGCCTACTACTTCTTCGGGTGAAAAATGCTCGGCAATACCCGAAACGATGGTGCGTTGGTCTAGTCCGGTGTCAACTGTTAATATCAGTAATTTGTTGGCTTTGGGCATTTTCTCGGCGGACAAAATAGTGCCAACACGCAGATCCATTTTAGCAAAATCGTCAAACTGTACTAACTCTTTTTGGGGTGTAAGCGTTTTGTTTTCGGCGGCATTGGCCACTTTGCTTGCTTCTAATTTATCCATTTGCTGTTGTATGGCCGCGTCTTCAATTTGTTGAAACAAAATTTCGGGATCGCCTATGGTGTGGCCAGCAGGAAGAAGTGCTTCCTCTTGACTTATTGCGCTCCAATCGAGACTTTTCCAGTTTAAGATGTGGGCCAATTTGTGGGCTGTAAAGGGTAAAAAAGGTTCGCACAACACTTGCAGGGCTGCCGCAATTTGCAAGGCGACATACATCTGCGTTTTGACGCGTTCGGGATTGGTTTTGATAACTTTCCAAGGTTCTTCGTCGGCTAAGTATTTATTGCCTAAGCGAGCCACTTGCATCATTTCACCTTGGGCTTCTCTGAAGCGATAGCGCTCAATAGAGCTCGAAATCACGGCAGGATAGGCGCGTAATTCAGAAAGTACCTGAAGATCAATATCAAAAAAATCGTTGGGCGTTGGGACTACTCCTTCGTAGTATTTTTGGGTGAGTACCATCACTCTGTTTATGAAGTTGCCAAAAATAGCAGCCAATTCGTTGTTGTTTCGCGCTTGAAAATCTTTCCAAGTAAAGTCGTTGTCTTTGGTTTCGGGGGCATTGGCGGTTAAGGCATAGCGCAACACATCTTGTTGATTCGGAAAATCTTGTAGGTATTCGTGTAGCCATACCGCCCAGTTTTTGGAGGTAGACAATTTGTTCCCTTCTAAATTCAGGAATTCATTGGCCGGAACATTATCGGGCAGGATGAAACTGCCTTCGGCTTTGAGCATCGCCGGGAAAATAATGCAGTGAAAAACAATGTTATCTTTGCCAATAAAGTGCACCAATTTGGTGTCGGCCGATTTCCAATAGGGTCCCCATTCTTTGCCTTCGCGAGTGGCCCACTCTTTAGTAGCGGAGATATAGCCAATGGGTGCATCAAACCATACATACAATTTTTTGCCTTGGGCGCCTTCAACAGGAACATCAATTCCCCAATCTAAATCTCGGGTTACCGCACGGGGTTTTAAGCCGTCGTCTATCCAGGATTTCACTTGGCCCAACACATTGGTTTTCCAGTCTTTTTGGTGGCCAACTAGGATCCACTCTTTCAAAAAAGCTTCGTAGCGATCCAAAGGCAAAAACCAGTGTTTGGTCGATTTTAAAATGGGTATTTCCCCGGTGATGGTGGATTTTGGATTGATTAAGTCGGTAGCGTTTAGCGTGGAGCCACATTTTTCGCACTGATCGCCGTAGGCTTCTTCGTTGCTGCATTTTGGACAAGTACCGGTAACAAAACGATCGGCCAAAAATTGATTGGCTTTGGCGTCATACAATTGTTCGGTCACTTCTTCGATAAAATCGCCTTGATCGTATAGTTTTTTGAAAAAAGCCGAAGCGGTATCGTGATGAATTTGAGCTGATGTGCGGGAATAATTGTCAAATGATATGCCAAAATCAATAAACGATTGGCGAATGATTCCGTCGTATTTGTCAATTACTTCCTGAGGAGTGACCCCCTCTTTTTTGGCCTTCATTGAGATAGCTACCCCATGTTCGTCACTGCCACAAATAAAGGCAATATCTTGGTGTTGTAAACGCTGATAACGCGCATAGATATCAGAAGGAACATACACGCCGGCCAAATGCCCAATGTGAATGGGTCCGTTGGTATACGGTAAAGCAGCGGTAATCGTATAGCGTTTAGGATGTGCTAACATAGGTGTTGGATTAAAAAGGCAAAATTCCGATTGCCTCGCAAAAATAAGCAATAGAATTGAGAGTTCAGGCTCATTTAGTTTGAAAAAACAGGGAATTAATCAGCTGATTTTACCGCAGTAAACCAGCGCACAAAGGTTTTTATATCTTTGTCCATCAAAGTTCAAAATCATGAAATACGCACAAGCATTACGCAAAGGAGACACGGTGGCCCTAGTAGCTACCGCACGCAAAAATATTTTGCCCAATTTACAGCCTGCCATTGACTTACTTGAGTCCTGGGGTTTACAAGTGCTTCTTGGTCAAACCATCGGACTCGACAATCACCAATTGGCGGGTTCGGATGAACAACGCGCCGCTGATTTGCAAGCGCAATTGGACAACGCTGAAGTAAAAGCAATCTGGTGTGTACGCGGCGGCTACGGCACTGTGCGCATGATTGATTTAGTTGATTTTAACGTGTTGGCCAAACAGCCCAAATGGATTATTGGTTTTAGCGATGTGACGGTATTGCATGCGCATTTACATCAATTGGGATTGGCTTCTATTCATGGATTAATGCCGGTGAATGTAGAAAAAGCAAGCCCTGATGCGCTCGAATCCCTCCGTAAAATTTTGTTTAATGAGCCGTTGCGGTACGAATTGCCATTTCAATCAGAAAACCAACTGGGGACAGCAACGGGTGAATTGATTGGTGGAAATTTGTCCATTTTATATAGCTTGATGGGCTCTGCCTCTCAACTTGATGGCGACAGCAAAATATTGTTTATAGAAGACTTAGACGAATATTTATACCACCTAGACCGCATGTGTATGGGCTTGAAACGCAGTGGTTTGTTTGCTCAACTTAGCGGTGTTATTTTAGGCACTTTCAGCCAAATGCACGACAACGAAATCCCGTGGGGGAAATCGGCCTATGAAATTTTGGACGAACATTTGAGTCCGTTGAACATTCCAATTGCCTATCATTTTCCGGCGGGACACATCGCTGACAATCGCGCTTTGCCTTTTGGAAAAATGGCGCATTTACACGTGGATGCAGCAGGAACAAAATTGGTTATTGACTAATGGCCGCACACAATGATTTGGGCAAACTCGGTGAAGAATTGGCGGTAGATCTACTGCTCCAAAAAGGCTATTCCATTTTGCACACCAACTGGACTTTTCAAAAAGCCGAAGTGGATATCTTGGCGCAAAAAGACACGATCTTAGCGGTTATTGAGGTAAAAACTAGAACCTCAGCACACTTTGGAGATCCGCAAGATTTTGTCACGCCAAAGAAAATTCAGCTGTTGGTTAAGGCGGTTTCGGCCTATGTAGAACAACAAAATCTGGATGTAGAGGTGCGATTTGACATCATTGCCGTCACCCTTCCTCGGCCAGGAAATTCTAAGGAAAAACCTAGTTTAGAACATCTTGAAAATGCATTTTATCATTTTTGAGTTGGTGACTGACTCCATAAATGTACTTTTAATTCCTATATTTGAACCCATTACTTAACCTCTTTCGCTATGAAAAATTACCTCCTAATTTTGGTAACTCTTATTGGTTTTGCCGGCTTTTCGCAACAAGAAATCGCCAAAAAAATCAAGCAATTGAATGCTTCAAATACTATTTTTACCCCATTTTCTGTTTTAGAATCTAGTGCTTATTCTCCATCAACTGTAGTTAATGCTGTGGTTGAAAAAGCAAATTATGCGAGTTTAAACACTTCGGGAGTGGCGGCTATCCTTGCTCAAAAAAGAGCGTTTATTGAGCTCACTATTCCGTATCAAAACGAACCCATCACGGTGCAATTGTATCAAGTAAATCCTTTTGCCGAAGGGTTTCATTTGGATTCAGACACCCAAAAATATATCGCCTATACGCCGGGCCTTTACTACCGAGGCGCAATCAAAAACAACCCAAATTCGTTGGTTTCATTCAACTTTTTTGCCAATGAAATTAACGGAATTATTTCGAGCAATGAATTGGGCAACGTGGTTGTAGGAAAATTAGAAAACAGCGACACGTATATCGTATATTCTGACAGTGATTTAAAAATACTGAATAATTTTGCTTGTGCAGCCAAGGAATCGGCAACAGTTAAATCTTCCGCTATCGAAACCGCACAACCCGCTAGTGCGCGTTGTGTAACCATTTACTTTGAGATTGATTTCGATTTGTATGAAGCCAACAACAACAATACGACCACAACAACCAATTGGATGACTTCAGTGTTTAACAATGTACAAACCTTGTATGCCAATGACGGCATAAGTATTGCGATTAAAAATATTTTTATCTGGACCACGCAAGATCCCTATGATGGCATCGGAACATCATCATCAGATTACTTGTTTAAATTTAATGAAGTACGTCCTGTTTTTGATGGCGATGTAGGCCAATTGGTGGGAATTGATCCGGGTGGATTAGGTGGAGTAGCTGTTACCATTAATGGTCTTTGCTCGCAAGATAATTTCAGTTATTCGGATGTTACTACAAGTTTTGGTTCAGTTCCAGCCTACTCATGGACCATACAAGTAATTTCGCATGAATTTGGACATTTGCTGGGCTCGCCTCACACGCACGGATGTTATTGGAACGGCGACGATACCGCCATTGATGGCTGCGGTCAACAAGCGGGCTATTCTGAAGGAGATTGCCCTCAGGCACCTATTCCCTCTAGTGCGGTAAAAGGCACCATTATGAGCTATTGCCATCTCACCAATGCCGGCATTAGTTTTAGCAACGGATTTGGCCCGCAACCTGCAGCGCTGATACTAAGCACGGTAAATGGTTCGGGCTGCTTGAGTACTGATTGTATTAATACGTGCATCAATACCGTAGCTTCTATTGCCGTGACCAATACCGACAATACTTCTGCTACGGTAGTTTGGGAAGATAATTCGACAACCAATTGGGAGGTGTCTGCCTCAACTTTTACTGCCGGAAATATCAACTGGATTCCAGTTTCTGCTACTACGTATACGTTTACCAACTTATCACCCAATACCTTTTACCGCATTCGGGTGCGTCCCTTGTGTGGTTTTGGCCTAGAAGCGCCCAGCAGACAAACGGTTATCGCAACCGGAACCGACTATTGCAACGGCATAACCCTGACCGATACAGGAGGCATTGAGGCTGATTATTCTGATTCTGAAACCTACGTACGCGTATTAATCCCGAATTTACCCAACAAGAAAATTCAACTTACATTTAATTCTTTTGATCTTGAACTCGACTGGGATTATTTGTATCTCTATGATGGAAATTCCACCTCAGCACCCGATTTAAGCAACGGCGGATTTACTGGAAATACCATTCCTGGCCCCTTTGAGTCTACTGCGGCTGATGGATCATTGACACTAAAATTTACCTCCGACGGTTTCGTCGTTACACCCGGATATGAAGCAACCGTGGCCTGTTTAAACAATTTGGGTGCCACAGGATTTGAATCGTTTATTGATTTTACCTATGCACCAAACCCCACAACAGGAAAGGTTAGTATTCAATCTAAAACTGCTTTTTCTCAGCTCACGGTAACCGATGTTATGGGCCAGCTTTTGATGCAAAAATCAAAAACAAGCCTAGAAGATCAACTGGATTTGTCTGGATTTGCATCAGGCACCTACCTTGTTAGCCTGCAGTTTGAAAGCCAAGAAGTACATTTTAAAATCGTAAAATACTAAATAAGAATCCAGCCTAACCGCTGGATTTTTTTAGGCTAATAATTCCATGTATTGCAAGGCCGCCCGTATCGATTTTACGTGCTCAAAGGTGAGCATCAAGCGCAAGCCGTTGGAAGTTTGTTTTTCTTTGAGTTTGCAATGTTGGGGCTGTTGCTGAACCAACTGCAACACCCGATGAAATTTTGTCGAGGCATAAAAATCACTTTGCTGATCGGCAATAAAATACCCAATCATTTTTCCTTGCTTGAGCACCAATTTTTCGATACCCAACTGGGTGGCAATCCACTTGATGCGCATGCTACTCAACAAGGAAACCGCTTGTTTAGGCAAGGGACCAAAGCGATCAATGAGTTTGTGCTCAAAAGTCAAAAGCGCTTCTGCGTCTTTTATACCGCTTAACTCGTTGTATAAATTCAAGCGTTCGGTTATTGAATTGATGTAGTCGTCTGGAAAAAGCAACTCAAAATCGGTATCCAATTGCATTTCCTTGACGTAGGTTTTGGTTTCTAGATCTTCGTCGCTGGTATACAAGTCCTTGAACTCGTTTTCTTTGAGTTCTTCGATGGCCTCATTCATGATTTTCTGGTAGGTTTCAAAGCCAATTTCATTGATAAAACCGCTTTGTTCTCCGCCCAGCAAATCGCCTGCGCCGCGAATTTCTAAATCTTTCATTGCAATGTTAAATCCGCTGCCTAGATCGCTGTGTTGCTCCAAGGCCTGTATGCGTTTTCGGGCATCCTCGGTCATCGCCGAATAGGGCGGACAGATGAAATAACAAAAGGCTTTTTTGTTGCTTCGGCCCACTCTGCCGCGCATTTGGTGCAAATCAGAGAGGCCAAAATTATTGGCGTTGTTAATGAAAATCGTATTCGCATTGGGAACGTCCAAGCCGCTTTCGATGATGGTCGTGGCTACCAACACATCAAATTCACCATTCATAAAGGCCAACATCAGTTCTTCGAGTTTACTTCCTTCCATCTGCCCGTGACCCACGCCTACTTTGGCATCGGGCACCAAACGCTGAATCATGCCCGCTACTTCTTTGATGTTTTCGATGCGGTTGTGAATAAAAAATACCTGGCCGTTGCGTTGAATTTCATAGGAAATCGCATCGCGAATGAGTTCTTCGTTAAAACTTACCACCGAACTTTCGATGGGATATCGATTGGGTGGCGGCGTGGTGATGACCGACAAATCGCGGGCGGCCATGAGTGAAAACTGCAGCGTACGTGGAATAGGCGTTGCGGTTAAGGTGAGGGTGTCAATATTGGCCGCAATGGTTTTGAGTTTGTCTTTTACATTCACCCCAAACTTTTGCTCCTCGTCTACAATTAACAAGCCTAAATTTTTGAACATCACATTTTTATTCACCAATTGGTGCGTACCAATAATAATGTCGAGTTTGCCGTCAGCAAGGTTTTGCAAGGTTTGCGTTTTTTGTTTGGCTGTGCGAAAGCGATTCACGTAATCAACCGAAACCGGCATGTC
>CAMBOW010000041.1 GCA_945869365.1 Flavobacterium psychrophilum | reverse complement strand
AAATTTCCCTTTTTTTATTTTATATCATGCAAAAAAAGTTACTCTCCGCGCTATTTTCTACTCGATTAATGGCCATTTTGTTTTTAGGATACGCCGTGGCTATGGCTGCCGGAACCTTTATAGAAAGTAATTACAACACCGATACCGCTCGCCTTTGGATATACAATACACTTTGGTTTGAAGCCATCCACCTGTTTTTTTTAATCAACTTTTTTGGAAACATCAAAAAGTACCAATTGCTCAAAAAAGAAAATTGGGCCACCTTGTTGCTGCATCTTTCCTTCATCTTCATACTTATTGGCGCCGGAATTACACGGTATGTCAGTTATGAAGGGGTAATGCCCATACGCGAAGGCGAATCGTCAAGTCAACTATTTTCAGAAAAAACGCAACTCACGCTTTTTGTAGATGGCCAATACCAAGGGGCAATGAAACGCCGCATTTTTGAAAAGCCCGTTTTGCTTTCGCCTGTTTCTGAGCCAACGTTTAGCCTATCTGATGATTTTGCCGATATTCCTTTTACGGTAAAAATCAAAAAGTACATTATGGGCGCCAAAGAGTCGGTGGTGGCCAATGTTAAAGGCAAATTGTACTTGAAGTTGGTTGAATCTAGCGGCGGAACGCGTCATGAACATTATCTAGAAGAAGGTGAAATTCAAGATATTCACAACACCTTATTTGTCGTAAACAAATACACCAAAGGTGCGATAAACATTAGCATCAAAGGCGATTCCATTACACTCGATTCTCCCTTTGATGGCCAATTTATGCGCATGGCCGACAAACTCCAAGGAACTGTGGCAAAAAACACTACCCAAACGCTAATGTTTCGTTCGTTATACAATCTAGGCGGATCCCAATTTGTGTTTCCTGATCAACCGATTCGCGGACAAAAAGATTGGATTTCAGATAATGATTTCAAAGCCAAAAGTCACGACGATGCAGTAGTGGTATCGGTTGAAAGCCAAAACCAAACCAAGGAAATTACGCTGTTGGGATCCAAAGGAAAAGAAGGTGCGCCGGTAAATTGCAAAATTGGAAAACTCGATTTTAGTTTGGCCTATGGCAGCAAAGTATATACCACGCCCTTTCAAATCCAGTTGCTTGATTTTAAAGCCCAAAAATATCCTGGATCAGAGAAGAGTTTTTCTTCGTTTCAGAGTGACGTGAAAGTAATTGACGGCAAACACAAAGAGAATTTCCAAATCTATATGAACCACATTTTGGATTACAAAGGCTACCGCTTTTTTCAGTCTTCGTTTGATCCCGACGAAAAAGGAACGGTACTGTCTGTAAATCACGATTATTGGGGAACCCTCGTTACCTACATTGGCTATTTTATGTTGTTTTTTGCTATGATGGCCATTTTGTTTGACAAAAACACGCGTTTTGCCGACGTGAAACGCAAGCTCGAACACGTAAAAATCAAAAAAAGTAAGCTGATTACGGTGTTATTGATTTTGTTGAGCTGTTCATCTTTTGCGCAAATGCACCAAGGGGTGATGCCCACGCAAAAGCAAATCGATTCGGTTTTAAACACCTACAAAGTAACCCAAGCTCATGCCGATAAATTTGGGCGTTTGGTGATACAAGACGAAGGCGGTCGGATGAAGCCGGTGAATACATTTTCGTCGGAGTTACTGAGAAAAGTGAGCAAAAGTGACACCTACAAGGACATGAATGCCGATCAGGTTTTCTTGTCGATGATTCAATTTCCTCGCGTTTGGTTTGAAGTGCCGTTAATCTATATGAAAACCGGCAACGACAGTTTGCGTAAAATTATTGGCGTGCCAAAAGAGGCCAAATATGCTCCTTTTATCAAATTCTTTGATGCCAAGGGCAATTACAAATTGTCCCCTTTCTTGGACGAAGCCTTTAAAGCCGCTGTGCCCGATCAGTTTCAAAAAGATTTTATCGAAACCGACAAAAAAGTAAACCTGCTCAATGCCGCCTTGAGTGGCAGTATTTTGCGCATTTTCCCTTTGCCCAACGATGCCAATAACAAATGGATTTCCTATTTAGAAATTGATCGTTCCAAGCTGAAAGGCATGGACTCCATTTTTACCAAAAATGTATTGCCCTTGTACCTCAATGCCATTGATTCGGCCAAAGTAAAAGGTGATTATACCAATGCCGATTTCTACCTGAAAAGCCTAGAAAATTACCAAAAGAAGTTTGGTAGCGCAGTACGACCTACTGAGGATAAAATTAACGCTGAGATCACCTACAACAAATACGACGTGTTCAAAAAACTGTTCTATTGGTATATGTTGGCTGGGGTGTTGATGTTACTTATTACTATTTTGAACATCTTTTTTGAAAAGAAATTTTTACGGGTGCTCAATAATATTTTTCACGGGATTATTGCCTTGTTTTTTGTGTTGCATACGGCTGGATTGGCTGCTCGTTGGTACATTTCTGGCCACGCGCCCTGGAGTGATGCCTACGAAAGTATGATTTATGTAGCCTGGGCCACGATGTTTTTTACCTTGGCTTTCGACCGAAAATCCAAGCTTACTGTGGCTTCGGGAACCTTTGTCGCTTCGATGATTTTGATGATTGCGCACTGGAATTGGATGGATCCGTCGATTGCCAATTTGCAGCCCGTATTGAATTCGTATTGGTTAATGATTCACGTGGCGGTAATTGTAGCCAGTTATGGTCCGTTTACCTTGGGAATGGTGTTGGGCTTGGTGTCTTTGTTGCTCATGGCATTCACCACCAAAAAGAACAAAGCCAAAATGGATTTGAATATCCAAGAAATTACCTATATCACCGAGTTGGCCTTAACCATTGGTTTGGTGATGCTCACCATTGGAAACTTTTTGGGTGGACAATGGGCCAACGAAAGTTGGGGACGTTATTGGGGCTGGGATCCCAAAGAAACCTGGGCGCTCATTAGTATCATGATTTATGCCTTTGTGATTCATGCCCGATTTGTGCCAGCTATGCGTGGAAAATGGGTATTCAACTTGATGAGTGTATTGGCTTTTTACTCGATCATGATGACCTATTTTGGGGTGAATTTTTACCTCACCGGCCTGCATTCCTATGCCAGTGGCGATAAAGTGGTAACGCCAAATTTTGTGTATTATTCCTTGGCTATCGTAGCTGTATTGGCAATAATTTCCTATTTAAAATATAAAAAACACCTCAAGAAATGATGAAAAAAATAATCAGTTTAGCGCTTATTGTACTTGGTTTTATGGCCAACGCTCAAGCCATTCCAACTTCGATTTATGGATTTAAAGTAGAAGACATTTCGGGCAACACCTTCGATTTTGCGCAGCTGAAAGGCAAAAAAGTTATGATTGTGAATACTGCCTCCGAATGTGGTTATACCGCGCAATACAAAGATTTGCAAGAATTGTATACCCAATACAAAAACCAAAATTTTGTAATCATCGGTTTTCCGTGCAACAATTTCTTTTCGCAAGAACCGGGCAGTAATACCGAGATTGCCAGCTTTTGCAAAAAGAACTTTGGGGTTACATTTCCGATGATGGCTAAGATTACCGTAAAAGGCAAAAAGAAACACCCCGTGTACCAGTACTTAACCGAAAAGAAACACAACGGACTACAAGATTCTTCTGTCAAATGGAATTTTCAAAAGTACTTGATCAACGAAAAAGGGGTGTTAGAAAAAGTAATTCCTACCGGAGTTTCGCCAACCGATTCTTCCATTATTGCTTGGATTACCAAGTAATTTTTATAAAATGCGCTGTATAAAACAAAGGTCTAACCACTGATCAAATTTGTAGCCCACTTGTTTTAAATGGCCCACAATCTCAAAGCCCATTTTTTGGTTAAAGGCAATGCTTTTGGTATTATTGGCATCTATGCCACCCACCATCACATGATAGCCTTCTGCTTTGGCTTGTACAATCAATTGAGTAAGTAGGGCTTTACCAATTCCTTTTCCTTGCTGGTCAGTTTTTACATATACCGAATGTTCAACAGTGTATTGGTAGCCTATTTTTTCTCGAAACGTTCCGTAGGTGCCATATCCAAATACAAGGTCATTTTCTGCGGCCACAATAACGGGAAAATTTTGCTGTTGTTTGGCTTCAAACCAAGCCATTTGTTCGGCTAGGGTTTGGGCTTCGTAATTGTAATTGGCCGTTGAGGTAGCAATAGTATGGTTTACAATCGCTAAGATTTGAGGAATATCATGCGAAGTAGCGGGTCGAAGTTGAAAAGACATAAGCGTATTTAATTGGCTCAAATATAATAAAGATTCTATGCTATTCGTGCACAAACTAACAAATGGAATAGTAAATTTGTCGCGCTTTATAACGAGCAATTACTACATCATTCATGATCTATCCTAAAATTCCTTTGGCACAAAGTATACTGCAATTGTTTGCGGCCAAAGGAGTCACGCATATCGTATTGTCTCCCGGGTCGCGCAATGCGCCGCTCACCATTGGGTTTGCGTCCAATCCGGAATTTACGTGTTACAGTATAGCCGATGAACGCTGCGCCGCCTTTTTTGCCTTGGGAATTGCCCAGCAAACGCAAAAACCGGTGGCCGTAGTTTGCACCTCGGGCTCAGCCTTACTCAATTATTATCCTGCTTTTGCTGAGGCTTTTTACAGCCAAATCCCGCTCATTGTAGTTTCAGCCGATAGGCCGGAAAATAAAATTGACATCGGCGACGGGCAAACCATTCGTCAGGCCAATGTATTTGCTAATCATTCGGGCTACAACGCCAATTTGACCGAAGACCATTCACCCGAAAATGACCGTAAAATCTGCGAAGCCATTGATACTGCTATCTTAACAAAATGCCCCGTTCATATCAACGTCCCGTTTGAGGAACCCTTGTATGAAACCGTTTCTGATTATACCATCACGGCACAAGTAAGCAATTTGGATTTAGATTTGACGGTTGAAAGTATTGATTGGTCAACTGTTTCAAGCCAATGGGAAAACAGCAGCAAAAAATTAATTGTAATCGGAACCCATCCGCCGCATGCGATTTCGCCGCAAGTAATTGAGTATTGGGCCAATGATCCCTCAATTTTGGTGTTTTGCGAAAGTACTTCAAATGTGCATCACCCCAGTTTTATCAGTTCGATTGATGCCTTAATTACCGCATTCAAAACCACTGAATTTGAGATATTTAAACCAGAAATTTTAGTGACACTAGGCGGCATGATTGTGTCCAAACGGGTAAAAGCCTTTTTGCGCAAATATCCCGCCAAAATGCATTGGCACATTGATCTGTTGCGAGCCTATGATACCTTTGGGTATTTGACAAATCACTTTAAAGTAAATCCAACGGAGTTTTTTACGCCTTTATTGAATTTGCATACGCCAAGTGATTATAAACAGTCGGCCAATGCAATTCAGCAGTATCGGACAGCCAAACAGCAGGAGTTTATGCAAACCTTGCCGTTTTGCGACTTGAAAGCATTTGACCATATTTTGCCCAATATTCCCAACGGCTGGCTGTTGCAATTGAGTAATAGCTCGGCCATACGCTATGCGCAATTGGTGGCCAATAATCCAACCGTTTCGGTATTTTGCAACCGAGGTACGAGTGGAATTGACGGCAGCACTTCTACGGCTATTGGAGCAGCGGTTGGTAGCCAAAAACCAACGCTTTTGATAAGCGGCGACATTGGTTTTTTCTACGACAGCAATGCCTTGTGGAACGCCTATATTCCTAAGAATTTTAAAATCATTTTGCTCAATAATGGAGGAGGAGGCATCTTCCGAATTTTACCCGGTCACCAAGAAAACGAATTGTTTCATACCTATTTTGAAACCGCACATTGTTATACAGCCCAGTATTTGGCAGCCATGTACGGATTTGAATACCTTACGGCTAGTTCAGATGAAACCTTTTTAGAAGCCTACAGTCAACTGTGGCAACAAAACGAAAAACCGGTAGTGTTGGAAGTGTTTACCCCAACCTTAGCCAACGATGGCTATTTGAGCGACTATTTTGCCGCCATTCAATAACAAATAAATATGAACTTATGATAGCTATTGGACAATACAATACCCTAACTGTTTTGCGCGACACCAAAGTAGGGCTTTTTTTAGGAGAAGGAGCAGAGGATGTTGGGATTTTGCTTCCCAATAAATACGTGCCCAACGACATCAAAGTAGGCGATTCACTTGCTGTTTTTGTGTACTTGGATCACGAAGAACGCCCCGTTGCTACTACTTTGGAGCCTTATATTTTGCTCAACGAATTTGCTTTGTTGCGCGTGAATTATGTGAACCAAGTGGGGGCCTTTATGGATTGGGGACTAGAAAAAGATTTGTTTGTGCCCTTTGCGGCCCAAGCCCGTCCCATGGAAAAAGGCAAGCGCTATTTGGTGTATATGTTTATGGATCCCAAATCCAATCGATTGGTGGCCTCGAGTAAAACCAACCAATTTTTGTCCAATGACGAACTCACGGTTCGACAAGGCGATGAAGTAGACTTAATTGTGTCGCATATTACCGATATTGGCATCAACGTGATCATCAACGAACAGCATAAAGGCCTATTGTATAAGGATGAAGTGTATGACGATGCCATCCGAACTGGCGATCGTTTGCGTGGGTTTATCAAAACAATTCGTCCGGATCAAAAAATAGATGTTTCCTTGCAAGCCTTTGGCTATGAAAAAGTGGAACCCAATGCCCAATATATTCTAGACGAACTGAAAGCCAGTCGGGGATTCTTGCGATTGCATGACAACAGCCACCCAGAAGACATTAAATCGGTGTTGAAAATGAGCAAGAAAACCTTTAAAAAAGCCATTGGCGCTTTGTATAAAGACAAGTTGATTGAAATTAAAGAGGATGGGATATATTTAATTTATAATTAAAAATTAATAATTTAGGAAGTATACTAACAACTACTTGATTTTTGTTTCAAGTTTCAGGTTTCAAGTTTCACGAAATAAATAAATCCGCTTCGCTATAGTTCATTTATATACAAATTATCTAATTATAATTTATATAACCTGAAACCTGAAACTTGAAACCTTTTTTAGATAGTAGTGGATAAAAACGGAAAGAAACTTGTTTCAAACTAAATTACCTTCACCACCACAATCCCGGGATTTATTTCCAATAATGCAGCAATAAATTTTTCCTTTTTTTGCGGAGAAACGTATACCTCGTTGAGGGTGTCGTAGGTTATGATAAACCCTTTGGTGTCGAGCGCAGGTTTCATGGTTACGGGCACGTGCATGCCGGAGAAGTATTCTATTTTCTCAATTTTTTGGATATCAATTCGACCGCGAAAGGGGCCTGAACGGTAAAACAGAAACCCATCGCGAATTACATAACGGGTGTCAAAAAGTATCCACAGAATTACCAAGATGATTATTGAAATCATGATCACATGCACACTACTGGTGCTCTCCGATTTGATGTCGATATAAAGCAACGAACCCATAAAAAAGACTAGTGCCCACAAGATGGCTACAGTTGCAAGGTTGTTTGTCGAGAAAAAGTGTTTCATGGTAGATTTTATGCTTATTTATAGGATAATTTTCGTGTAAAGAAAGTATATTTGATTACTCAAATTTTCACAAATATAATTACTAATGACCAAATTGAAATTTTTATTTTCAGTAGTTGGTATGTTGTTCGCCCCAATATCCCTCTTCGCTTTTTCATTTTCGGTTACCCCAACTTCAGAAACCTGCGCTGGAAATGCCACCCTAACTTTTGCTGCATCAGCGGTTGATACAGCTGGAACCATTGAGTATTTTGTGTATAAATTACCCGATACCGTGGTGCCTTATGCCACGGTGACTTCAACTAATTTAAGCGGATTAACCGGCGGAGACTACTTGATTATAGCCAAGGAAACCGTCAATAATGTGGTGACTTCGCAGCAGCAGCAAAATGTAACCATAACTAGCTCGGTGCAACCTTTGCAGTTCACGGTTATCAGTCTAAACCAAACCTGCGCTACAACCAGTACCATTTCGGTGAATGTGACTTCTGGAATCGCATTGAACTACGAAATATTTTTTGGTCCGGTCTTATTTCCTACCCAAACGTCAAATACCTTTTCTAATTTACCGGTGGGCGTATACAAAATTCGTGTATTTGATGCCTGTGGAATAGGAGTGGTGAGCACCTTTAATGTTTTGCTCAACCCAACCGGATTAACCATTACCAACCCGGTGTTTTCGAGTACAAATCCAGCTTCCTGTAATACCACCGTGGCTACCCAAACTATTACGCCCAACACGGGTACCGTAATTTCCTACCCCTTAACCATTCAGTATGTGATTCACCCGCCGGGTGGAGCCCCCGATATTATTTACAACCAAGTTATTAATTCAGGAAATGCATCAAGTTTAATTATTTCTCAACTTATTCCTACCTATACCAATCAAAACTACAACTACGATCTGCTAATTACTGACGCCTGTAACGCAGCCGTAAGCAGCTCTTTTTTGTCGAATCAAACCATTGTGTTAACCGCTAGCGCTATTAATCTATCCTGTAACAACAATTATATTCGGTTAAATATTACTAATTTCACTCCACCTTACACACTTTCTTTTACCTCGGCTCCAGCCGGATTTAACCCGGTTTTGTTTAATGCGGCTTACCCCAATTTTTCTACTACAATTGTAGAATTTGGTAGCAATACCCAATTTGTGCCTTTGGGAGTTTACGCTATTTCATTGGTAGATGCTTGTGGTAATTCGGCCACTACCACCTTAACCATTGATTTATTGGTGGGTGATGTATTATCAGCCGGAATTAATAATGGTTGCACTACTAACTCTGGGCAAATCATACTCAGTGTCCCTTTGTTTAAAGCAGATTCAGTAATCATAACAGCTGCTCCAGCAAGTTATCCGTTTCCATTGCCACATGATGTATCTGGGCTTATAAACACGGCTGGATTTTTGGTGATCACTCCAGTGCCAATCGGAAATTATACTTTAGATGTGAGCGATACATGCGGTACTACTTATTTGCCCGAAAATGTAACCGTGCCTGTGTATGTTGATAAAGGCTTAGATTTCGATCAGCGTCCAGGTTGCGACTTGGGATTTGGTTCCTTGCATTTGTTTAGCCTAAACGCAAAATTAACATCGGTTACTGTTACTACTGCGCCTGCCGGTTTTTTATTTCCGATTCCCTATCTAGCCACGACTCACATCATTGCCTCAGGCGATTGGTATATGGGATCTTTACCTTCGGGTTCTTATACTTTTGATGCAATAGATGAATGCGGCTTCGCCAACACCATTACCCTTACTGTAAATGGATATTTAATCACACAAAACACCTACAATGAACAGTCCAATTGTGGCACCTTTGATTTAACATTAAATTTTGATAGTAACGCAAACACCAATCAAAAGTTTTGGTTGCAAAAATTAATCGATCCAGTAGCAGGTATTTGGGGGAATCCATTCACTAATACCCCATACGAAGCCGGCACTGTTCCTACTGTTGTTACTTCTTATTTGCTTACAAATAATAGCACCAATTACAATTTAAATTTTAACGGGGAGTTTCGCATCATCCGCGTTTTTTCTAATTATTTAAATGGCAGCGAAATAAATGCTGGAACAGCGACAAACATAAATAATACCTGTTTTCAAGTTCTTACATCACCATCCTTTATTTTTGACGAGGTGTTGGAATTTCTAGATGCCAACCGAATGCCCTGTTCGCCAAGTGGCAATTTGGATGTTGTACTCGAGGTGAATGGCAAATTGCCCTTGCATTATACTATAGTAGATAAAGATGGGGTACCCTTCTATTTTGACAATGGAACTTCTGATATTTTTTATAATTTACCCCCAGCCATTTACACCTTTCAGGTGCAAGACGATTGCGGAAACATTGTGAACCGAATCTTTGACGTAAATAGTTTGGTTTCTATTGTGCGCAGCACCAAACCCAACGACATAGTAACGTGTAACGCTGTCATAACAGGAAATGAAACCTTTGATGTTTCTGTACAAACTCCAGTGATTATGGGCACACAAGTCCCTGCTTTATATACCTTAACCTATCACGAGAATTTAGCTGATGCGCAAAATTCAGCCAACGCACTGTCTAATTTAATAACCTATAATCCACCGAATAATCCGCAAACCGTTTATGCCCGCTTGCATTTTAATGCCTTGCCCAATTGCTACGAAATCACTTCGTTTGAGGTGTTTGCCGGTCAAATTCCTGCCTTAAATTTAGATGCAATCTATCTGAAATGCAATGCCAATTCGATTACCATTTCAGCTACTACCCCAAATTTACCTAGTACCACCTATTCATGGTCAGACGGTACCGTGGGCTCTGATGTAACCGTTACACAACTGGGTCAAACACTACTCACCGCCACCGCAACAAATTCCTATGGCTTGCAAAACATATCCTGTACTACAAGCCAAAGCATTACGGTCAACTTATCAACAGTTCCAACCATTGATGAGGTGAAAGTTGTGGATTGGACCAACGCCGAAAACAGCATTACCATCCTAGCATCTGATCCAACCTGGTATGAGTATGCGCTGAATGCGGGCGCGTTTCAAGACAGCAACGTCTTTGATCATTTGCCTGCTGATATGTACACTCTAACCATACAAGATAAACTGGGTTGTGGAAAAATTAATCAAGAAGTTTGGATTTTAAATTACCCTAAATTTTTCACCCCAAATGGTGATGGATTCAATGATTTCTGGAAAATTAAAAATTCGGAACTAGAACCCAATTTAAAAGTTTACCTCTACGATAGACATGGAAAACTCATCAAATACCTCGATGCAGAAGCCAGTTGGAATGGCGATTTTATTGGTAGTCCTCTTACCGCTGACGATTATTGGTTTGTGGTAATTCGCGAGGATGGCCGAAAACTTCAAGGACATTTTTCAATTAAACGATAATTAAATAATGCAAACAATAGACTGGAAAACCGTTAGAGAATTTGAAGACATCACCTACAAAAAATGTCAAGGCGTAGCCCGAATTGCGTTTAATAGACCGAATGTGCGCAATGCCTTTCGTCCCAAAACTACCTCAGAGTTATACCAAGCGTTTTACGATGCCCAAGAAGACACGTCCATAGGTGTTGTGTTGCTTTCGGCTGAGGGGCCTTCAACCAAAGACGGCGTGTATTCATTTTGTAGTGGCGGCGATCAAAATGCGCGTGGCCACCAAGGCTATGTAGGAGATGACGGCCAACACCGCTTAAACATACTCGAGGTGCAACGCCTCATCCGCTTTATGCCTAAGGTAGTTATAGCGGTTGTTCCGGGCTGGGCAGTAGGAGGTGGACACAGTTTGCATGTAGTTTGTGATTTGACTTTGGCCAGCAAAGAACACGCCATTTTCAAACAAACCGATGCCGATGTAACCAGTTTTGACGGCGGCTATGGTTCAGCTTATTTGGCCAAAATGGTGGGTCAGAAAAAAGCCCGCGAAATCTTTTTTCTAGGACGCAACTATTCTGCCCAAGACGCGCTCGATATGGGCATGGTCAATGCCGTGATTCCACACGATGAATTGGAAGATACGGCCTTTGAATGGGCACAAGAAATATTGGCTAAATCGCCTACCTCAATCAAAATGCTAAAATTCGCCATGAACCTAACCGATGATGGCATGGTGGGACAACAGGTTTTTGCTGGCGAAGCGACCCGACTGGCTTATATGACTGAGGAGGCGAAAGAGGGCAGAAACGCCTTCCTTGAAAAACGCAAGCCCAATTTTGGCGAAAACAAGTGGATCCCGTAATAATTAAAAATTAATAATTAAAAATTAGAATTGATAAAATGAAACACTGGATACAAGCTGCACGATTACGTACCTTACCGCTTTCGGTTTCGGGAATTTTGGTGGGTTGTTTTTATGCCATGTCGCAATCGCTATTCAATTGGGATATTGTGATCTATTCCCTTACTACTACCCTGGGATTACAAGTGTTATCCAATTTTGCCAATGATTATGGCGATGGAGTAAAGGGCACTGATAATGAGGATCGCATTGGTCCTAAGCGCGCCATTCAAAGTGGGGTAATTAGTGTTTCTTCTATGAAAAAAGCCATAGTAATTACATCTATACTCACATTATTGTCGTCTATTTTATTGATCTATACGGCATTCAAAGAACATAATTTGCTTTATTCATTGGGGTATTTGGCATTGGGAATTTTAGCAATAGCTTCTGCTATACGCTACACCGTTGGGAAAAACCCCTACGGTTACCGCGGATTTGGCGATCTGTTTGTGTTTTTGTTTTTTGGTTGGGTGAGTACGCTTGGCGTCTATTTTATGTTTGCCAAAACCTTTGCCGAGGGCTACTTGTTGTTTTTGCCTGCTACAGCGATCGGTTTTTTGAGTGTGGCGGTATTAAATCTCAACAACATGCGCGATGTGTTGTCGGATACTCAATCGGGAAAAAACACCTTGGTGGTGCAAATGGGCTTGCCCAAAGCCAAACGGTATCATTACTTTTTGGTGATTTCGTCCATGCTATTGGTCCTTGTTTTTGCAGTTGTAAATGATTTCTCTACAGATGGACTATTTAATTTCGATCAGTATTTTTTCTTGATTGTTTATATCCCATTGGCCTTACATCTCAAAAGAGTTTACCAAAACCAAGATTCACGCACCCTAGATCCTGAACTCAAAATAGTGGCCCTAAGCACCTTCTTTTTGGCAGTATTGTTGTCCTTGGGATTCATTTATTTTTTGTCAGACCTTGTAGTAAATAATGCCTAATTTTATGAAAATTACATTTTTTGGCCATGCGTGTTTGCAAGTAGAAGTAGGCGGGAAAGTGCTGTTGGTTGATCCGTTTATTACCGGAAATCCCAAAGCGGCGCACATTAATATCGCCGAGCTGCATCCCGATTATATTTTGCTCACTCATGCGCATCAAGACCATACGCTCGACGTGGAGACGGTATTGCATTATAATCCTACAGCCATTTTGGTATCCAATGCCGAAATTATAACCCACTACAATGCCAAAGGTTTTACCGGTCACATGATGAACCACGGCGGCAGTTGGCGATTTGATTTTGGTGTAGTAAAATATGTCACTGCCATTCATTCCAGCTCTTTTGCCGACGGAACCTACGGCGGAAATCCAGGTGGTTTTGTGATTGAAGGTGAACACAAAAACATCTACATCGCCGGCGACACAGCCTTGACCTATGATATGAAATTGATTCCGTTGCGCACCAAATTGGATTTAGCCATTTTACCCATTGGCAGTAATTTCACCATGGATGTAGCCGATGCAATTCTCGCTTCTGATTTTGTGGAATGCGACAAAATTATGGGCTACCACTTCGATACGTTTGGGTATATCGAGATCAATCAACAAGCTGCTATTCGACAATTTTTTGATCAGGGTAAAGATTTGATGTTATTGGAAATTGGCGAAAGCATTGAAATTTAAGATTCCGCTTATGCCAAAACTTATCCTGTTTTTTTTTGTATTCGGTCAATTCTATTCTGCTCAAGCCCAGTTGGAAGGCTATTGGGACAAAGAGCGCACATTTTCTAAAGAGATTTCGGTTACAACAAAAGAGCGCTTCATTTTATCTGTAGACGAATTGCCGGCTGGCACCACCGAATTGGTCTATCGCATCACACTCTTAGACGACAACCAAAAAACAACTTCCAGCCTAATTTCTGTGTTAAAAGCCATCCCAGATCCGACGGGTATTTCACAAGGTTCGGCAGGTGCAATTTTGCTTTTATCCAAAATCGCAGGCGACGACCAATGTACCTATGCTATTTTTTCTAACTCCGACGAGGCCAAAAATTATAAACAAAACGGGAGTACCAAAAAGGCCTGTTGGGTTCAGCCTATGCCTGTCTCCAAAGATGCCCGCCGACTTACCGTTTCTTCTACTTCTTGTTTTTCGACTCACACACTTTGGTTTGGATTTGATAGTGCCAATTGGATCATGGACCAGCGCATTTTGGTCGAAGTGGTGCCTTGGGTTAATAGTAAACTCAGTACAGGATGGACCTCGAATGCCAAAAACGAAGTGATCGATTTGTGTGCGTCTACCGACTTGGCTCAGCAGCTGGCCCCGTCACAAGCCTATTGTGGTTGTGTATTGGAGCGCATTACAGCAAAATACACCTATGCCGAATACACCAAATTATTGGCTGCCGAAAAAGCAAAAGCCTACAGCGAAAACAGCGCCATCTGTTTTGTAGAAACCAATGGAGAAACCCTACGCTATGCCAACCAACAACAACTGCGCGAGTCATTTATTGCCGAGAAAAAATTTGGGGAGGCCATTAAACAATCGTTGGTTTTATTGGATTCCCCCAAAACAACTTCGGCAGATTATACCACTTTGGGCTGGTTGTATGTGGTAACCAAACAATACGACAAAGCGTTGTTGTATTTGCACCAAGCCGTTGCCAAAGATCCCACCGATTTGACTGCCCAAGTAACCTTGGCTCACGCCTATTTGTTTCACGATGATTTTCAGCAAGCCAAGGCCATTTACAAAAAATACCAAGCCCAAAACGTGAATGAACAACTATCCTGGAAATCAAAAGTGGAACAAGATTTTGCTGAATTTGAAACGTTGGGCATTACAAATTCAAACTACAAACGCGTAATCCGAATTCTAGAGTAGGATGAAAGCAAGCTATTTTCGATACGATTTAGATTTCAAACAAGCAGCCGGTACTTCCCGTGGAGTCCTGCACAGCAAGGAATCTTGGTTTATTGTACTGGAACAAGGCCACAAAAAAGGAATTGGAGAATGCGGAATTTTACGCAGACTCAGCTACGACGATCGACCGGATTACGAAGACAAACTGCGTTGGGTTTGCGAACATATACATTTGGGAGAAGCCCAGTTGTGGAAAGAGTTACGCGAATTTCCGTCGATTCAATTTGGTTTAGAAATGGCTTTTTTGTCATTGGAAGGCGCAACTCCATTTGAATTATTTCCTTCTAATTTTACACTAGGCATTCAGCAAATTCCCATCAACGGATTGGTTTGGATGGGGGACATCGATTTTATGAAAGCCCAACTCGACGACAAAATTGCTCAAGGATTTCGTTGTGTGAAACTCAAAATAGGCGCCTTGGATTTTGAACAAGAATTGGATTTGTTGCGGCAAATTCGTTCCCATTTTTCAGCGGATCAAATCGAAATTCGACTGGATGCCAATTGCGCATTTACTGCATTTGATGCTTTAGCTAAATTTCAACAGTTGGCTGTTTTTCAAATACATAGCATCGAACAACCCTTAGCTATTAATCAACGCGAATTGCTTGGCGAATTACTTCAAACCAGTCCAATTCCCATCGCCTTAGACGAAGAGTTAATAGGTCTTACAACACTAGAAACAAAACGTAATCTATTGGAACAATGCAAACCGGCCTATTTGATTTTTAAACCTAGTTTTATCGGAGGAATTAAAGGCACCCTCGAATGGATTGCCTTGGCCAATGAATTTGGAATTGCTTGGTGGATTACTTCGGCCTTAGAAAGCAACATCGGTTTGAATGCAATTGCACAATTCACCGCTACCTTGAATAACGCGCTGCCGCAAGGATTGGGAACAGGCGCGTTGTACACCAATAATTTTGACTGCCCCTTGCAAGTCAATCAAGGGTTTTTATCGTATAATACAACAGTAGATTGGCAAGTAAATTTAGCTGCGTTTACCACTTAATTAAGCGCCTTGCAATCAGCAGCCGTGTCAAAGTAGTTGGGGTTTTCGGGTGTATCTTTTCCGAAATACGATCGTTTGTTTAGCGCGGTAAAATTTCCTAATTGTCCCGAAAAACTTTTTGTAGTTCCTTTGATGTTAAAGTGAATGTAGTCGATGCGGTGCTGTTGTACCAATTTCATTTCGGCCGCATTTAAGGTATAATAACTGATGATTTTGCTGCTTTCGATACTGTGTTTGTTTTTATCGGTACAGGTGATCACTGTATTGTTGTGCAGAAATAGGTAGGTAGTTCCAGATATGTTTGTGGTATTTGCCGCAGATTCAAGCCCAAGGGTGAGTAGACCGCCTGTCGCTGTTTTGCTAATTTGCACCTCAAGGTAACTGCTGTAGGCATAGCGTTCACACAAAAAGTTCCAAACCGAAGTGCTAGCGGTAGTCATTGGTTGTGCAGTT
>CAMBOW010000040.1 GCA_945869365.1 Flavobacterium psychrophilum | reverse complement strand
CTCCATCTGTTGCATCATCAACATTTGATGCAAATAAAACATTACCCCCTTGGGTAGTGATGGTCGTTGCTGATGTATTCGTTATGTGCGTATTAGACCAAATACTTAAATTATTTGCAGTACTACTCGTAATGTTGGCATTAAAAATGACACTTCCAGCATAAACTGTAAGTGGATTTGATGCCAAATGATTCTGAATTACACTCGGATGAATATTTGAATTTCCTGAATTGGATGCAGTGAGAGTGTTTCCCGAGATACTCCAGTTGGTTCCCGAAGTACCCGCTTCACCAGATGTGCTGATTGTAAGATGTTGAGCGCTTGATGTAAAAGGCATTATTCCGATAGCGAGAAATAAGCTGTAAATAAGAAAATTATTTCTCATGTAAACTGATTCTAAAATTGGTCTCAAAGTTCGACCAACCACATCAGTTATTTGAAAGAGCCATCTAATGTTTATCTAATATACGCAAATAAACAACTCACAATTATCTCATGATAAAAACATAATAAATTCATAATCAAAACATTGAGTTATACGTCCAACAAAAACTCTTGTAGATTAGTTTCTTCGTCCAGCTTTAGTTTTTTGCGAATAGAACTTCGCGTGTTATCTACGGTTCCGATGGTTTTGTTCGTTAATAATGCGATTTCTTTTGTTGAAATATTTAATCGCATTAAAGCACAAATGCGCAGATCATTAGGACTGAGTTCAGGAGCTAGACTTTTCAGTTTCTCGTAATATTGCTCATATACACCGGTGAATCGTGTTTCAAATTCGTTTAAAATGCTAGATGATTTTTGCTGTTTTAGTCTGCGTTTTAGTAGGTCAAATTTGATGTGATACAATTTTGGAATATCTTGAATAATTTCTTCTAATTGAATCAATAACTCTTCTTTTGTATTTTGAATCGTTAAATTTTTCAGCGATTCAGAAATAAGTTGTTTTGACTTTAATTCCAATTCAAAAGCAATTTTTTGTTTTTCTTGATTTATCTTTTCTCTATCGAGTAGTTGCTTTCTATTACGAATAAAAAAGAATAAAGTGAGCGCTAAAAAAAGAAAAGAAGCACCTAAAATAAGTATGTATTTCTCTTTCGAAAGCTTTTCTTTTTGAAGAGAATAGCTTGCTTTAACTTTAATATTTTTTTCATTCTCAGTAGCAAGTTCCCATTCGGCTAAAATACTTCTTGTAAGGTCCCCAAAATAAACTTCTTTTTTCTCCTTATAGGAACGATACATGCTATTGGCAAGATTACTATTTCCAATGGCATCATTTATTCGATAGGAAAGTTCGTAGTATGCTATTTCTAATTTTGGACTGTTGAATTTTGGTAAATCAGCTTTGAAAGTTTTAAGTTCCGTTACGGCCATTTTGAAATCTTTGAGATCATAATATAATTCGGCGCGATTAATTCTATTAATTAAAATGCCAAAATCAACACCTAATACTTTACATAGTGAATCAGATTTATCCATATATTCAAATGCTGCAGAATACTTTTTAATTTTCCGATTAAAATTGGCATAATTTGAATATGATTGCGCCAGACTTATTAGATTTTCGTCAGTATTAGATTTTTTAATAGCCCGCAAAAAGCACGACTTAGCAGGCGAATAATCTTTAGTTTTAGAATACACCATCCCAGCATGATTCAATGCTTCGACCGTCCAATTATTGAAAGAAATAATTGACCTTGCTGAATCAATGAAATATTTGGCTTTATCAGGATAATCTAATTCATAATAAATATCAGACAAATTAGTGATTAATGTAAAAGTTGTTGTTGAATCATCTTTCTGAATTAAGTCTAAAGCCTTGTTGTAATTAATAGCCGATTCAAACAAATCGCCATTATCTTTTAATGAATTTGCGTTATTCGTATAATAAATAATTTCTAGGCGACTTGAATCAACAAATGGAAGAGACTTTTTAAGTATTAAATTGTATTTATTTACACTATCCAACTGTTTTGATTCTTGATAATGATTTGACATCGTTGCTGCTGGATAGCCATTCAAACTATGATCTTTTTGATTGCTAGAATACTTCAGAGTAAACTCCGCAAAGAGTAAAGCAGGTTGAGTCGGGTTTGGATTGTAAAGTTTATAATTAATTTTTTTTAAATCATTAATTGGAACTTCCTGAGTATTTGAAAATAATATTGGGGAATTCTTTACCAACCATTCATCAACCTGATTTTGATTTGTAAATTTGCTTGAAACAATTTCTAAAACAAATTCCCATTGTTTCTTAGTGGATTTAGAATCAAATTGTTTCTGCGTACTTATTGAATTGAACGTTTTTGGTGCGTGCGATTTTTCTTTAGTCGATTCTTGACATCCAAAAAGTAATAGGAAACAAATGATCTGAAATGTCCAAAAAATAATTTTTAGTTCCGCAAACCAATTTTGAAATTTGTTTATCATCCGTTGAAAAATTGATTTTGACATGAAGAGTTACGTATAAAAATTTCAATCTGGTAACGTAATCTATACAATCACCCAATTTTGATTTCACAAAGTAACAAAAACTAATTTTAAAGATTCACTTATCGACAATTTATTAAGTGGATCGGAGACGAAAACCGTCTGCCAGCACTGAACTAGATACGAAGCACAATCCCGAATGTGCGGGATCATTAAACCACTGAACCGCCAATTTCTTGAAGGTGCTGTTTTCAGTTTATTATTCACTTCATTTCCTTACTCTATGGATTTTATAAATCGATAAAAACCCATAAAAAAACCCTTAATATGTTGAATACTAAGGGTTTGTTGTTTGTAGCGAGGACGGGAGTTGAACCCGTGACCTCAGGGTTATGAATCCTGCGCTCTAACCAACTGAGCTACCTCGCCAGGCTATTGGTTATTTTCTCTTTTGGAGGCTGCAAATATAAAATAAATAGTAACGGCTACAAATATAATCTGACAAAAAAAATACTTTACCATTTCTTTTTTTATTGCTTTTATATTCTATATATTTCCAAAAAATTAGTACACACAATGGACGCCAAAATACGCTTCGAATTAGAGTTTCCGATAAACTCCTCTCCTCAATTATTATACCAGTACATTTCAACGCCTTCGGGGCTTTCGGAGTGGTTTTCTGACAATGTTAATTCCCGTGGAGAGTTCTTTACTTTTATTTGGAATGACTCAGAAGAGGTGGCCCGTCTATCGTCTAAAAAATCGGGAGAGAAAATAAAATTCCGTTGGGTGGATGAAAACAAAAAAGACACCGAATATTATTTTGAGATGCGTATCATGGAAGACGAAATCACCAAAGATGTCTCCTTGGTTGTGATAGATTTTGCTTTTGCTGATGAAGTGGACGAAGCTCAATTGCTATGGGAGAATCAAATTTCTGATTTAAAACACATCATCGGTTCGGTATAAACCAGCTGAACAACTTATATTTGTACCGCCTTTCACAATCGAAATGGCGGTTTTTTTATGGTGAATTTTAACGGAGATTTACAGGCTGCAATTCCTATTTCTTTGCACGAAAACAGAGGTTTTTTATACGGCGATGGGGTGTTTGAAACCATCAAAGTTATCAACGGTAAAGTTCTTTTTTTAGAAGATCATTACTTTCGACTTTTGTCTTCGATGCGTATCGTGCGGATGAAAATCCCCATGAACTTCACCCTGGAGTTTTTTGAAGCCGAGTTGCTCAAAACCGCTACGGCCAATTCGTGTTCAGCATCAGGTAGAGTGCGATGCACGGTATTTCGCAATGCCGGCGGATACTATCTGCCCCAGACCAATACCGTGAGTTATCTGATTCAAGCGACTGCTTTACCCTCGGGAGAATATGTGCTGAACGCCGAGCCCTACGAAGTTGATTTGTACAAAGATTTTTACGTCAGCAAGCACTTGCTTTCTACCTTAAAAACCACCAACAAAATGCTGCACATTACGGGCAGTATTTTTGCCCAGGAAAACGGTCTCCAAACCTGTTTGTTGCTCAACGACGAAAAAAATGTGGTAGAAGCTTTGCACGGAAATCTATTTCTGCGCAGCGGTTCAACTGTAATTACGCCGCCCTTGAGCGAAGGCTGTTTAAACGGAATTATGCGCAAGCAACTCATTCGGTTGTTAGGAAAACAATCTACGTATACGCTGCTGGAACAACCCATTTCGCCTTTTGATTTGCAAAAAGCAGATGAGTTATTTGTAACCAATGTCATTCGGGGCATACAGCCGATTACTACCTACCGCAAAAAGTCGTACACAACTGAATTGGCCCAGTATTTACTGATCAATTTGAATGCGTCACTTTAATTCAGTTCCGGATTCTCGGGCGCGTTAGACCATAACACGTATTCACCGCCCAGCTGCAGCAATTGCTTTTTCCAGAAATTGGTCGCAGAAACCCCAATTAATGTATCGTTGTATTGATTTGGCGCAACAATCCAAGAGTTGGCTGCCAATTCTTCGTTTAATTGAGAAGTTGCCCAACCGCTGTAGCCCAAAAAAAATCGAATGTTATGCTGACTCAGTTGTCCTGAATTGAGAAGGTTTTTGGTGAGTTCAAAATCTCCACCCCAATAAATTCCCTGAGAAATCTCTACACTGTTTGGAATGAGTTGAGGTACGTTGTGAATAAAATAGAGGTTGTCTTCTTCTACAGGCCCTCCGTTGTATAATTTAAATCTGGCCTTTATTTCTGGAACCAATTCGTTTAAGGTAAAAGAAAACGGTTTATTGAGCATAAATCCCACCGACCCCTCGTTGCTGTGCTCGGCTACTAAGATTACCGCACGTGCAAAGGTAGCGTCTCCCAATATGGCGGGCTCGGCCAAAAGTAGGCTTCCTTTCTCGAGTTGTTTTGCTGACATGGGTTTGATTTGCACCTAAAAATACTAAAAAAAAGTAATTGATTCCATAAAAAAAGTCTCCACTAGGGAGACTTGATTTTATTTTGATAAACTAAAAACTAGTTTACTGATCCTTCTAAATCAGCACCAGCTTTAAATTTCACTACATTTTTAGCAGCGATTTTGATAGTTTTTCCAGTTTGTGGGTTTCTTCCGTCTCTAGCAGCTCTTTTAGAAACTGACCAAGATCCAAAACCTACTAAAGAAACTCTACCACCTTTTTTCAAAGTAGCACCTACGTTTCCTAAAAATGACTCTAAAGCTGATTTAGCAGCCGCTTTTGTAATTCCTGCGTCTGCAGCAATAGCATCGATTAATTCTGATTTGTTCATAATGAAAAGTATTAAATGATTGGTTAAACATTCTGTTATAGAAAACAAATTTAGTAGGAATTACATACTGCGCAAGGCTTAAGCGATTATTTCCCTTGTTTTGTTGATAACTCAAGCGTTTTGTTAATAAAGGAATTGATTTTCGGCTAAAAAATCCCACAAATAAAGGGATTAGCCTTAATATAGGGTCGCCTTTTCAGACAATACAAAGCCATTGAGCAAGTCGGCGACCTTCATTTTGTTCTTGCCTGGCAGTTGAATTTGCAATAAATGCACATAGCCATCGGCAACAGCCACCTTCAATTCTTTTTTGTGCACTTCAAGTTGACCTATGGGATTTTGGTGAGTAACCAACTCATAAGTTGCTTCATACACTTTAATTGCACTTTCTTGTTCGTTGTTGATAAGGTTACACCAAGCAGCAGGGTAGGGCGATAGGCCACGTATTAAATCGTGAATACTTTTGGCTGGTTGATTCCAATCAATTTTGCAGTTTTCCTTGTTGAGTTTGTAGGCGGTTTTTAAATCGGGCTGATCGGCTTGCAACTGGGTAACTGGATTTCCTTGTTGGATGAGCTGCAGGGTTTCGATCACGGTTTGTGCGCCCAATTGCATCAAGCGATCGTGCAAGGTTCCAGCTGATTCTTGCGGATCTATAGGTGTTTTGGCATGCAGCAACATGGCACCCGTATCTATTTTATCATCAATAAAAAAGCTAGTAACACCCGTTTCGGTTTCTCCATTAATAATGGCCCAATTGATAGGAGCTGCCCCGCGGTAATTGGGAAGCAAGGAAGCGTGTAAATTAAAAGTGCCGTATTGGGGCATTTCCCACACCACTTTGGGCAACATTCTAAAGGCGACAACAGCTTGTAGATTGGCTTGTAAGGCAGCCAATTCGGCTAGAAAAATTTCGTCTTTTAAGTTGGTGGGTTGCAAAAGTGGCAAGCTGTGTGCTAAGGCATAGTCTTTTACAGCCGAGAACTTTACTTTCTGACCGCGTCCAGCCGGTTTGTCGGCCACGGTAATTACCCCCACAACCGTATAGTGGTTCTGGAGCAGACTGTCTAAAATGCCCACAGCAAAATCGGGCGTGCCCATAAAAACAATGCGTAACGGATCCATTAATATAAGGTATAGCGGTTAGAGGCTTCCAATTTAATTTGCTTGTGTTCTAATAAGGTTTGAATCGCAAAGATAAGGCTTGCCTCGTCAATTGCTAATTTTACAGCCAATTCTCTAGAACTCAAATCCCCTGCTTGTAATTCGGTTAAAATCCCCTGCACTACTGCAGTTGGATTTGTTGATGGGGAGGCCCGAGCCATACAAACTGAACATTGTTGGCATGCTTGGGTTTGTGTATCGCCAAAATAGGCAGCCAAAAATTGTGAACAACATACTTTTGTTTGCTTGCTGTATCGCAAAACCGCTTGTAATTGTTGCGTTTTTAATTCGTTTTGCGTAATCAGGTATTTGGCAATGCGGTTGATGGTGTAGTCGTCGTCGCGAATTTCCATAAAGAGTATCGCTGTGTCGTTTTTGTTTGCTTGATACACAACCATTTCTTTTTGCTGTAATTTGTCTAGCACATTTTCTACACGCGCTTCGGTAGTTTCTGCTTTTTTGGCTACTAACGGAATATTCAACGGAATTAGCATCTCATAAATACCTGGATACAATCGCATTAAGGTACTCACGATGGCCTCGTCTTTGGGGTTTAAACTGCAATAACGCAACACTTCTTTCGAGGGAATAGTAAATTGTAATTGTACTTTTTGAGAATATTCAGACGATAATTGAAGCACCCCTTGTCGGTCTAAAAACTGTAAACAATTGAATGTTTTTACAGTAGATAAATCATATTTTAGACAAAATTGCTGCAAATTAAATCGAAACGATTGGCTGATTCCTTCCCCGTAGGCAATCTGAAAATAGGCACAAAGCTTTTTGTAGACCAAAGCCAAAAAAGCTTTGTCTGGCAGTTGGGCCAAAAATTGGTTTTCGGCTTGCACACAATCAGATGGGCCAACTAGTAAAATGGCTTGTGCCGAGCTGCCGTCCCGTCCCGCTCGTCCAGCTTCTTGGTAATAGTTTTCCAGGCTTTCGGGCAGTTGCACATGCACCACTGTTTTTACATCGGCTCGGTCTATGCCCATTCCAAAGGCATTGGTGGCTACCATAATTTGGGCTTTGGCTTGCATCCAATCGTGTCGATTTTTTTCTTTTTCTTTGGGGGTTAAGCCTCCGTGATACAAGGTGGCCTGAAATCCTATCGCGTTGAGTTGGGCTACGTAGTCGTAACACGATTTGCGGTTGCGCACATAAATTATGGCAGGCTGTGGAAACTGACGGAAAAATTGATCTAAATAATGCAGCTTATCAGCGGTATGCACTACTTGGAAACTCAAATTGGGCCGCACAAATGATTGCTTAAAAATTGCCGGATCACGCAAGCCCAATAATTGAATGATGTCGTTTTGCACGCGGGCGGTTGCCGAGGCAGTAAGGGCGATTATTGGTGTTTTTGGAAAGGAATGCCGCAGCAAACCAATCTTCAGATAGGCCGGACGAAAATCATGTCCCCACTGCGAAATACAATGGGCTTCATCTACCGCGATGAGCGAAATGGGTAGTTTCTCCAGTCGTTCTACAATCCAGCCCGTTTGTAAGCGTTCGGGCGATACATACAAGAATTTATAGCTTCCAAACTGGCAATTGTCGAGTAAATCAATGAGTTCGTTGGTGGAGAGTCCGCCGGTGAGTGCCAGGGCTTTGATGTTGCGTTTTTGCAAGTTTTCTACCTGGTCTTTCATGAGGGCAACCAGTGGAGAAATCACCAAGCAAATACCTGCTTGAACAAGTGTAGGAACCTGAAAACAAATTGATTTTCCGCCGCCAGTAGGCAAGAGGGCCAGGCAATCTTTTTGCGCCAATACGGCTTCAATAATTTGATCTTGGGGGTTGCGGAATACGTCGTGATTCCAATGTTGTTTGAGGATAGAAAGTGCGTTTGGCATATAGATAAGGAATAGAAGTTTAGTTTCGACCCCTTAAAAGTAAAAAATAAAATGTAGCCCTGTGAGCTGTTCGCCAAATTTATTCAAACAGTGTTTGTAAAACAAAGGCAATGCGATCTGGCAAAGATACTTTGGGTACTTCGATGAGCGTGTATCCATATTGCTGGTAGGTTTCTACCAAATGTTCGTGAATTAGAGCAGCTTGTTCAAAGCTTTCGTAACGCGCCTCGTCTGATTCATATATTTCTTCCCAAGGCGGGAGAATAAATATTTTTGTGTAAGTATGCGCTTTGCAAGCGGCATCAAAATGGGTAGGGTAACTGTCTCCAATGTAGT
Source organism: Flavobacterium psychrophilum (assembly GCA_945869365.1). Classification (GTDB taxonomy): domain Bacteria; phylum Bacteroidota; class Bacteroidia; order Flavobacteriales; family Flavobacteriaceae; genus Flavobacterium; species Flavobacterium psychrophilum_J. The sequence goes on along the minus strand of CAMBOW010000040.1, from coordinate 7,679 downwards.
GCATATAGGCCAACACATCGGGTATGCCCCGATCAATAAAAACCCACTCGTGTTTTTCTTCTAAGGCAGTTTTGTATTGGTTGATGCGTCCTTCGAGCAGTAATTCGCTAAACAACAGGGGCTTTTCTAGAAACAATTGTTCAATCCCTTGCTTGCGAGCTTCTAGGGTAACTTGCCTAGAAATTTCAGGATAGCAACAATAGCCTTGGGCCAACAACTCCTCTATTAGGGTAGTTTTGCCAGTGCCAGGACCTCCAATAAATACAATGAGTTGCTTGTTCATTTGGCTGCAATGAGCGGCAAACTTAGGCAAACTATTTTGGAATTAAAAAAATGCATCGCAATTAAAAGACGGCTTTGTGAAAAATTCAATGGGCTTGTTTATTAATCCCATTTGAAACCCTATATTTGCCTTTATTTTGTAGACAAATGGACAGCGAAAAAGCCCAAAAAACAGCCGAATTTTTCGAACGACTCAAAGTCGAATTAGACATGAATACAGCTTTTCCTTCTGAATACTTATTTAAATTTATTGTTCCTACTGATCCCGAAAAAATTGCAACGGTGGCCAACGCCTTTGATTGCATGGGTGCAGTCATTAAAACTACCCAATCCAAAACGGGAAAATTCACGAGTTTGTCGGTAGATGTGCTCATGAAAAATTCCCAAGAAATAATCGATAAATACATAGAAGTGTCTACTGTAGAAGGCATTATCTCACTCTAAACTATGGTTTCAAAATACATCAAAGAAAATGCCAACGACGTAGTGGGCAATTTAGAATACAATTCGGAGCGCAAGCACCTCATTATTCCCGAATACGGACGTCATTTGCAAAAACTCATCGATCAAGTAACCGAAATTGCCGATCGCGACGAACGCAACAAAGTGGCCAAGCACATTATTCAAGTGATGGGCAGTTTGAATCCGCATTTGCGCGATGTGCCCGATTTTCAGCACAAATTATGGGATCAGTTGTTTATCATGTCTGATTTTAAATTGGAGGTCGATTCGCCCTATCCGATTCCTTCGCGCGAGGTCTTGCAACTCAAACCCGATCCGATTAACTACCCGCAAAATTTTCCCAAATACCGTTTTTATGGCAACAACATCAAGTACATGATTGATGTAGCCAACAAGTGGGAAGAAGGCGAAATGAAAAGTGCCTTGGTGAAAGTGATTGCCAACCACATGAAAAAATCTTATTTAAGTTGGAACAAAGACACCGTAAAAGACGAAGTGATTTTTGAACACCTTTATGAATTATCAGACGGCAAATTAAATTTATTGCACAGCGAAGAAGAGTTGGTCAACACCACCGATTTGATGCGCACCAACAAGCGCATGTCCAACAAAATTATGTCGGTTGCTCCACCAAAAAACCAAAACCAAAACCAGAACAAAAAGAAACCCAAGCCGTTTCTGAAAAACAATAATTTTAAACAAAACCAATAGCAACTAAGCAGGCAAAATACCAAAGCATATGGGAACATTTAAAATAGAAGGAGGCATCAAACTCAAAGGAGAAATCAGTCCGCAAGGAGCCAAAAACGAAGCATTACAAATTTTGTGCGCGGTGTTGCTCACCCCCGAAAAAGTAACAATCAACAACATTCCCGATATCATTGACGTCAATAAACTCATTACTTTATTGGGTAATTTGGGCGTTAAAATTCAAAAAAATGGACCCGGTTCCATCACGTTTCAAGCCGACGAAGTACATGTGGGCTACTTGGAAACAGAAGCCTTTAAAAAAGAAGGCGGATCCCTGCGCGGATCAATCATGATCGTTGGGCCTTTATTGGCCCGTTTTGGCAAAGGGTATATTCCCAAACCAGGGGGTGACAAAATTGGTCGCCGCCGTTTGGATACGCATTTTGAAGGATTTATCAATTTGGGCGCTGCCTTTCGTTACAACCGCGAAGACCATTTTTATGGGGTTGAAGCCCCCAATGGCCTCACCGGAACCTATATGTTACTCGACGAAGCTTCGGTAACCGGAACCGCCAACATTGTAATGGCAGCAGTTTTGGCCAAAGGCACAACTACTATTTATAACGCCGCTTGCGAACCCTATTTGCAACAATTGAGTAAAATGCTCAACAGCATGGGAGCCAACATCAGTGGAGTAGGATCAAACATGTTAACCATTGAAGGCGTTGCCCAATTGGGTGGCTGCGATCACCGCATCTTGCCCGATATGATTGAAATTGGCAGTTGGATTGGATTGGCCGCGATGACCCGAAGCGAGATCACCATCAAAAATGTGAGTTGGGACAACTTGGGTGTGATTCCCAATACCTTCCGTAAATTAGGAATAACGCTAGAACGACGTGGTGACGATATTTACATTCCTGAACACAAAGACGGCTACGAAATTAAAACCGACATAGACGGATCGATCCTAACCATTGCCGATGCGCCTTGGCCCGGATTTACCCCCGATTTATTGAGCATCGTTTTGGTGGTGGCTACCCAAGCCAATGGCGATGTGTTGATTCACCAAAAAATGTTTGAAAGCCGTTTGTTCTTTGTGGATAAACTAATCGATATGGGCGCCAAAATTATGTTGTGTGATCCGCACCGTGCGGTGGTGATGGGACACAATTTCAAATCCCAACTTAAAGCGACCACTATGTCTTCGCCCGATATTCGTGCCGGAATTTCGTTACTCATTGCGGCCTTATCCGCCAAGGGAACCAGTACCATACAAAATATCGAACAAATTGATCGAGGTTACGAGCGCATCGACGAACGTTTGCGTGCCTTAGGCGCTAATATTGTTCGCGTATAATAATGACCAACGAGCAAACCGCTATACGATCTACCTATTTTAGCATCATCAGTAATGCATGCTTGGCTTTGGTAAAAGGAGTAGCCGGTTATTTTGGAAATTCGTATGCCCTGATTGCCGATGCAATTGAGTCGACTACCGATATATTTTCGTCCTTTTTGGTATTGTTTGGCATCAAATATTCCAACAAACCCGCCGACGAGAATCACCCCTACGGACACGGGCGTGCCGAACCACTCATCACCTTTTTGGTGGTTGGTTTTTTAATAACTTCTGCAACAATAATTGCCTACGAAAGCATCTTGAATATTGGCACACCGCATGCCTTACCCAAATCGTGGACCTTGCTTTTTTTGGGTGTAATAATTTTGTGGAAAGAATTTTCGTTTCGCAAAGTAATGCGTCGCGCCAAGCAAACCAATAGTTCGGCCTTAGAAGCCGATGCCTGGCACCACCGCAGCGATGCGATTACTTCGGTAGCCGCTTTTATAGGTATTTCAGTGGCTTTACTAATGGGAAAAGGCTTTGAATCAGCCGATGATTGGGCCGCCTTGTTTGCTGCCGGATTTATCTTTTACAACAGTTACCTAATTTTTCGTCCGGCCTTGGGCGAAATCATGGACGAGCATGTCTACGACGACCTGATTGTACAAATTCGCGAAGTGGCGCAGCGCGTACCGGGAGTTATCGATACCGAAAAATGTTTTATCCGAAAATCGGGCATGAAGTACCACGTTGATTTACATGCGGTGGTAAACGGACAAATTTCGGTAAAGGATGGCCACGATATTGCGCACCAACTCAAAGATACCTTGCGCACCGAACTTCCGGCATTGGGTCATGTGCTCATTCACATCGAACCGCATTATGCCGGGTTATAAATTCAAGATTTTCACTCCAAAAATTACCCCGTCACCCAAGTAGCCGTTTTGGTAACTGCGCACATAGTCAATTCGGAAGAATTTTACTTTTCCAAATCCCAAATTATTCAAGCCTACGCTAAATTCGTGGTAGGGCAATCGGTGGGGAAGGCACAAATTGTGGTAGCCTAAAATTAAGGTAGATTGCAGTTTATTGAGCAACGGAATTTTATTCATGAGATAGCCTTTATCATCGTGTTCGGCATGTGCCTGCATAAAAGCATCGTTGGTACTACTGCTGTAATAGGGCAGTAAATTAAATCGATTTAGGTATTGTTCTTCGTTGCCAAAATGCGTTTGATTGCCATTAAAATGTTTATAATCCACAAAGGAAATTTGCTTGGCATTTGCAAATTTTCCCGCTTCTGCATGAAAACTGCTCACGCCCTTGTTTCGAAGATATAGCGTATAATCTACACTGCAACTCAATACGGTATACTTGTATTTGGGATCAGAACCCAAAACGCCTTGTTCCCATTGTAGTCCCAGTTCGGGAAATTTGTCGTTGGGTAAATTAAATTTTCCGTCGGGACGAGACCAGTATTCTTGCTTGAATCGAAACTTGGCCTGCAGCATAAACTTGCCCAATTGGTGGTGCTCAATGGCGGCTGTGGTATAATTGGTGGGGTCTAAGGGATTGTTGGAGGTGTAGGAAATCGATTTGTTAAACACCACGTAATCAGCGTGATTAAACTCGGGTTTTCGTTCGGAAAAATCAACTTTAGCAGTCAAGGAAATGCCGTTTATCACTTCTTGGCCATATTGCAGTTGTGCAAAATTTCGGGCGTAGTACTTGGCGTAATTATCTTTAAATAACAAAGTGCTCACCGAATTGACCAAACCAGAGATTGGGTTTTCGGCATTAAATTGGGTCAGTTCACTTCCGCCCGCCACATTTACTCTTGCTTGGGTTTGGTTACTCAATTTATGGGTATAAAACACGCGGCCTCGAAATTTTGCATCGGCTATGCCATAATTGAGCTTGGTTCCAAAACTGTAAAAGGTGCGGTCTTCGGCGCTGCGTTGGCGGTAACTCAATTCGGTGCTGAGGTTCCAGCCCTGCACGGTATTGTATTCAACACCTTTCAAAAATCCTGCGTAGTTTACTTCCTTTCTTAAAAAAGAGTTTTTGTAGGTGTAGCCTGTGATGAGATCAAGCAATTCAAATTTGTTGCTTTTTCTATCCATTGAATCTAGATAGGTTTTTGATTTTTTCTTGGTTTGCAAGGCCTCTTTTTTCAAGTAGTCAGCACTTTCCTCTTCGGTGAGTGGCACCGGACGCTCCGCATTCCAAAACGTGACGTCTTTTTTGTTGGCGTTGAGTTCAAACCGCAAGACTTCGCGTTTGTTTGCTTTGTTGGTGTTTGTGGGTTCAAAGTTATAATTGGAATACACATAGGTAAATCCGCCCGAAAAATTGATTTGCATCATTCCCGCTTCAAAGCTTAGTTTTTGGGTGTTCTTGGTCCATCGCCGATCGCTGCGGTTGTAACTAAAACTTTGGCTCAGCTGCAAGCTATTCAAAGCTGGAATCTGGATTAATTTGCCGGCAATGTGCACGTCAACCGCATAAATCGCCCAGCTGTCGTCTACAATATATATGTATCCAGAAAAAGCGGGTTCGGTCTCTCGTTTGGGCGTTACCTTTATTTTGTTGATTTGTTGCGATTGGTCGTCAAAAAAAGTGCCCTCCAATTGATATTTGTAGTAGTTAAAAGCATTTTGCGCGATGGGCGAAATCACAGGCACTTCAAACGGCAGTGTGTTGGCATAAAAATCAAACTCGGCCGAGGCGGCATTATTAAAGCTAAAGCCGTTGTCTTTTCCGCTCACTTTCGAGGCTACAATTACTTCGTCAAGGCGGTTGGGCTTGCTGTAGCTGAGTTTAGAAACCGTTTCGGATAAATACAAAATACCGCTGCGCGTGGAGTCGAGAATTTCGTCAAAGGCATCAAATTTTTGACCCAATATTTTCTTGGGCGCCTTGTGTATTTTAAACAAACCGCGGGAATAAAAATCGGAGGTGTAATTTTCATTTTTGATGGCATTGTCTTTGCGCGCCGCAATGGCCGCTTTGATAATGGCATTGGCCGGATTTGCTTTTTTGTTGATTACTACTTCGTTGAGCGTGATGTTGGCTTCATCCAGAATAACTTCTAGTGGCGAATTGGTTTCGGCTGAGACCACTATTTTTTTGGTTTGGTAGCCCAAGTACTGAAACACCAAGGTTTTGGTTTGCTTGCCAATTTCAAATTGGCCTTTGTCGTTGGAAGTCGTGCCCACATAGGTGTTTTCGTAGTAGACCGAAACTTGCGGCAACGGGAGGCCTTTTTCGTCGCGCACGGTTCCTTTGAGTTGGGCAAAAGCAGTGATTCCCATCAGGCAAACCCAAAGTAATAGACTATTTTTCATATCTTATATTAAAGTAAAAACGATTGCAAGGCCAAGGTATAACTGTGTAATCCGAAACCCACGATTACACCTTTGGCATGCGGCGCGATATAGGAATGATGACGAAAGCTCTCGCGGGCATAGGTGTTGGAGATGTGTACTTCTATCACAGGACAGGAGATTGCTTTTACTGCGTCGGCCAGGCCAACTGAGGTGTGTGTGTAGGCTGCGGCGTTGAGTATGATGCCGTCTACTGCGCCAAATCCGGCTTCTTGAATTTTGTTGATCAGTTCGCCTTCAATGTTGCTCTGATAATAGGAGAGCGCCACGTTAGGAAAATCTTTTTGTAAATGTGTAAAAAAATCGTCAAATGTTCCCGATCCGTATACTTCGGGTTCGCGTTGTCCCAATAGGTTGAGGTTGGGGCCATTGATGATGAGGATTTTTTTGGTTTCCATGGTTTGATTATTTGAAAACAAAAGTAACAAATAAATGGGCAGCTTAAATTCAGATTCACGCAAGATCTAATTTAATAAACAGTTGGGTTTATTAACAAATTTTCTTACTACACTCTAAAGTTTCTCCCTAATAAAGGGGCTTTTTTTCGAAACGTTAATTATGTGTTAATTATGTGTTAATAACTTTGTTAATAAGTACGAATCTCTTTTTTGCGAAAACGTTATTGTTCCCTATACTTTTGACATACTAATTTTAAACAAACTTTAATTATGAAAAAAATTATTTTATCTGCAATTGCAGTATGTGCATTCGGTTTTGCTAACGCGCAAGACAAAGAGTCTTATGGTTTTGCTACAGGAGACATGTATTTAGGTGGTTCAATTTCTTATTCATCAACTGAAGCTACTGTTTCAGGTGTAACTGGAAAAACTACATCTAGTACAATTGCTCCAGAATTTGGTTACTTTTTATCAGACAATTTGGCTTTGACTGTTGGTCTAGAATTAACTTCTGAAGACAACGGTACCACAAAACCTAAAACTACAGTTATTAACGTAGGTGGTAGATACTACTTTTTGAATGTTGGTGAGCGTTTCAAAACGTTTACAAACTTTGGTTTACATTCTGGTTCAGAAGATAGTGGTGTTGCTGGTGCTGAAAAAATTACAGGTTTAGGTTTGCATGCTGGTATTGGAGTTAACTATTGGATTACTTCAAAATGGGCTGTTGATTTTGGTTTAACTGATGTTTTTAGTTATGACACTGTAAAACAAGGAGATGCTAAAGGAACTTCAATGACTTTAGATATCAACAACAAATACAACAACATTTTTGCTGCTGCTAAAGTTGGTTTGATCTACAAATTCTAATCAAACGCATTGTTACAAATCAAAGCCTCCCATTGGGAGGCTTTTTTTATGAGGTGTATTCTTTAATACGATCCGCTCCCGCTTACCGAACGCTGTATGTCATCAAAATCGGTAAACGTAGTGCTAAAGGTGAAACTCTTGGCGCCAGTTTTTACGATAGAACCTGTAAGGTTTGTATCGGCAGTATAAAGATTCCCGTTGTCGGTTACAATAATATAAGGTTGGCAAACCGCGGTTTCAAAATAC
>CAMBOW010000039.1 GCA_945869365.1 Flavobacterium psychrophilum | reverse complement strand
GGGATTTCAGTTAGGGTAATTCGGCCAAAAGCCAATAAGCTGCGGATGATGTCGCTTTGTGCATGTCCTTTTACTCGGGTAATTTTTTGTGGATAAAGTTGGTTTTGTTTACAGAGTTCTACAAAACGTTCTTCTTCTTTATAGGGAATTATTACTGCAAAAATACCTTCGTCGCTGAGTAACAAATCGGCGGCGGAAATCAATTCGTCAAAAGGCAGCGCGTCTTGAAAACGGGCCAGATCGCGAGCGGGATCTTGGCTTTTAACATCTTCAGCATAAAAAGGCGGATTGCATACAATTAAGTCGTAGCAGAGTGATTCGCCCAATTCCTCGAGCTCGGCTTCGGCTTCTTCCACAAATTCGTCCAAGGCCGCATGATAGCAAAAGAGTCGATCGTTCCAAGGCGATTGTTCAAAATTATCAACGGCCTGTTCATAGGCATTTTCATCAATTTCGAGAGCATCAATTTGAAAAGCGGTACTGCGTTGGGCCAACTGTAAAGCAATCAATCCCGTTCCCGTACCAATATCTAAGATGCTATCGGGCTTTAAATCAAGCGGTGTCCAAGCGCCTAGCAATACCCCGTCGGTGCCTACTTTCATGGCGGTTTTGTCTTGGTTGATAGAGAATTGTTTGAATTGAAACACTTTTTGAATGAAAAGTTAATAATGAAAAATGAATAATTAGCGGGGGGGGATAATTGGGTTGGTCCCGAAGTCTCGGGATTGGAAGTTGGTCCCGAAGCTTCGGGATTGGAATTTAAAATTTTTCTAGAGGTACATCTCGACCAAGCCCTCCGGCAAATTCATCTTAACCTTTTTGTTGGGACGATCTATTTCAACCAAAAACAAATCAATCATCGGAATAAGTAATTCAACAGTGCCATTGAGTACTTCAAAAAGCGGTTGTGCCGTCGAGTCGTTTACCGATTGGATCACGCCAATGAATCCCAAACGCTGGTCTTCGATTTCGAAACCAATCACTTCATGAAAGTAAAATTTATCGCCTTCGAGTTTAGGCAATTGACTGAGCGGAAGGTAAACCGCACAGCCCAATAATTTGTCAGCTTCTTCTTCGTTGTCGACATCTTCAAATTGTACGCGCAAAAAATCATTTTTGTGCAAGGAACTACTGGAAATAAAATATGGAACCAGATTTTTGTTGCATTCAACAAATACTGATTCCATATCTTCATATAATTCGGGCTCATCGGTGTCTAAATAGACCAGCAACTCACCTTTAAAACTAAACTTTTTTGCGATTTTACCTAAATAGAAACAATCTTCTTTACGCATAAATAGCTAAAAATTAGGCTTCTTCGCCTTCGGCAGCAGGAGTTTCTTCAACAACTGCAACTTCTTCAGCAGCAGGAGCTTCTTCTACAACTACAGCTTCTTCAGCCACAGCTTCTTCAGCCACAACTTCTTCGGCAGCAGGAGTTTCTTCAACAACTGCAACTTCTTCAGCCACAACTTCTTCGGCAGCAGGAGTTTCTTCAACAACTGCAACTTCTTCAGCAGCAGGAGTTTCTTCTACAGCTACTTCAGCTACAACTTCTTCAGCGCTTTCTTCGGCAACTACTTCTTCTTGTTCTGCTTCTTGTGCAGCAACTTCTGCTTCAGCAGCAGCAGCCATACGTTTGGCATTTACTTCTTTTTCAGCTTTCAAGGCTTTCGCTTTGGCGTCAGCTTGCACTTTTGATAAACCGTCTTTTTTGGCATCCACTTTTCCTGCTTTAGCATCCAACCAAGCGGCTAGTTTTGCATCGGCTTGTTCTTGCGTTAAAGCCCCTTTACGAATACCACCATCTAAGTGGTGTTTCAACATCGCGCCTTTGTAAGAAAGAATCGCTCTTGCGGTATCGGTAGGTTGGGCACCGTTGTGCAACCATTGTACTGCCCTATCTAAGTTTAACTCGATAGTTGCAGGGTTGGTGTTTGGATTGTATGTACCAATTTTTTCAAGGTATTTACCATCTCTTTTTGAGCGTGCATCTGCCGCTACTACCCAGTAAAAAGGTTTCCCTTTTTTACCATGTCTTTGTAATCTAATTTTTACTGACATAATCGTGTGATTAAATTTTGAGGTGCTCGACCTCGGTTAATTAAGGGCGCAAATATACAATTAATATTCAAAAATGCTAATCCCCTTTAGAATAATATTTAAGCCGATTATTTTCGTCTTCCTCCGACGATTTTTTTTTTAATATATAGAGTCAATTTGGTTTAAAAAGTTATTTTTGTTTTTTAAAATTTTAGAAATGAAAAAATTACTTGCTCTTGTTTTGATTGCCTTCGCATTACAATCTTGTGTTGAAGACGTGCAGTTTAATGATAAATCTGTTTTTCAATGCGTGAAAGACAACGAAGCCTGGAAAGGCGGAGATGCGATTGCTACTTTTTATGCAGATGGTAAATTCACTATCGAAGGATTTAAATTAGACGAATCAATGTCGTTAACGGTTCCAAAACCAACTACCTTAATTGATCCAAACTTCCCCAACACCTATGTGCGACATACTTTTGGCACTACACTTACTCGTACAGCCTCTTATTCTTATCTCACAAACACAGTAGAAACCAATTACACAACGGCGATTGGTGTAGGCAATGGAGAGATAGAAATTACCGAATACGACGGAGAATATGTTTCAGGAAATTTTCGCTTTAATGCTGTAAACACTAGCGCTACATCAGAAGAGCCCGTAAATGTAAACGTACAAGGCGGTTATTTTTACAAAGTTAAAATTATTGACGGCCTGTAAAACAGCCCTGACATTCTATATTAATCAACCGCTTTTTTTAAGGCGGTTTTTTTATTATTGCTAATTTAACTTGATTTATAGTGCTTTACAATTATATACCCCTATATTTGCTCCAATTATTATAAATAAGTACATATGAACATTTTTGTTGGAAGTCTTCCATTCAGTATTGAGGAAGCAGATTTAAGAGAGTCTTTTGAGGCTTACGGTGCAGTTGATTCTGTAAAAATTATTTCGGATAAATTTACCGGAAGAAGCAAAGGATTTGGTTTTGTAGAAATGCCAAATGACGACGAAGCGCAAAAAGCGATCGACGAATTAAATGGAGCTACCGTTCAAGGTCGTGCCATTGTAGTAAACAAATCAGAGCCAAAACCAGAAGGCGAACGTCGTTCTTTTGACAACAATAGAGCTGACTCTAGAGGTGGTTACGGAGGAAACAATCGCGGTGGAAGCCGAGGTGGGTATTAATTAGAAGGATAAAATCTAGCAGTAGATTTTCTTTATAATTTTTTAAATTTAACCATTCTTAAAGCTGAATAGTCAGTTTTAAGAATGGTTTTTTGTTGATAACTTCCCGCGAATAGCTGCTCAAAAAAAATTAAATTTGGAACTCCTATAAAAGAAGCAAACGCTTCATTGGACTTCAAATTCAGTTATGTATTTAATTTTTGACACCGAAACTACCGGTTTACCCAAACGATGGGATGCGCCCTTGTCTGACACCAACAATTGGCCACGCTGTGTGCAAATTGCCTGGCAATTACACGACGACATGGGGGGCATTTTGGAACACCGCGATTTTTTGGTGCAGCCCGAAGGTTATAATATTCCCTATGAAGCTGAAAATATACACGGCATCTCAACCGAGTTGGCCCAAGCCGAAGGCGTTTCGTTGGCCGAAGTCTTGTCCGAATTTCAAGCCGTCTTACAAAAAACACAGTTTGTTGTTGGTCAAAATGTAGGCTTTGATTTGAACATCATGGGCTGCGAGTTTTTCCGCATGCACCTGGAAAATCCTTTAGCAGGCAAGCCTATCTTGGATACCTGTACAGAAATAACCGCTTCCTTATTGCAATTGCCTGGTGGTCGTGGCGGAAAATTTAAATTGCCCACCCTCACCGAACTGCATTCCTTTTTATTCCAAGCGCCCTTTGCAGAGGCCCACAATGCGACCGCCGATGTAGAGGCCACCAGCCGCTGTTTTTTAGAACTCATTCGTTTAGAGGTATTTACTCCGCAAGAATTGCGCGTAGAAGGCAGCTATTTTCAGGAATTTCAACACAAAAATCCACGCCCGATTGCTTTATTGGGCTTGCAACATACCAACCTAAAAGAAGCTTCTGCCCGTTTGCGTCAGAAACAGGGCGATGCCCATGTGCCTTCGCTTTCTAAGCAGGAGGTGTCCAGTAATATGGAGGTGTTGCAGGGCGCAACCTTTGCGCATTTGCACAACCATACCCAATTTTCAGTTTTGCAATCCACCATCAGTGTGCCGAGCTTGGTGGCTGAGACGGCTGCCCAACGCATGCCTGCCGTAGCCTTGACCGATCATGCCAATTTGATGGGCGCCTTTCATTTTGTGCGAGACATCCTGAACCACAACAAATCGGTGGATAGTAAAAACGCGGCCGCCCTTGAAAAAGGAGAGGAGCCCAATCACGTGCCCATCAAACCCATTGTGGGCTGTGAATTTTTTGTCTGCGAAGATCATTTGGATAAATCCAGAAAAGACAACGGCTACCAAGTGGTCTTTCTTGCCAAAAACAAAAACGGCTATCACAATTTGGCCAAGTTGTCCTCCATTGCCTACACAGACGGATTTTACTATGTGCCCCGCATCGATAAAAAATGTATCGCGCAATACAAAGAAGATCTGATGGTGCTCTCGGGAAATTTATATGGCGAGGTGCCCAATAAATTGTTGAATCTAGGCGAAAACCAAGCTGAAGAAGCGCTCTTGTGGTGGAAACAACAATTTGGCGACGATTTTTATTTGGAGCTCATGCGCCACAACCAAGAAGACGAAAACCGCGTGAACCAAGGATTATTGGCCTTGTCACAAAAACACGACATTCCGGTTTTGGCCACCAACAATACTTTTTACCTCAATAAAGCAGATGCCAATGCCCACGACATTTTGCTTTGCGTGCGCGACGGCGAAAAACAAAGCACCCCTGTAGGCCGTGGCCGTGGGTATCGCTTTGGTTTAACCAATCAAGAATATTATTTTAAATCGGCGCAGGAAATGAAGCAATTGTTTCAAGATATTCCGCAGGCGATTACCAACATACAAGCGCTTATTGATAAAGTCGAAATCTACAATTTGGCGCGCGAGGTACTCTTGCCCAAGTTTGAAATTCCTACTGATTTTCTAGTACCAGAAGATGCAGCCGATGGCGGCAAACGCGGCGAAAACAGCTACTTAAAAGAACTCACCTCAAAAGGAGCAGCACGGCGCTATGCCGAAATTACACCCGAAATTCAAGAGCGCATTGATTTTGAGTTGCTCACCATTGAGAATTCGGGCTATCCGGGTTACTTTTTGATTGTGCAAGATTTCATAGCGGCTGCTCGCGCTATGGGCGTTTCGGTAGGGCCGGGCCGGGGATCGGCGGCCGGATCAGTGGTGGCCTATTGTTTAGGCATTACCAACATTGATCCGCTCAAATACAATTTGCTTTTTGAGCGATTCTTGAACCCCGATCGAGTTTCCTTACCCGATATTGATATTGACTTTGATGACGAAGGCCGCAGCAGCGTCATGGATTATGTGATCAACAAATACGGATCCAAGCAGGTGGCGCAAATCATCACCTACGGCACCATGGCGGCCAAATCGGCGATACGCGATACCGCACGGGTATTGGATTTGCCTTTGTTTGAAGCCGATAAAATTGCCAAACTGATTCCCAACAACATCAATTTGGCCAAAATCTTTTCGCTCGACGATGCCAAACTCAAAGCGGCTTTACGCCCAGAAGATTTTGAAAAAGTAAAAGAATTAAAAGCCCTGGCAGCGGCGCATGATTTAGGATCCGAGACCTTGCAACAAGCCCAATTGCTCGAGGGAAATTTGCGCAACACCGGAATTCACGCCTGTGGGGTGATTATTACCCCCGACGACATCACCAACTTTGTGCCCGTGGCCACGGCCAAAGATTCCGATTTATATGTGACCCAATTTGACAACTCGGTGGTAGAAAGTGCAGGCTTGCTCAAAATGGACTTCTTGGGGCTGAAGACCCTAACCTTAATAAAAGATACCGTCAAATTGGTGAAGTACCGATCTGATATCGATTTAGATCCCGATGCGTTTCCGATTGACGACCTTAAAACCTACGAATTGTTTCAGCGCGGAGAAACGGTGGGGATTTTTCAGTACGAGAGTCCCGGGATGCAAAAATACATGAAGGAACTCAAGCCTACGGTTTTTGACGATTTGATTGCCATGAACGCCTTGTATCGCCCGGGACCGATTGCGTATATTCCAAGTTTCATCAAACGAAAAAATGGCGAGGAACCCATCGAATACGATTTGGACGCCTGCGAAGAATTACTCAAAGACACGTATGGCATTACGGTATACCAAGAACAGGTGATGTTACTTTCCCAAAAATTAGCCGATTTCTCTAAAGGTGACGCCGACGTCTTGCGTAAAGCCATGGGAAAAAAACAACGCGACGTACTCGATAAAATGAAACCCAAGTTCATCAGTCAAGCCGCGGCCAAAGGACATCCCGAAGACAAATTGGAGAAAATTTGGAAAGACTGGGAAGCCTTTGCCGAGTATGCCTTCAATAAATCGCACTCCACTTGTTATGCTTGGATTGCTTATCAAACGGCCTATTTAAAAGCCAATTATCCGGCCGAATACATGGCGGCAGTGCTTTCAAACAACATGAACGACATCAAGCAAGTTTCCTTTTTTATGGAAGAGTGTAAACGCATGGGCTTGGCCGTATTGGGCCCCGATGTAAACGAGTCGTTTTATAAGTTTACCGTAAACCAAAATTATGCCGTTCGTTTTGGAATGGGCGCCATCAAAGGTGTGGGCTCTGGTGCAGTACAAACCATTGTCGAGCACCGAAAAGACGGAAAATACCGCTCTATTTTTGACTTGGCCAAACGCATTGATTTGCGGGCTGCCAATAAAAAAGCCTTCGAAAACTTGGCCTTGGCTGGCGGTTTTGAGTCGTTTATTGGTACTACCCGTGCACAGTATTTTCACGACGAAGGCGACGGAATTTCCTTTTTGGAGAAGGCCATTCGCTACGGGAATAAGTTTCAGGAAAACGAAAATTCGTCGCAGGTGAGTTTGTTTGGCGAGGCCAGCGATGTGCAAATTCCCGAACCGGTTGTGCCGCCTTGTGAAGATTGGAATACCATGGAAAAACTGGCCAAAGAAAAAGAAGTGGTGGGCATTTACATCTCCGGTCATCCGCTCGACGATTACAAATACGAACTGCGTTATTTTTGCAACGCCAAGCTCGAAGCGCTCAAAAATTTGGAGGCCAATGTCAACAAAAACCTTTCGTTTGGTGGAATCATTACCCAGGTGCAACACCGGGTAACCAAAAACGGAAAAGGCTGGGCAACCTTTGTGTTGGAAGGCTATGACGAGAGTTTTGAGTTCCGCATTTTTAATGAAGAGTACCTGAAATTCAAGCATTTTTTAATTCAAAATAATTTCACCTTCCTCAAATTATTGGTCAAAGAAGGTTGGCCCGATAAAGAAACCGGCAAAAAAACCGACCCAAGAATTCAGTTTACTTCCCTGCAGTATTTGCAAGATGTGTTGCCGAGTTTTGCCAAAAAATTGGTTTTGCACCTCAACATTGCCGACCTATCTACCCAATTGGTAACCGATTTATCCCACTTGTTTCAAACGCACAAAGGCGAGCAAACCGTGAGTTTTGAGGTGATGGAACTCGAACACCTGAAACGCATCATAGAACCAGAAGTAGTGGCTATTGCTTTGACCGAAGAAGGTGCCGAGGATTTGGTAGATGCCGAACTCGCTTCAGAGGACGAGGAAGAAGTGTTGCTGCCTACCGAGGTAGAAGAAACCAAAATCATCACGCGCGTGTCGATGCCGAGCCGCAAACTCAAAGTGGCCATTAACGCCGATTTGCTCAACGAATTGGAACGCTTGCAATTGAATTTTAAGTTGAATTAAACGAGTTTGACTAAAAAATAACACGAGCCAATACCCACATAGTGAAAACTAATTTGGATGTACCGATGGTTGAAATTTTTTCGGTAGCTTTGCTCGGTAATTATTAAAAAAATACAACATGGCATTAGCAATAACCGATGCTACTTTTGACGAAGTGGTATTGAAATCAGAGCAACCGGTATTGGTTGATTTTTGGGCAGCTTGGTGCGGTCCGTGCAGAATGGTGGGTCCCATCATTGATGAAATAAGTGAAGAATATGCGGGCAAAGCCGTAATTGGAAAAGTAGACGTAGATGCCAATCAGGAGTTTGCAGCCAAATATGGCGTGCGCAACATTCCAACGGTATTGGTGTTTCACAAAGGAGAAGTAGTGGGTCGTCAGGTGGGTGTTGCTCCTAAGCAAACCTACGCCGACAGTTTGGACGCTTTATTGTAAGCACAAAATCTCCTAAAATAAACAAAAGGTTTAACGCAAGTTAGGCCTTTTTTTTGTGCGAGTTCTTCCTATATTTACGCCCATGAATCTCTCGCAACAGCAGTCGCAAATTGCCCGTTTTGATCACTTGGAATTGCTTGCCAATCAGGTGGTGGAAGGCTTTATTTCGGGCATGCACAAAAGTCCGTTTCACGGGTTTTCGGCCGAGTTTGCCGAGCACAAAGTCTATAATCCCGGCGAAAGCACCAAGCATTTAGATTGGAAATTGTTTGCCAAAACCGATCGTTTGTACACCAAGCGTTTTGACGAAGAGACGAACATGCGCTGCCATTTGATCATTGACAATTCTTCGTCGATGCATTACCCCAAATTGAAAGCCAATGAGCCGTTTTACAGCAGCAAAATTGGGTTTGCGGTCTTGGCTTCGGCGGTGCTCATGAATTTACTCAAAAAGCAACGCGATGCCGTGGGCTTGAGTTTATTTTCGGATCGCTACGAATACTACGCCCCCGAAAAAGGCAGTGATCGGCATCATCGCATGATTTTGCAACAATTGGAAAATGTGTTGCAGGCGCCCAAAGCAGCCAAGAGCACCAACACCATTGCCTATTTGCACCAAATTGCCGAGAAAATTCACCGCCGTTCAATGATTGTCTTGTTTACCGATATGTTTCAATTGGAAGACGAAAAGGCCTTGTTTTCGGCCTTGCAACACCTCAAACACCAAAAGCATAAAGTCGTTTTATTTCACCTCATTGACGAAAAAACCGAATTGCAATTTGATTTTGACAACGCGCCGCGTAAATTTATTGATGTAGAAACCGGCGAATTTGTGAATATTTATGCCGATAATGTCAAGGAAATCTACGAACAAAAGCTGCAGGCCTACTTCAAAAGGCTGGCAGAAACCTGCATGCAAAACAAGATAAAATACGTGCCGGTGAATGTGGGCGCCGATTTCGAAAAAATCCTAACCACTTATTTGGTTGAAAAACAAAGTTTTGGCTGATAATTTTAGAGACGGCTAAATAAAATGAAAATAAATACTTGCAGAAGTAAAATTCTATCCTATATTTGCAACCGCTAATAAAGTTTCTAGTAAACGATAGCAGCATGGTTTGGTAGTTCAGTTGGTTAGAATACATGCCTGTCACGCATGGGGTCGCGGGTTCGAGTCCCGTCCAGACCGCTTAATCCCGAAGCTTCGGGAGGGAAAGCACTTCATTAATGAAGTGCTTTTTTGCCCAAAGAAAGAAATTTCCAAGACGATGTTTTTTTGAAGCGTCTGAAACGAAAGTTGTGTTGTTTTCGTCTCGTTTTTTAAAATGAGACACGGTTTAGTAGTTAGACCAATGAAAAGCTTTTCGTCTCGGCGATTAGCTTTTTTGCATTTAAGGCCATTTCTGTTCGGTCAATTCAAGTTGTTTTTTTGTATCTTTAGCAACATTTTATTTATTTAAAAGCGATTTTATGAAAAATATATACTTTTTTATTGCATTATTTTTTGTTTCATTAACTAGCCAGGCCCAATTTACACAACCCGTTGTAAACAACAACGTCTGCGATCCCAACGGCGACGGCCACGAAGTATTTAATTTGTTGAATATTTCATCTGAAATCTTAACGCTGGTCGATCCTTCGCTTTATACAGTAACACACCACTTCAATCAGCAGAGTGCTTCCAACGGATTGAATCCAATTCTTCAACCTGAATACTACAATGAGATTGCCACCACTCAATTGCTTTTTGTTCGTATTGTAAATAGTCAAACCAACGCGGTGCAAATAATGCCCTACTATTTGCACGCGAACCCATCGCCACAGTATTTAGATTATACCATAACTATTTGCGACTACGACAACAACAACGACGGTTTTGCAGTCTTAGAACCATTAAATTCATATGATGTAGTGTTCGTTGGCAACAACACCAACTACATTGCCTCCTATCACGCCACCCAGCTCGAAGCCGAAACCAACCACAATGCTTTGGATCCATTTAGCCCCTACATGAATCAAAGTCCCTGGACTGAAGTTGTCTATGTGCGCGTAACCGATTTATCTACGGGTTGTGTCACCATCTCGTCTTTGCATCAAATGGTAATTTATTGCGGAACTAATTTTTGTGAAGCACCATTTTCATTGTATACTGCTGCTTCTACTGAATCTACGGTATCGATTGGTTGGTCATTCAATCAGGCGGCAACCCAAATCGAATTGTATGTAGTACCAGCTGGAGCACCTGCACCAACACCAAATACAACACCCACTTTGCAGCTGTTGCCCACTCAAACAACTTATACGATTACAGGTTTGGCTTGCACTACTTCCTATGATATTTACCTCAGAAATGTGTGCTCAGATGGGCTAACGAGCACCTGGTCACAAGTAGTGGGAACTACCGAACCCTGTAGTAGCCCGTATGCTAATCCTATAGATTTGTATGCTTGTGGTACGGGAGCTGCGTCTTGTTTTAACCTCACCTCAAATACGTCTGTTATTTTAGGGAATCTAAATCCGGTTGATTACCAAGTCTCGTATCATGACAATTACAATGATGTGCCATCGGGGACTAATGCCTTGCTTAATGCCAGTCAATATTGTACTGCAACTTCATCCACAATCTGGGTGCGAATAGTTGAGATAAGTACAGGTGCAGTTGAAATCAAATCGTTTGGTGTGTTTTTAGTGGATGCTCCTCCAGCCCAAGATCAAGTGCTCACCGTTTGCTTCAACGGCCCAAATCCCGCAAGCTGTTGGGATTTAACCCAAGTGGCTGCCAACCTGAATCAAGACCCACAAAACGTAACCTATTTTACCTCGCAAAACGAGGCTTTTGCCAATACTAATCCCATTACTAACCCCACTTGTTTTGCCAGCATTGCTGGAATTCCTTCTCAGCCCACCTTGTATTATCGGGTGTATTATCCGTTTTCGGGCTGTGTGTCAGTTGGATCAATTGAATTGCTTTCCGTGAACTGTGTTCAAGCCGGACAACCCATCAGTTTTGCACAATGTGTGGATGCAAATGGCACCGCTTGTTTTATGCTTACCGATAACAATCAGCCTATAATGGGAACCTTAAACCCAGCGGATTATACCATTACCTATCACGATTCACCCAACACTGCTGAGCTCAATGTCAATCCGCTTTCTTCACCCTATTGTGTGGGCGAAGGAAACCACGCCATTTATGCGCGAGTAGACAATAACAACGACGCGGGTTACTTCACTACCGTGTTTTTCTTGAATGTGAACTCCTATTTATACAATCCAACACCATTGACCGAAATGAGTCAATGTGACGATAACCTTGACGGCAGCATCAGTTTTAATTTAACGAATGTACAGGCTCAACTTAATGGTACATCACCTCTAGGGTATTTTGCCAGTGAAGCTGCAGCACAGTCCAATACAAATCCAATTGCTACGCCAGCTTCTTATTTGGTTCCGGTTCAGGCCAATCCACTTACCATTTATGTGAGAGAATTTATTCCAACTACTTGTGACAGCATTTACAGTTTTCAGTTGCGTACTTTTTCGAATTGCAATTTGGCTTCCAACTGCATCATGGCCAATTCGCTATGCAATGCCTTGGGAATCCCTTTTTCGAACAGCGTAAATACCCAAATAACAGAGCCAGGAGCCAGCTATGGTTGCTTGTTGTCGCACCCCAATCCAACCTGGTTTTATTTGCCAGTAAGTAATCCAGGAGCCATCAATTTAATGGTGCAACAAAATGCTTCTATTGCGTTCAATTCAATGGCGTTTGATGTAGATTATATTGTATACGGACCCTATACCAGCCCCACAGCTCCTTGTTACAACCAACTCACGCCCGATAAAATTGTGAGTTGCAGCTATTCACCGGCAGCAACTGAGTATCCTGTAATTCCTAATGCACTTCCTGGTCAGTATTACTTGTTGATGACTACCAATTTTAGCAACCAACCCGGTTACATTAAAATTTCGGACATCGGCAATGGAAACAACGGTGGAATTGATTGCTCAGGTATGCGATTAAATGCCTTTTTAGATTCAAATGCCAACGGTGTGCAAGACAACAACGAACAAAATTTTCCTTTGGGTAATTTTCAGTATGAGCTCAACCAAAATTCGGTGGTGCATAATATTTCCTCGCCCACAGGAATGTATAATATCTACGACACCAATGCGGCCAATTCCTATCAGTTAAATTACGTTATTGATGCAGCTTATGCCAACCAATATCAAGCATTAGCTTCCTACTCGGATGTACATGTGGTTATTGGAGGCGGCATGACAACCTATAATTTCCCCATTACTATCCTACAAACATACCACGATTTGGCGGTTACAGTTGTTCCGCTAAGCGCTCCACGTCCTGGGTTTATTTACCAAAATCTAGTAACCTACAGAAACCTTGGAAATCAGGTGGTGGCCAATGCTACGCTAAACTTTACCAAAGATCCGTTGCTTAGCATTAGCTCTATTTCGACTCCCGAAATTATTGCTAATGCCACTGGATTTGTTTTACCGGTGTCAAATTTGCAGCCTTTTGAATCTCGAACAATTACCGTAAGCATGCAAGTTCCGGTTATTCCTACGGTAAATGCAGGTGAATACCTTACCAATTCGGCGTCGATTAGCTCGACAGTTGTAGACGTAATGCTAGAGAACAACAACTCTACCACTACCGAAATGGTGATCAATGCCTATGATCCTAATGATAAAGTAGAGTCTCACGGAGAGAAAATATTATTTTCAACATTTTCTAATACAGATTACTTGTATTACACCATTCGTTTTGAAAATACCGGAAATGCCAGTGCGATAAATGTAGTAGTCAATGATTTACTAAACGAACAACTCGACGAGACCTCGATTGAGATGGTTGCATCAAGCCATTCCTATATTTTAGATCGTGTGTGGCGTAATTTGAATTGGCGATTTAATGAAATCTTACTGCCGCCCTCGGTGGCCAATACTGAGATTGGAAAAGGATTTATAACGTTCAAAATAAAACCTAAACAAGGCTATGCCGTAGGGACAATTATACCCAATGCAGCAGCCATCTATTTTGATTTTAATCCTGCGATTGTAACCAACACGTTCCTCACAAAATTTGTGTCTACGTTAGGGACAAACGCTCCCAATTCAGTAGCATTTTCTCTCTACCCCAACCCGGCACATAATAAAGTTTCCGTGCGATTAGGAAATACATCGGCCAGTGTAGAAAGCATTAAAATCATGGACTATATGGGAAAAGTTATCTGGCAGCAAGCTGGTTCATCTTCTACCGAAACAGTTGATGTGCAGCAGTTGGCCAAAGGCATATATCTGATAGAAATCACGACAAACCTGCAGCAAGTCGCCACGCAAAAATTGGTGATTCAATAAATTCTGCAATTAGTTTAATTTAAACCAGCTTTCAAAAGCTGGTTTTTTGTTGCTCTAATAGCCAATGGGGTGAAATATTTTACTACTTTTAATCCGCTAAAGTTGCCTGTATGAAAGCCAAACTGCTCCTTATTTTCCTGTTTCCTTTTTTGTTGAGCGCTTGTCAATACTTTGACAAACAAGTGCCCAACAAGCAGGAATTGTTGCAAAAAGAACTCAAGTCTATAAATTGGAATCAAGTGGACGAGTACCCTTCGTTTGGGCAATGCGATTCGCTATCCAATGCCAAAGCCAACCAAGCCTGTTTTTTTGACTACTTAACCCAACTCATCCAGGCACGTTTGGGCGGTGATACCTTGTCGTTAATTTATCCCGATTTAGATAGCATTAACCTAAAAATCACTATTTTACCTAATGCTACCTTTACGTTTGAGCCTCAAGTGCCCGATACTATTGCCTATAACAAAGCCCTTATTGACAGCATCTTTAAAGCCCGACTGGTAGGGTTTCCAAAAGTAAATCCAGCGATTAAAAGAGGCTTGCCAGTTAAAACACAATTTGTGTTGCCCATAGTTTTGCCCGAAATAAATCGTTAAGAAAGCCTTCTTCCTTTCCAAGTATAGTTGCCAGGCCAGGCGTGTAGCGCAACAAATACGCAATAAAACGGGTAGAGTAAACTCCCTAAAAACACATATTTTAATCGCGAAATAGGGCTGTGTTTTTGTGCCAATCGAATCAAGCAAATATCTACTCCGAATTTAAGAACCGTTGCAGCGGCAAACCAATATACGAGTGTGTGTGCTGCAATTGTATGGCTTCCCAATACAATCCAGCTGAGGTTTCCTACCAACACCCATACGGCCAAGTCTTTTCCAAATACGCTGTTGTAGTGTCCGGTTTTGGATGCCCAGCGGGTGCGTTGTATGAGCAGTTGTTTCCAACTTTGTTCGGTTTTGGTGAGTACCACATGCGAGGCGCTTAGCAAATAATGCACTTTGCACGGATTAAAACGCATCGATTTTTGGAGTAAAAACACGTCGTCGCCACTAGCCAAGGCATCGTTTCCAGAAAAACCCTGTAGTTCTTGAAAATGGGTTTTGGTGTAGGCCAAATTGGCACCGTTACACATAAATCCCAAGCCCATACCAAAACTCCCTTGAGTTGCTCCTTGCAAACTGAGTATATCCAATACCTGAAACTGATCTAAAAACGAATTGCTGCAATTATAATTTACCGCACCTACCACCATATTGGCATCATGGGTTTGCAGATAACTGTCAAGTGTACTGAGCCAAGTAGCGGGCACGATACAGTCGGCGTCGGTGGTAACAATCCATTGCTGTTGCACAATGGGAATGGCACGTGAAATGGCGTCTTTTTTGGGCGAATGACTCAGTCGAATATTTTCGAGCAGGGTAGTTTGTATGGTACCATTGGCCGTGCGCCATTGATAAAGTAGCTTTACCGATTCGTCTGTCGAAAAGTCATCCACAAAAATCAATTCAAACAACTCGTGCGGATAATCTAGGTTTTTAAAACTTTCTAATAGACCAGGTAAACGCGCTGCTTCGTCCCGAAATGGGATGATGATCGAAAAAAATACAGAAGGGGTATTGGCTTTAGGCGCAAAAGGGTGCAGTTGTTTTACGCCCCAAATTAATTGAACGATGGTGAGCAAATAGCCCAATAATAACAAAATACTACACAACGCAATCATGGGGCCGGTAGGGGTTTGAAATTCAACACAAAATAACTGCCAATCACTACGGGAATCACCACATTCAAGAACCACAGTAAGGAGGTAATGAGCAAGGGAATCCAAGAATTAATTCCCAAAAGCCCACAAAAAAATAAAGCTACGCCGCCTTTTACCGCAAAATCCAAAAACTGAAAGGAGGGCAAGGACGACGACAAAAAATAAATACTCGTGATGGCCGACATCAGAATGAGGTAGGGCAGATCTACCCCAAACAACAGAAATAAAAAATAATATTGATGCGAAAAAACCAAGTAGCGGCTTAGTCCCAACAGCGCATTTTTTTGGTGAATGTGCGCAGGTATTTTTTTGATTTTTTGCACTAGGCGTTCCAGTGAATAGCCTTTGATACTGATTTTTTTGATAAGAAAAAGTAGGGTAATTATGCCTGCTGTTCCACCCAAAATCAACACTAACATTTGGTTAGAAATCACGGGGAAATGTGTATTAAAATACCAAAAGCCCAAACTCCCAAACAGTACCGTAATCACCATTTGAATGCCGTTGCACAACAGGTTTAAGAAGATGATTTTTTTGGCCTTGGCCTTTTCAAAAAACAACGCTTTGCCTGCATATTCACCAAATCCGTTTGGGGTAAAAATGCCCGCTGTGAGTGCGCCAAAAACTTGTGCCGACGACTGTCCCACGGTTATGGGTCGAAAACTTTGCACCAAATTTTGCCATTTGAGGATTTCAAAGTAGCGGTTCCAAAAACTCAAGCTCAAAATAAATAGGATGTATCCGCTAGAATGCTGGAGAATAGCGGCTTCTATTTTTGTCCAATCCAACGCTTTTGATCCCTGAAGTTGGGCGTAGATAAAATAGAAAGCAGCTCCCACTACAGCCCATTTGGCTAGCTGGATCAGTTGTTTTTTTACTCCTGTATTTATCGCATTCATGCCTGCAAAGAAAACCAAATTGGGTGATACTTCCCAATAAATTAGCAAGCCAAAACTTAGCGGTGTCAGATCTTTGCAGTGTTGTTATTTTTTTTACTTTTAGCGCACTAAAAACCCTACCAAAATGAAAAAATTGTACTTCTTGGTGTTATTGATCAGCGCTAGTTTAGTTGCGCAACAATCCACCACCTGGACCAAAGTCATTGCGACTTCTTTGGCCAAATCAAAAAACACGACTCGTGAAACTTTTCCCAAAGAATTTGAGTTGTATGCGGCACCTCTTGCCGCCTTAAAAAACAGCTTGCAAAATGCCCCCAACCGACTTACTGCAAATACCTCTTCAGTAGTTATTTCGGTGCCAACTACCTTGGGTACGATTGAGCATTTTCGTGTATTTGAGTTCTCGAATTTTACACCCGAAATGCAAGCGCGTTTTCCGGAGATCCGTTCTTATATTGGTGTTGGAATCGAAGATACCATGGCGCAAATCCGCTTCAGCATGGACCAAAATGGCTTTCAAGCTATGGTTTTTCGTGTGGGCAAACGCAACGAATTTATTGAGCATTTTTCT
>CAMBOW010000038.1 GCA_945869365.1 Flavobacterium psychrophilum | reverse complement strand
CGGTGTTCTCGAGTAGGGTATCCTTTGTTTTTATTCCAATGGTACATAGGGAATTCCTCGTGCAATTGTTCCATGTAGTCGTCGCGGTAGGTTTTAGCCAATATAGATGCGGCGGCAATACTCAAATATTTAGCATCTCCTTTTACAATGGTTTGGTGCGGGATATTTGCTACCGGTTTAAATCGGTTGCCGTCTACTATAATATAGGTAGGGGTGGGTTGAAGCCCAATCAAACACATTTGCATTGCTTTAATCGACGCATTCAAAATGTTAATCTCGTCAATTAAAATTTGGTCCAAATGTGTCACTTTAAAATCGAGTGCAGCGGCTTCTAATATGGGACGAAGAATCGCTCTGTTTTTTTCGGAAACTTGTTTGGAGTCGTTCAACAACGGGTGGTAAAAATCAGGGGGTAGTAGAATGGCTGCTGCGGTAACGGGTCCTGCCAAACAACCTCTGCCGGCTTCGTCTGTGCCTGCTTCTAGGGCGGTATTGGAGTAACTCGAGATCAGCATTTATTGAGAATTTCATTAAATAAAAATCAAAACTAAGTCTTTTTTTATCGTATTTCTATACTCTAATTAGGAAAGCGGCATTTAAGTTTCTTTTTTTTAACAATTTATCAATGGCTT
The DNA here is from genome assembly GCA_945869365.1 of Flavobacterium psychrophilum. Classification (GTDB taxonomy): domain Bacteria; phylum Bacteroidota; class Bacteroidia; order Flavobacteriales; family Flavobacteriaceae; genus Flavobacterium; species Flavobacterium psychrophilum_J. Next base: position 16,546 of record CAMBOW010000038.1, on the reverse strand, counting down.
ATTCCGAATTTATATTTGGTTAATTAAGAAATAATTAAGAAGTTTGCCAAATAACTAACTCAAACTAATTTTATATGAGATCGAAGTTCAAATGGATTTATATGCTATTACTAGCATTAACAATGCAGTTTTCGTTTGCACAAGAGAAAACTGTTACCGGTGTTGTTTCAGATGAGACAGGACCATTGCCAGGTGCAAACATTGTTGTAAAAGGCACTAAAAGAGGTACTCAAACAGATGTTGATGGTAAATATGCTATCAAAGCAAAACAAGGAGAAGTACTGGTTATTTCATTTATCGGTTTAGACGATATGACAATGACAGTAGGTGCTTCTGCAGTTTTAAATATTAAAATGAAATCCGGTTCGGGTGTTGAGTTGGGTGAAGTAGTAGTAACGAGTCAGGGTATTAAGAAGGAGAAGAAAGCCTTAGGATATGCCGTGACAACTATTAAATCAGAAGATTTCGCTTCCAAACCTTCAACCGATGTGGCCCGTGCCCTGACCGGTAAAGCTACAGGGGTAAATATTCAACAAACTAGTGGATTGTCCGGTTCTGGAACCAACATCATTATTCGTGGGTATTCTTCGATTACCGGAAGTAACCAGCCTTTGTTTGTGGTAGATGGAGTTCCTTTCAACTCAGACACCAATAGCGACGGTAACTTTTTGGAAGGATCAACCAATGCCTCAAGCCGTTTCTTGGATTTGGATCCAAACAGTATTGAGAGCATTAGTATCTTGAAAGGATTATCTGCAACTACACTATATGGTTCGTCGGGAAGAAATGGGGTAATCTTGATTACAACTAAATCTGGAAACACCAAAGACCTAAACAAAAAAATGGAAGTGAATTTCTCACAATCCATGTATATGACCCAAATCGCATCCTTGCCAGATTACCAAGATAGTTACGGTATGGGATTTGACAATAATTTTGTGACTGCATTCTCCAACTGGGGTCCTGCATTTGGCACGCAAGGAACACAAGGTATTCTTGCTGATGGATCAGTAACGCATCCATACGCATATTATGGGTCTACTGTTTTTCCACAGTTTTTTAATAATCCTGGAGAACTCAACGAAACCCCAAAAACAGTTGCCTACAAACCCTACAATAATGTGAAGCCATTTTTTAGCACAGGAACTGTAAAAACAACTTCGGTAAGTATTGGTGGTCGTGCAGAAAACACAGCGTATAACTTAAGTGTAGGTCACACTAGAGACGAGGGATTTATTGAAAACAATACCTACCAACGTTTAAATTTAAGTACTGGTGGTAGAACAAAATTATCAAATGGGTTCACATTAAGTACAACCATGAATTATGTGCGCACCGAAAAAACATCACCGCCTACAGCTGCTGGTTTTGGTTCGAATGCTGCTGCGCCATCCGTTTTTGCAAACATTTTGTATACGCCACGAAGCTTAGATTTGTTTGGATTGCCATATGAAAATCCAAATACACGTGCTTCTGTAAACTACAGAACGGATATTCCTAATCCACGTTGGACCTTAAGAAACTCTAGCGACAATGAGTCTGTTCGACGTTTCTTTGGAAACTACACTGCAACCTACGATGTTAATTCTTGGTCAAATTTTTCTTATCGATTGGCGTTAGACAATTATACACAAAACAAGAAATACTACATCAACAAAGGAAATGGGCAGCCATTTGACAACGATGGATTCTTGAGAACAACAGTTCGTGAGAGTACAATCTTTGATCACACCCTAAGTTATAACTTTGACACGAAGATTGATGCCGATAAAAACTGGAATATTGACGGTACTTTAGGATTTAATCCAAGACAAGAGAACAAAAAATTTGATTATGTAGCCAGTACACTTCAGTTTGTGTATGGGTTGAACGAACATCAAAATTTTGAAAACCACGTTGGATTTTCTCAAAAACAAAACTTCAATATTGTAGGTATGTACGCCAGTACAACAGTAGGGTTTAAAAAGTATTTGTACTTAAACTTACAGGGTCGTAATGACGTATATTCGTCTTTACAACCGGCCAATCGCAGTTTGTTTTATCCTTCTGCTTCTGTATCCTTCGTGCCAACAGATGCATTTGACTACTTTAAAGGAAATAAATATGTAAACTATTTAAAAATGCGTGTAGGGTATGGATCTTCTGCAGGATTCCCTGATCCATACAAAACAAGAATTGGTTTGGATACCAATACTAGAGCATTCTTACAAAGTGATGGTACAGCGATCAATACAATTTCTCCAAGCAACGAATTGGGTAATTTGAATCTAAAACCAGAGTTGGTAAAAGAGCTTGAGTTTGGTTTAGACGGAAAATTCATTGACAATAGAATTGGAGTTGATTTGTCTATCTACAACAAAATCTCTACCAATCTGATTGTGGAGCGTGATTTGGATCCATCAACTGGATATGATTTTACCACAGACAATGTGGCGCAAGTGAGCAACAAAGGAATTGAATTGGGAGTAAACATGTCCTTGATTCGCTCAAAAACAAATGGACTTACTTGGGACATTACAACCAATTTTACTAAAAACCGTAACTACGTTGATGCCTTAGGACTAGGAGATGTGAAGCAATTGGCTTTCGCCGGATTTACAAACTTGGGTAACTTCGCGATTGAGGGAAGACCGTTTGGTGTAATCATGGGAGGTGCTATTTTGCGTGATGCCAACGGGAACTACGTGGTAGGTTCTGATGGTAATTATGTGGAAGACTCTGAGTTAAGAGAAATTGGTGATCCAAATGCCGATTGGCGTTCTACCTTAATCAATGAAATATCGTACAAAAATATCACGTTTGGTTTCCAATTGGAGTACCAAAAAGGCGGGGATATTTACTCTACTACTGCGGCGGCCTTGTTGTCACGTGGTTTGACAAAAGATACCGATTTTGATCGTACCGGAACATTTATACTGCCTGGCGTAAATGTCAACGGAAATGTAAATACAACGCAAATTGGGGTTACCCAATACGGATTCAACAACTCCGGTTTCTTTATCCCAGAACAAGCGGTTTATGATGCAACTAATTTAAGATTACGTGAAATTTCGTTGTCTTATTCTGTGCCTAAGAAATACTTAGAGAAAACACCTTTTGGAAGCATATCCATGTCGGTAGTTGGTCAGAACTTATGGTTTAATGCCTTTAACTTTCCAACACACTTGAATTTTGACCCAGAGGTATTAAGTTTAGGGGTTGGTAATGGTCAAGGATTTGATTATTTGACTGGTCCAACTGCAAAACGTTTTGGATTCAACTTTAACTTAACATTCTAATTTATTATGAAATTATATAAATCAATTTTTAAGCTTTTTCTATTCACTGCGGTTTTCTTTGTCAGCAGTTGTGAAACAGTAGATTTGGATCAAACAGAAAATCCAAGTGCAGTAAACCCTGATTTGTTGGATCCAACTTTTGCATTCAATTATGTGCAATTACAATTGCCAGGGTTTGTAAATTCAACCAACGGATTTACCCAAGGCATAACACGTCAGATGGCTATGACAGGTGGAAGCACCTATGACAATGCCTATGCGCCAGTAAACTTTAATGGTCACTGGAGTACGGCTTACAATTTGTTGAATGCGATTAAAGTAATGGAGCCAAAAGCTGTAGAGCGCAATCAAAATTACATTTTGGGAGCGTCAAAAGTAATTCGTTGCTATGTGTTAATGACTTTGGTTGATGTATATGGCGACATTCCTTACTCTGAATCGTTGCAAGGAAGTGCAAACATTACCCCTAATTTTGATTCTAGTGCTGCTGTCTATGATGGTATTTTAACCGAATTAGATCAGGCAATAGCTACTTTGCAATTAACTAGTAATGGTTCGGTTACTGATTTATACTATACATCTAAAGAAAAATGGATTACATTGGCAAATACATTGAAACTTAAAATGTATAACAATTGTAATTTATTAACCACAATTGGTACCCGCAATGTAGCATCAGAAATGAATGCTATTATTGCAGCCGATGATTATATTGATACACCTGCTGAAGATTTTGTATTCAAATACGGTTCGTCTAGACAAAATCCAAACACAAGACATCCAATGTACAATGATCAATATGAATTGGGTGGTGGAGCATATCTCGGAAACTACATTATGTGGGCCATGACTACTGAGAAATTGGCTACTACAGCGTTTCCAAATACCATCGATGAGCCAGGAGATCCACGAGTAAATTTCTACTTCTACAGACAAGATGCAAATCCTGGAAATGAAGATAATTTTGTTTTACCAGGTAGAACGCGTCCAGAACATTATAATGAAACGAGATACAGTTCATTCTACAGTACTGGAATAGGCGCTTGCTATACTGTTTCCAATTGGACTGGTGGAGCATTGCCTGCAAACGGATTTTGGGGCAGAGACCATGCAAATAATTCAGGTATTCCTCAAGACAACGACAAACGAACTGTAGCTGGTGTCTATCCAATTGGAGGAGCCTATGGCGCTGCGGGTACCGTTCAAACGCAAGGTACCAAAGGCGCAAAAGGCGCAGGTATCATGCCTATAGTTTTGTCATCATGGGTGCGTTTCATGAAAGCAGAAGCTATGCTAAAAGGCATTATCTCTGGTGATGCAAAAGCTGAAATGTTGGCTGCAATTACGCAATCTATCGATAAGACTACAACAGTAATTCCAGTAACTCCTGCATTAACATCAGCTGAAGTTGCTGATATCAGCGTGAAGAAGCAAAAGTATTTGGATTATATTTCAACTACCTATGACGGGTTAAATGACGCTAAAAAATTGGAGTTGTTAATCAAAGAGTTTTATATAGCCACTTGGGGTAATGGGATTGAATCCTATAACAATTACAGAAGAACGGGTTATCCAAGCAATTTCCAGCCTACCTTAGAACCCAATGCTGGAGTGTTCTACAACTGTGCGTTCTACGCCGGAAACTGTGTGAACAACAATCCAAATGCACCAACAAACGACCGAGCCAGAAAAGTGTTTTGGGCAGTTCCAAACACAAAAGTTTTACATTAATCTAACTAATACAAACTACGATGATAAAGAAAATATTTTTATTGGTTTTACTAGCCTTTTCTTTCCAATCTTGCGAAAAAGACGAAAGTTTAGACCCTAGAGCGCAGTTGATCCCCGGGATGTATGCGCGTTTAGATATAACAAGTAAAGTTATCAAATCATATGATGTTGAAAATTCTTACTTCGGTGGATTATTGACTAGTCCTTCTGGAAAAATTGTGAAATACAATTTGTATGTAAAAAGAAGAAATGGTTTTGGTGTCGCTTCAGACTATGGCTTAGTAAGATCTATTACTTCTTTTCCACACGATTTGAAAATTAAGATAGCGGATATTGCAACTGCCTTAAATGTCCCAGCAACTGATTTAGCGTTTGGAGATGAGTATTATTTTTATGCTGAATCTTTTGATGCCGAAGGAAACAGAGCTGATTATTATAGCTTATCTTCTACAGTTCAGGGAGCTCCTGGCATGAAGCAAGGATATCGTTTTAGAACAACTAGTCAAAACGAAGACTTTTTTAACAACCCTGCCAACTTAGCGGAGTATGACAATTACGTAAACCCTTAATAATTTTTTATGAAAAATAATATATTACTTAAAAGTGTAAAATACCTAGGGGTTATTTTTACAATCATTACGATAATCTCTTGTAGTAAAGGAGAATTAGTTACGGGAAGTCCTGTAGATTCAAATGTTGAATTTGTTACTTTACAAGGTTCTATTACTACCCCCGATTCAGATGTAGTAGCCAATCAATCATTTCCTGTAACAATCTCTTTGGGTACGGTTACTTTTCCAATGGATGTTAGCGTTGAAGCGATTGCTTTTTTACCCAATCTAAACAAGCGTTCACGCAAAGCCTTTATCATTCCTGCAGGCGAATCATCAATTACCTCTACCATGGTTGCTCCATCGGGTGACGCTACTTCATCTTTGCCTTTCAATTTGGATATGAAATTGTATTTATCAGCTATCACAACTGCTCCAGATGTAATTCCTAAAGGATTTGTGGGAAAACAATACTCAATTGTTTCCGATACTATATTTTTAGGATACGGAGATACTAGTGTTCCGGGTATAAATTCTAAAAGATGCGGAATACGTTTTGATTTTCAAGGGCCATATAGTGGCGCTGGAACTGATTTCAACAATCTAAACATTGTATTGAAAAAGAATGGTGTGGCTACAACTTCTCAATCATCTATGCAGGGTGTGTCACCACTCGCTAGTTCAACAAGACCTCTTTTTGGTACTTTAACCAATGCTGGAAGATATGAATCTTTGTTTTTCTTAGATACTAATCAAGCAGGAGTATTGTCATGTGCAACTCAGTCTGATTACGACAATAAAATTTATACTGTAAAAACGCCTAATAGTAATGTGCAGTCCAATGACAGACCACATGGTTTTAAGGTAGGTGACGTAGTGAGTATCAATTCGGTAGCTGGTTCATCCGTAACTATGCCAATCACTGTTGAAATAACAGCTGTACCAGATGCTTACAATTATAAATTTGTTTATATCGGAGGTCCGTTGTTTGGTTCTTTTGTTTCGTCTCTAACAACTTATGCTGTTGATATGTCAAGCTATACTATCACAGACACTTATGTAATCGAAGTATTTGCTAAAACACTTGGTGGTAACTCAACAACTGCTCCTGCTGTAGATATGCCGTATAAATTTTCTATTCGTTTTCCAGACGAAACAAGTAAAGTATACTCAGGCGTGTTACCTGGTTTAACTATTGGCACAGCAGCTAATGCTATTCCAAAATTGCAAATCGTTAAGACGACTACTGCTGGAGTTTCATCCTATCTAATTACTCATTTCGAGTAATTGTAATCTTAAAAATTAATTAGATTAAACAACTTTTTTAATCTAATTAATTTTTTATATTTGTTTTTCAATTATTTAAACACAAAAAACTATGAAAAAATTTTTACTTTTTGCCTCTTTTATAGTGGCTTTATCAGCGCAAGCTCAAGATTACTGGTCTGAGCAAGCTACTTCTCAACCGGCTGCAAGCACAGGTATGCGAAGTATTTCTATTGTAGACGACAACGTAGCTTGGTTAAGCAATTCTTGCGGAACTACAGGTTGTGCTACTATTCGTCGTTATTCTAAAACTACAAATGGTGGTACTGTTTGGTCAACTTCAGCAATTGATTTGGGAGCATCTGCTGCCAATCTTGAAATTTCTAACATTTGGGGTGTATCTGCTGATGTAGCTTATGCTTCAGTGTTTCCTAAAGCTGCTGGTGTAGTGGGAGGTATCTGGCAAACTACAAACGGTGGTACTACTTGGGTTCGTCAAAACACTGCTTCTTACAATGGTGCTGATGGTGCTTCGTTTGCAAACCTTGTTTACTTTTGGGATGCCAACAACGGAGTAACTATGGGTGATCCTTCTGAAGGTTCTTTCGAAATTTACACAACTACTAATGGTGGTACAAACTGGGTACGTGTTCCTGCTGGAAACATTCCTGCTGCTTTAGATGCTGCTGAGTATGGATTAACTAATCAGTATACTGTTACAGGAGATACTATGTGGATTGGAACTACTTTTGGTAGAATATTAATCTCAACTGATAGAGGCTATACTTGGACTGCTGCTATTTCTCCAATTCCAGATTTTGGTGGAGGAATCAACGGTTCTGAGGCTGGAGATCTTTCTTTTTCAGATGCACAAAATGGTCTTTTACAAACAAGTGATTTCTTATTGTACAATACTACTGACGGAGGTAATACATGGAATTCTGTAACTTGGGATGCTAACTTGAGAAACTTCGGTATCTCTGAAATCCCTGGTGTACCAAACGCATACATCTCTGTAGGTGAAGATTTAGATGCTGTTCGTGGTTCTTCTTTCACTACTGATGGTGGTCTTACTTGGACAAACATCAACGACAATCCAGATGCTAATTACGTAGATGGTGGTGTAATATCATTTTTAAATGCAAACACTGGTTTTGCAAGTGGTTTCAGTACTTCAGCAGCTGTTGGTGGAATTTTCAAATGGAACGGTAATCCGTTGGCAAATGATACGTTCACTGCTCAACAAATTGCTACTGCTTCTCCAAACCCAACTACAGGTGTAGTTGAATTAAAAGGAACAAATATTAGCCAAGTTGAAGTATACGATGTTTTAGGAAAACAAATTTCTTCAAACAACTATTCTTCATTAAACAATGTTTCAGTTAATTTATCTTCATTAAACAATGGTGTTTACATGGTTAAAGTAACTAACGCTACTGGTAACTCATCAACTATCAAAGTTGTAAAACAATAAATAGAAATTTTATTCTATTCAAAACCACCCTTTTGGGTGGTTTTTTTGTTTTTATATCTTTCGCCCAATTGTAATTTTAATTTCAAACAAATAGTTATTTTTGCTGCATACGAATTACGCTATGCGATTATTATTTTTTATTTTGTTTTTATTATTCACGTTTGTAGGGTTTTCGCAAGAAACAACTACCCAAAAACTGAAGAAAAGTTTGCTAAAATCTCAGGAGCAAAAAACAAAAGAAAAAGCCGAAAAAGCCCCCATTACTTCCTATCGAATCATTTCGTTGGCAAATGACACCACCTATGTGGATACCTCATTAACTATTTCTAAAGAGTACACTTACAACTATTTGCGAAAAGACAATTTTGGTTTGTTTTCGTTTTTGAATGAAGGACAAACCTATACTACACTGAATCATAGTTTGCAAACAACCACGCCTTATCCCGAAATCGGAATGGCCGGAAAACACTTTAATTATTTGCAAGCCAAAGATATTTCCTATTACTCGGTAGCTACACCACTCACCGATTTGTATTTTAAAACGGTTATGGAACAAGGCCAAAGTTCGGATGCCTTTGTGACCCTAAATACTAGTGAGCGATTTAATTTTTCTATTGCCTACAAAGGAGTTCGGTCTTTGGGTAAATACATTAACCAATTGACCAGCGCGGGTAACTTTCGCTTTACGACCAATTACCACAATAAATCCAACACTTATTTTTTAAAAGCACATTATACGGGCCAAGATTTATTAAATGGAGAAAATGGCGGAATTACGACTCCAAATGATTTTGAATCACAAAATTCACTGTATAAAGAAAGACAACGCTTGGAGGTTTATCTCACCGATGCCAAATCATTTCTTAAAGGCAAGCGACTATTTGTAGATCATTCGTATCGCTTTTATAAATCTAAATCAACTTATTTTGCCCTTCATCATCAGTTTGAAGCCGAATCTAAGTTTTTCGAATACAACCAAGCGACAGTGTCGTCTACTATTGGCACCAAAATAATTAATCGTTTTGGGGAAAGCTATAAAACAGCCGATATCAATGACCAACTGCACTACAATAAATTGTATTCAAAAATTGGTATTCAAACTGCGATTAACCAAACAGGAACCCTTTTGTTTTATGTAGACACCTATCGCTACAACTACTTTTACAACACCCTGCTAATTCTCAATACGATTACAATACCTAGTCGATTAAATGATGCAATTACAACAGTTGGCGCTGATTATCAGCTGAAAAATAAAAAATGGAATGTACAAGCGGGCTACAAAAATGCAGTAACCGATCAAGCGATTAGAGAAGCTAAAGTTCAACTCCAGTATCAATTTTCAGATAAATTAAAAGGAGCTGTGAGCATAGAAAATAGCGCCAAAATCCCCGATTTGTCCTACTCCTTGTTTCAAAGTAGCTACGTGAATTACAATTGGTACCAGACCTACACCACCGAAAAATCTATAGATTTCAAAGTTTCTACCGATTCCAAATGGATGAACGTGAAAGCGCAATTCTCCAATTACAAGGACAAAGTATTTTTTGCTAATACCAGCACGAATGACACCATACAAATACTAGCGCCTTCGCAATACAGCAAAGCCATCTCGTATGCCTCAGTTCAGGTGAATAAAGAAATAAAGTTCTGGAAATTGGGCTTAGACAATACCCTGCTTTTTCAAACCGTTTCACAAGACGATGCGGTGCTCAATGTACCCAAATGGGTCACGCGAAACAGCTTTTACTTTTCGGATTATTTTTTTGAAAAAGCCTTGTATTTGCAATCGGGAATCACATTTAATTATTTTACAAAATACTACGCCAACGGATACAATCCGGTGGTAGCTGATTTTTTTGTGCAACAAAAGAAACAAATTGGCGATTTTGCTACCTATGACTTTTTCATCAATGCACGCGTGCGGCAAACCCGTATATTTTTGAAGGCCGAGCACTTTAATGCCGCTTGGTCAGCGACAAATAAATTTTATTCGGCACCCGATTATCCATATCGTGATTTTATTATTCGTTTTGGATTGGTGTGGAATTTCTTTAAATAATTAGGATCAGTTGAAATAAATAAAAATATGAAATACTCAGAAAATATTTTAGGAACCATTGGCAACACGCCCTTGGTGCGATTAAACAAAATTACAGCCGAAGTTGATGCCTTAGTTTTGGCTAAGGTAGAAACTTTTAATCCAGGCAATTCGGTCAAGGATAGAATGGCCGTAAAAATGGTCGAAGATGCCGAAGCCGATGGCCGATTGCAACCGGGAGGCACAATTATAGAGGGCACCTCGGGTAATACTGGAATGGGATTGGCCTTGGCTGCCATAGTCAAAGGGTATAAACTGATTTGCGTGATTACAGATAAACAATCCAAAGAAAAAATGGATATTTTACGGGCAGTAGGCGCCAAAGTAGTGGTTTGTCCTACCGATGTAGAACCTACCGATCCACGATCGTATTATTCGGTATCAAAACGATTGGGCGAAGAAACACCCAATTCTTGGTATGTAAACCAATACGACAACCCATCAAATGCCATTGCCCATTACGAGCAAACCGGACCCGAAATTTGGGAGCAAACCGATGGGAAGATTACCCATTTTGTGGTGGGAGTAGGGACTGGTGGAACCATATCGGGTACAGCTAAATATTTAAAGGAACAAAATCCAAATATCAAAATATGGGGCATTGACACCTACGGTTCGGTGTTCAAAAAATACCACGAAACGGGCATCTTTGACGAAAACGAAATCTATTCGTACATCACCGAAGGCATTGGGGAAGATATCTTACCCAAAAATGTTGATTTCTCCTTGATTGATGGATTTACCAAAGTAACCGACAAAGATGCAGCAGTATATACCCGTAGAATTGCACTCGAAGAAGGCATATTTGTAGGAAATTCAGCGGGATCAGCCATAAAAGGATTGTTGCAGCTAAAAGAACATTTCAAACCCGAAGATGTTGTAGTGGTGTTGTTTCACGATTCGGGCAGCCGCTATGTAGGAAAAATGTTTAATGATGATTGGATGCGCGAACGCGGATTTTTGGACGAAGAAATTACCAAAGCAGTCGATGTGATAAAGGATCACATCAATCAGCCTTTGGTAGTGGTGCGCACAGAAGAATTGGTGTCTCATGCCATAGAACGTATGCGCAAATACAAGATATCTCAAATACCTGTAATAGACATCACGGGTTTTGTGGGTTCGGTTGATGAATCCAAATTATTTGATTTGTATGTGTCCGATAAAAATGCGGCCGATAAACCAATACGTGAGGTGATGGGTAAACCCTATCCGATTGTACAAGGCAATACCCCAATTCAAGAAATCACCCATTTGTTTTCTAAAGAGAACCAAGCGGTGTTAATTGCATTAGAAAACGGCAAACACCATATTGTGACCAAATACGATATCATCGGTACCATCAAATAAATGAATTTCACGGCCATCGATTTTGAAACGGCTACGGGGCAATTTTATAGTGCCTGCGCGGTTGGCATAGTTACGGTGCGAAATAGTGTAATTGTTGATGAATATTACACCTTGATTCAACCTCCCAACAACGAATATTCTTATCACAATATTCGGGTGCACGGCATACAGCCTCAAGACACCCTGCGGCAATCTACATTTTTTCAGGTATATCCTGAGATAAAGATTAGGTTACAGGGCCAATTACTTGTGGCACACAACGAACAATTTGACCGCAATGTCTTGGCAAAAACCATGGACTATTACCGGCTAGATTACCAGGAATTGGCCTTGGCCGAACGTTGGGAATGTACGTGTAGAATATACAGAGCCAAAGGATACAAACCAGCAAACCTTAGTTATTGTAGCGCCCAAAACAACATTGACTTGCAACACCACGAAGCCTTATCGGATGCGCGGGCTTGTGCCAAATTGTATATGTTAAAATAAAAAAGTTAGGCCGGAACTCACTTCTTTTTTTTAGTTTTACAGCACAGTAATTACTCGCTCCACTATGTCGTTTGTTATACAATTAAAATATTTTTTCGAAAAACACGGATTCCACGTTTCTTCCCGTTTGGCAGATCGTTTGGGTATGCGAGCCAACAGCGTACGCCTGTTTTTTATTTATATTTCGTTTGTAACCGCAGGATTATGGTTTGGGGTTTATTTGACGCTTGCCTTTTGGCTCCGATTGAAAGACTTGATTCGATCTAAACGGAGCTCTGTTTTTGATCTCTGACACCTTTAAACCAATTATACGCCATGAAAAAATTACACGCCTTTACCTTCTTTTTTGAATTTTCCAAGTCCCAGCAAATTGCCTTAGTTGCCTTGCTTATTTCTATTGCCGGTCTGCAAGCCCTTTACTACCGGGTTCTCGCTATGCCAAACACTAAACCCAGATTGTCAACATGGGAATATGTGCGTGCAAGCCCCAATAAAGAAGACCCGTTTCAACGAAAATCATTTCCTATTTACCCGTTCAATCCCAATTTTATTAGTGATTATAAAGCGTATAAATTTGGCATGTCGCTCCCGGAAATCAATCGATTACGGGCCTATCGTCAGCGAAATTTGTATGTGAATTCGGCTGAAGAATTTCAACAAATTACCCAAGTTCCCGATTCGATATTGCAAGTTCTACGACCGTATTTTAAGTTTCCAGACTGGGTAACGCAGGCACGAAAAATCAGCTTGTATCCTTCTAAAAATAAATCCTCAGCGCCAATTGTAAAAATTGACATCAATCAGGCCTCTGCCGAAGACTTGAAGAAAATTCATGGAATAGGCGATGGCTTGTCCGAACGCATTATACAAGCGCGCCAAAAATTAGGTGCATTTGTAAGTATGGAACAAATGAACTTCATCTGGGGATTGCATCCGGAAGTAATTGAATTACTCAAAATTAACTTTGAAGTAAGCCATGTGCCGGTTATCCAAAAAATAAATATTAATACATGCAGTTTAAAAGAGTTGATGCAAATCCCCTATCTAAATTATGGAAATGCAAAGGCAATACTAATTTACAGAAGCAAAAGTGAAAAACCAATTTCAATTGAGGATTTACCAAAAATCGATCAATTTCCCGTTGATAAAATCAATATTATTGCCTTATATTTGGGCTTCTAAAATAATAATACAAAACCTTTGTTGATGAACTCGATTTACTTTACAGAAGAACACGATTTATTTAGGACAAGTTTTCAAGACTTTTTACAAAAAGAAGTAGTTCCTCATATTGAAAAATGGGAAAAAACAGGTACTATTGAACGGTTTATTTGGAAAAAAATGGGTGAGATGGGTTTTTTTGGGCTCAATTATCCAGAGGCCTATGGCGGATTAAATTTAGATTTGTTTTATACCGTTATTTTTTTAGAAGAATTGCAAAAAATTAAATCATCAGGCTTTGCAGCAGCCATGTGGGCACATGCTTATTTAGCCATGACGCACCTTCATGCCGAAGGAAGTGAGCAAATTAAACAAGATTATTTGGCTCCTAGTATTTCGGGCGATAAAATAGGTGCCTTGTGTATTTCTGAGCCATTTGGAGGTAGTGATGTAGCAGGAATGAAAACTACTGCTGTGTTGCAAGGCGATTCCTACGTGTTAAACGGATCAAAAACATTTATCACCAATGGGGTTTATGCCGATTACTATATAGTAGCAGCCAAAACCAATCCTGAATTGGGCAACAAAGGCATCAGTATTTTTTTGGCAGACACAAACCTCAAAGGGATTAGCGCAACTAAATTGGATAAGTTAGGTTGGCGCGCTTCAGATACTGCTGAGATTGCGTTTGACAACGTAGTCATTCCAGCTAGTAACCTAATGGGCGAAGCCGGAAAAGGATTTCCGTACATCATGCAGCACTTTGCTTTGGAACGCTTAATTATGGCAATTAACGCACATGCCCGTGCCGAATATGCGATAGATTATACCATTGATTACATGTCACAGCGCGAAGCATTTGGCGTTAAGATCAATAGTTTTCAAGCCTTGAGACACACAATGGTTGATCATGCTACAGAGGTGGAGCATTGCAAGGTCTTTAATTATGCAGCTATAGCTAGATTAAATAAGGGCGAATATGTGGTGAAAGAAGCCACGATGGCCAAATTAAAATCTACCAAGGTGGCTGATGAAGCCATTTACAGTTGCTTGCAAATGTTGGGCGGTTATGGTTATATGGAAGAATATCCAATGGCTCGCTTGTTGCGCGACAGTCGTTTAGGGCCTATTGGTGGAGGCACTTCAGAAATTTTGAGAGAAATATTGTCCAAGATGATTATAGACAAACAAAATTACCAGCCAGCAGTGAAGCACTAATTTGTCAATACTGAATCCCGAGCCTTCGGGACCAAATTCCAAATTGCGGGAAAAGTAGAATTTGTAAGTAGATATTATATTTTTTTCAATTATTAATTGTTACTTATTAATTATTAATTACATTTGCGGCCTTAACGAGAGGAGGTGTCTATATTATGTTAATTATACCAATTAAAGACGGAGAAAATATCGATAGAGCATTAAAGCGCTATAAAAGAAAATTTGACAAAACTGGAACTGTTCGTCAGTTGCGTGCACGGCAAGCTTTTATTAAACCTTCAGTGTCCAATAGAATGAAATTCCAGAAAGCGGCTTACATTCAAAACATGCGAGACAACTTAGAAAGTTAGTCCTACTTTTTAAATTCACAGAACCGTTCGTTCACAAAGATTAGTACCTTTGAAACGAACGGTTTTTTTATGGATCAAAATCAACAAGCATTTCGAGATTATTTGGCATTAGAGAAAAAATACTCGATGCACACCGTAAATGGATATGCCAAAGATTTGGAATTCTTTACCTTGTTTTTGACAAACGAGTTTGATCAAGCTAATTTGACAGAAGTAAATTATAGCCAAATACGCAGCTGGATTGTGTGGATGGTAGATCAAGGAATTGCTAACTCCTCCATAAATCGCAAAATCTCGTCTCTCAAGGCCTATTACAAATTTTTACTCAAGGCCAAACAAATTGAGGTTAGTCCGTTGATTAAACACAAGGCCTTAAAAACTCCCAAAATAATTCAGATTCCTTTTTCGGAATCAGAAGTAGATCAGGTGTTAACTCATTTGACTTTCCCAGATGGATTTGAAGGCATACGGGATAAATTAATCATCGATTTGTTTTATACCACCGGAATTCGAAGAGCAGAGCTTATTGAGCTGCAGCTGGCCGCTGTCGATTTGTATAATGCCACATTGAAAGTGCTGGGCAAACGCAATAAGGAGCGAATTATGCCTATTCATCCCGTTTTGGTTGATCAAATAAATGTATATAAATCCGAACGAGCTAGTTTAGAGCAAATTAAAGATCAGCATCATTTTTTCTTAACTTCAAAGGGTGTTAAATTGAGTGATTCCTTTGTGTATCGCATAATTAATCATTACTTTAGTGCTGTTTCCGAGAAGGTAAAAAGAAGCCCGCACATCTTGCGCCACACCTTTGCAACTCACCTTCTAAACAATGGAGCAGACATCAATTCGGTAAAGGAATTATTGGGACATTCTAGTTTGGCTTCTACGCAGGTGTACACACACAGTAGTTTAGCAGAGCTAAAGAAAGTATGCGAAACGGCACATCCTAGAAATCAAAAATAATTCTGGCAATGTTTAATTTAAATTTAATGGTATGAATGTTAATGTGCACGCTGTCAATTTTACAGTAGATCGTAAATTAGTCGATTTTGTTGAAGATCGCATGAGTAAATTAGAAAAGTATTACGATAAAATTGTTGCCTCTGATGTTTTTTTGAAAGTTGAAAACACAAGTGACAAAGAAAATAAAACAGTTGAAATAAAGATTCACGTTCCTGGAGATGACTTCATCGTAAAGAAACAGTGTAAAACTTTTGAAGAAGCAGTTGAGTTGGCGACAGAATCTTTGGAGCGTTTGGTAGTAAAGCGAAAAGAAAAAACAAGGGAGCATATTTAGTGTAAAATTTTAAAGAAAAATGTTTTGATTAAAAAACAAAATAATATACATTTGCAGTCCGTTAGAAATAGCGGACTTTTTTTATTGTATATGCCAGCGTAGCTCAGTTGGCTAGAGCAGCTGATTTGTAATCAGCAGGTCGTGGGTTCGAGTCCCTCCGCCGGCTCTAAAAAGCATATGAAAAATAAAAAAAGTTGGGGAGATACTCAAGCGGCCAACGAGGGCAGACTGTAAATCTGCTGTGTGAACTTCGCAGGTTCGAATCCTGCTCTCCCCA
>CAMBOW010000037.1 GCA_945869365.1 Flavobacterium psychrophilum | reverse complement strand
TCACCGGTCGTAGAGATTTGTTTCACACCAATCGCCAATTTGAAGGGCTATCTGGCTTTCCCAAACGGGACGAAAGTCCATACGACGCATTTGGGACTGGGCATTCCTCCACCTCGATTTCGGCGGCACTGGGCATGGCATTGGCCTCTGCACTAAATGGCTTTCCCAACCGCACACACATAGCCGTGATTGGCGACGCCTCTATTGCTTCAGGTATGGCGTTTGAAGCCTTGAATCACGCCGGGGTGACTGAGGCCAACTTACTCATTATTCTCAACGACAATGCAATCGGAATTGATCCGAGTGTGGGTGCCCTAAAAAATTATTTTACGGCAATCAAATCAGGCGAATATGCCGACGAGTACAACTGGATTAGCTCTCTTAACATTGATTATTCCGGACCAATAGACGGACACGATTTACCTGCAGTAATTTCCGAATTACGCCGTTTGCAACCGTTAAAAGGACCGCGGTTTTTGCACCTCATCACCACCAAAGGCAAAGGCCTTCAACAAGCCGAAGAGAACCAAGTAATCTACCATGCTCCTGGTAAATTTAACGCGCAAACAGGCGAATTGAAACCCAAGAATTTGGCTGTTCAACCCCCTAGATACCAAGATGTATTTGGCTTAACCTTGGTTGAATTGGCACAACAAAACGAGAAAATTATTGGGATTACTCCGGCTATGCCCACCGGAAGTTCCCTGAAATATATGATGGATGCCTTCCCCGATCGCGCCTTTGATGTAGGGATTGCCGAACAACATGCGGTCACCTTGTCAGCCGGAATGACTACTCAAGGAATGATCGTTTACTGTGCCATTTATTCGACTTTTTTGCAGCGCGCCTACGACCAACTTATCCACGATGTGGCCTTACAAAATTTACCCGTTATCTTTTGTATAGACCGTGCAGGATTGGTGGGCGAAGACGGCGCTACACACCACGGTGTTTTTGATTTGGCTTATTTGCGCTGCATTCCCAAATTGATTATTTGTGCTCCACGAAACGAAATTGATTTACGCAACCTATTATATACTGCTCAATTAGGCTTAAACCAACCTATCGCCATTCGCTACCCTCGTGGACGGGGTAAAAACATGAACTGGCAAAAACCCTTTCAAAAAATAGAAATTGGCAAAGCCGAAATGCTAAAAAACGGAACGAAAATAGCGATTTTGACTACCGGAACTATGGCGCAAAATGCAACGGAGGCCATCGCGTTAAGCGAAAACTCAAATGCAATTGCGCACTATGATTTTAAATTCATCAAACCGTTGGACGAAGCGTTGTTGCATGAGCTGTTCCAAAAATTCAGCTGGCTCATTACTCTCGAGGACGGAACTGCAACAGGCGGATTTGGCTCTGCTATAGCCGAATTTGCAGCCACACACCACTACCAAACTGGCCTTAAAATTGTAGGCATCCCCGATGAATTTATTGCCCAAGGAACCGTCGAAGAGTTGCAACGGTATAGCAAATTGGACGCAAAAAGTTTGCAAATTCTTTTTGATTATTATGTAAAAAGTTGAATTTTGCGGCACACTTTTAGTTTCCAAAACTCGTTCTATCCCTAAACTCTAGCGCATGCGTTTACTATATATTGTCTTGGCTTTGTTTTCTATATCTGCTTTTGCGCAATCGATAGATAGCCTAGCCGTTGCGAAAAAACCCGTCCAGACCAATTGGAAAAGTAAAAACTTAGTAGGTTTTGACTTGAATGACATTGTATTTATCAACTGGAATGCGGGAGGCGTGAGTTCGATTTCAGGTTTGGCAAAAGGAAATTTCACCCGAACCTACAGCGAAGCCAACCAAAAATGGCACAACGAATTGATTGTGCGCTATGGTGTAAACAAGCAAGACGGCATCGAAGTGCGCAAAACCGATGATGTGTTTCAGTTTAGCTCTACCTATGGCTACCGCAAAGACAGTTTGTCCAATTGGTATCATTCAGCCAAATTCAATTTCAACACCCAATTCACCAACGGATACAATTACCCTAATACCGACATCGCGATTTCTAAACCATTTGCGCCTGCCTATACTTTTTTGGGAATTGGAGCAGAATACATGTTGAAAGAAAAAAATTCAGCTTGTACTTGTCGCCACTCACCATAAAAAACACCTTGGTGCTCGACAAAAATCTAGCCAATCAAGGTGCTTTTGGAGTTGCGCCAGCCCTTTATGATACAAACGGTGTACTGCTTTCGACAGGAAAACAAACCCGGACCGAATTGGGAATGCTCATTTCTAATTCATACAAAAAAGAGATAATGAAAAATGTAGTGATGGAAAACCGATTGTCGTTATACTCCGATTACATCAACAAATTTGGCAATATTGATGTCGATTGGCATATTCAATTTGAACTCATTGCCAACCAATACTTAAAAGCCAATTTTGGGTTGAATCTCATCTACGATGACGACATCAAAGCCAAAGAAATTGTAAACGGACAACAAATAACCGTTGGGCCAAAAATTCAACTCAAGCAAATGATGGGCATTGGAACTGTCTACGAATTTAAAAGCAAAAAGCAGTAAGGAATCCTACTGCTTTTTTTGTTTATTTGATGTTGTCGCTTACTTAATAACCAGTTTCTGCTTGTATTTAAGCTGATCTCCACTCACCTGCAACAGGTAAATTCCTTTTTGTAAATTTCCTAAATGCAACGTTTTTTCTAGCGCAAAGCTGTTGTCATTTTCGCTGTAAACAACACGTCCATTGGTGTCAACCACTTGTATACTGAGCTTTCCAGTATATTGACTGATGCGCAATTGCACATCTCCTTGTGTGGGATTAGGGTACACGCGAATCAAATCGGGATTGGCAAAGTAATCAACGGCCAAGTTACAATTTGGTCCAGCAGGGAAAGCGGTAAAATCTTCTACCTGATCTAACGCATTGTCAACCGAGCCCGACGAGGCATTTAAGCCCATTCCTCGGCGTTGAAACACATCAGCTATCAAACAGTAATCTTGACCTCCTGTCGTGGCTTGATCGGCCGCAAAAAGGTTGTCTCGACTGTTGATGAACGACGAAGTGTTACAGCTCTGTAATTTTAACGCATCCATTACTAAACGCATCACTTTATTGTTTCCACCAGTTCCGGTATGGATATCGGTGTCAAAACCGTATTTATTGATGTAAGCCCACGTTAAATCCCACAAAACTGCGGTCCAAGCTTCTCCGCGGTTGTGCGGTTCGGCATCATTCGAATTGGCCAAGGTGAGGGGATTAATAGCCATATCGGTAGAGTACGGGTAGGCTCTAATTCCGCCCTCGGTGGGTAATTGGTTGATGGCATAGGTTCCAATTCCTTTGGCTTCGGCGCCGGTTTCTCCAGATTTTATTTGGTTTATTAAACAAAACCAATCCGACCAGCCCTCGCCCATTTGTTCAGCATTGACCATACAAGAACTATTGTTGGGTCCGCCAATTAATCGGTTGGAAATGCCGTGACCAATTTCGTGTGCAATAATGCCGTTGTCAAAATCACCATCGGCATACAAATATAAATTCCCCGGTGATTCTAATTTTACGTTTACAGTGCCATTTGCCATTTCAGCAATCAACTCATCGCCCAATTCTTTGGTGATAAAAATAGCGGGGATGGTAATACCGAGCAATCCGGTTGAACTCATGTTCAGGGTGGTTGGATTGTTGGGAATACTATCGGTGACAATTACGGCTAAAGCGCCTGCATCTTGCGCGTTTTTGACTTTCAGATTAAAGAAACAGCCGCCACGCTTTATCAACACAATCTTGTTGTCTAACTCAAAAGCATTGGTTGGCGCTTGGCAAGCCGAATTGTATCCCGGCGGATTTGGATTGTTTGCATACAAGGCTAAATCAGCTGTAATGCCATTTGGAGCTGTGGGAACTAAAACACGATCAGTGCCTTCAAATACATTCGAGGTAGCCAATTTTTCACCCGCGATTGAAGCCGGTGAATTGACCGTAAGAAAATTGGTCGCTGGTGCACCTATTGTCCATAAAAACATCTGTACGCGGGGACGAGAACCGTCATTTGGTGTCGAGAAATTGGCGTTGTTGAGTGTTGGAGTGGTTTGCGAATAGCCATCTTGGGCATCTGCCAATACATAATCACCCGTACCTGAAGTGGCTCCACCTCGACCTAAATTATTTTGCTGAAAATTTCCAGCAGCCTCGGTAAACCCGTATTGGTACCAAATATCATGCATTTCATTGATTGCATAAAACAAATTGGTGGTAGCGGCTGGCGTATAGGCCGTGGGCTGAAAAGTAGCCCCCTCATACTGATAATCAAACAACAAACCAGCGCCTCCGTCAGGACGGATTCCGTTGCCGTTGTTTCCGTCGGCATCTTCTTGAGCCAACACATTATTTCCGCGGGTATAGGTATATTTCAAAGAAGCTGTTGTTCCGCCGATGGCATTGGAGTCGTGCCATCCATTTGGCGAAGCCAAGCTGTTTCCTGCAGTTGTAAGGAGTTCAAACGGGTGGTGATTGGGGCTTTCGGAAGTAATTGGAATTACCCGATAAGTGCCTGGCGTTGGTGCGGCCATCAGGTTTGATTTGGCGGCAAACGCCACTTGGTTAAAATGAAAAGGTTTGGCCGATTTGTGTGAAGGCTTCACATCAAAGGCACAAGACAACATCAAGTCGTGCTTGCCTAGTATAGTTCCGCTCACTGCATCTATGCGTACATCCCATAAATGTATGGCGTCTGGACTATAAAACTGTAAATACCAAGCCAATTGCAAGGTTTCATTAGGCATGGATTGAAACACCAACTGCGCCGAAACAAGGTCTTCTTGCAAACCATTGGCTAATTTGTATTTGTGGTGTGGCAAGTGTTCGATAACAGAAACCGCTGTGGGCTGCACAATTTGCAATTGTTGGCAAGCTGCAATAAATGCTTGCCCTGGGGAGAGCTGGGGTTGGGTGTTGCTTATTTTTTGACGGATATTACTTTTAAAATTATTGGCCAATTGAAAAACCGAATTGTTTTTGATGGCCACGGTTGATAGGGCATTAAACACCGGAATTCCTTGGAAATTTTGCACAATGTAACAACTCGTAAGCTTAGTGCCTTCAGCATATACTTCGCTGTCTAAAGTCCAATCGGCAATATCGGCTGGTGTGAGTTGCCAAGTTGATTTGTGCGTTTCTAAATACGTTTGAATAATTTGTTTGTGCGTTTGCGACCAAATGGTCAAGCTAGAAAATAGCGCAAGAAAGAGAAATAGTTTTTTCATAAAGAAAATCTTGGTTTGGGTTGGTTTTTTTACTGCCAACAAACATAGATTATTTATTTAAAAAGACAAAAAAGAAGTTAGGTAAAAAGCAGACAAAAAAAAGTCCAAACCTTTCGATTTGGACTTTCTATTTTGGGTGAGTTAAATTTAGTTTTTCACGATTTTTTGTGAGAAGCTAAATTGCTCGTTGTTTACGTTCACAATATACATACCCGCTTGGAAACGGTTCATGTCTATGCTTTTTTCAATGTTGAAATCGGCATCTTTTTGGGTGTAAACTACACGTCCATTCAAATCAACAATTTGAATCGAAAGTTTTCCTACAAATTGATTGATTCTCACATTGATTACACCATTTGTTGGATTCGGATACACTCTAAACAAATCTGGATTGTTAAAGTAATCAACGGCTAAGGTACAGTTTGGTCCAGCTGGGAAAGCGGTAAAATCTTCAACTTGGTCATTACAGTCATTTACACTTCCGGCTGAGGCATTAAGTCCAACACCACGTCTTGCATACACATCTGTAATTAAGCAATAATCAGCTCCACCTGTAGTGGCTTGATCGGCAGCGATTAAATTATCACGTCCAGTAACAATATTAGTTCCATTACATGTTTCTAATTTCAATGCATCGGCTACTAAACGCATCACTTTGTTATTACCACCTGTTCCGTTGTAAACATCAGCGTCATAGCCATATTTATCGATGTAAGCCCATGTTAAATCCCACAAACAAGATGTCCAAAATTCTCCAATTACATAACGATAGGCCGTATCGGCTGCATCGATTGGAATCACTGCATTTGAGTTTATCATCGTTCTAGGATTCACAGTCAAGTCAGTAGAATAAGGGAAATCACGAATGCCAAATCCATCTACTGGTTGGTTGATTACATACGTTCCCACTTGTTTCGAATCGGTTCCAACATCGCCTTGTTTCAGTTGTAACATCAATCCGAACCAGTCAGACCAACCTTCTCCCATTTGATCGTAGTTGGTCATACAGCCTGCTGCACCTCCACCTACTAAACGATTCGAAATTCCGTGACCGTATTCGTGGCCAATAATTACGTTATCAAAATCACCATCTGCATACAAATACAAGTTGTTTGGCACTTCTAAGGTTACACTTAATGGTCCATTAGCCATTTGAGCAATAAAGCTATCTCCAATTTCTTTAGTTACAAATACAGCTGGAATGGTAATACCCAATAAACCAGTTGAACTCATTGATAGACGCTGAGGATTAGCAACAATACTATCCATAACAATTACAGCAGTTGCGCCGGCGTCTTGTGCGTTTTTAACTTTCAAGCTGAAGAAACATCCACCTCTTTTGATCAACGCAATTTTTCCTGAGACATCAAAAGGATTTGTAGCAGGATTACAGGCAGAATTTGGGTTGTTCCCAGGAACCAAAGGATCGTTTTGATACAAAACTAAATCAGATGTAATTCCGTTTGGTGCAGCGGGCACCGGAATACGATCAGTTCCTTCAAACACATTGGTTGTGGCTGCATAAGGACCTGCAATAGGCGATGGAGCATTTACCGTAATGTAATCTGTAGGAGGCGCGCCCAAAGTCCACAAGAACATTTGAATTCTTGGACGAACACCGTCGTTGGTAGGTGTAAAGTTGGCGTTGTTTTCAGTAGGAGTCGTTTGTGAATAGCCGTCTTGCGAATCGGCTTGCACGTAATCACCCGTTGCAGAGGAAACTCCTCCACGACCTAAGTTGTTTTGTTGGTAATTTCCGTTGGCTTCGTCAAATCCGTATTGGTACCAAATATCGTGCATGATGTTATTCATGTAGAACAAGTTGGTAGTTGCAGCAGAAGTGTAAGCGGTTGGCAATAAGGTTTGTCCACCGTATGGAAAATCAAAGGTTAAGGAAGCACCACCATCGGCACGAATTCCTGTTCCGTTATTTCCGTCGGCATCTTCTTGAGCCAAAACATTGTTTCCTCTCGAATAAGTATATCGTAAGGAAGCCGTTGTTCCACCAAGTGCATTAGAATCATGCCAGCCGTTTGGTGAAGCCAAGCTGTTTCCAACTGTAGTGATCAATTCAAAAGGCGAATGATTTGGACTTTCATAATTGAACGGAATTACACGATATGTTCCAGGAGTTGGAACTGCTAAAGCCGCTGAATTATTCATTGCATTCAACTGAAAATTGAACTGTTTTTTGTAGTCGTGATCTTGGTGATTTTTATCCCCAAAGTCACAAGAAATTGTCAAGTCTTTTTTGTCTAAAATGGCACCGTTTGCAGCATCAACTTTGATGTCCCAATAGTGGTTGCCTTTTGGCGCATAAAATTGAAATCCCCATGCCAGTTGCAATTTGTTGTCAGCAACTACTTGGTACCCTAATTTTCCTAAGATTGGATCTTCATGTAGCCCATCAGAAAGTTGAAACTTGGTGTTGTTTTGGTTTTCTGTAATGGTGAAACTTGGCATTTCATAGCCTAATTTAGCATAGGCTGATTGCACAGCTTGAAGCACATCTAAAGAAGGCTGTGTCGTATTTACACGAGAGGCAACCGCTGCTTGAAAACGATTTCCCAAATTGATGGCTTCGTCATTTTTGAACCAAATGTTTGATTGTGCATCAAATAACTCAATGCCTTGGTGACGTTGAACCAAACGATAGTTCGTGATTTTTGTAGAGGTAGAATTTTGTTCGCTTTCGATTACCCAGTCCGAAACGTCTTGTGAAGTCAATCCGTATTTAGCGCGGTTATTGTCTAAATAGGATTGGATTTTCTGCTTATTTGCCTGAGAAAACCCCAAGAAAGTAACCAGCAATGCGGTTAATAGTGTAATTTTTTTCATTTGTTTTAAAGTTTTGAGAAACAAACATAAATTAATTTTTTATAAAATCAAAAAAACGTCTGGAACATTAACAAGATCAATCGTGATTTCCGTTGATATTTCGATAAAATAAAAGTGCATTTCCGTCGGTGAGTAACGAGATAAAATGGCAAATGTGCAACAAGCGATCGTAGGTATTTTCTTTGAAAATGCGATGTTTTTCGGGCACCAATTGCAACAGCAACTTGTCATAATTGGAGGCACATCCTTGCTCTTGGTTGTCAAAAGCGGTAATCATTTTATCGAGCAACACATTGATAATTTGGTAGCCCGTAATTTCCTTTTCAATCACTTCCCTGCTTTGGTAAATGTTTTTCACGCTCAATTTTATAATGTCGTCCATTTGGGGTTTAAAACGACTTTTGTCCAAGAGCGAATACGGAAAATCACCGTCCAAAATTGCCTGTTCGTTTTCCAAAAACACGCGCACAGCATCAGTAATTAATGTGCCAATTGCCAAAGCCCTGAGGTAACTGATGCGATCTTCTTTGGTGTGTAAGGTTTTATATTTTTGCGTGTCTATGGTGTCCTTGACTAATTTGATTAAATATTCCAAGGCATAATCTTCCGATACCAGGCCTAAATTGATACCGTCTTCAAAATCTATAATGGTGTAGCAAATGTCGTCGGCAGCTTCAACCAAATAGGCCAATGGATGCCGTTCAAAGCCAATATCATCGCCCGATTTATTGGGAATTAGTCCCAACTCAGCAGCCACTTCTTGAAAAAAGGATTGGTCAGACTGGAAGAAACCGTATTTTTTATCGGCGATTGCGGGAGTCGGTTTTTTGGGCAAACTTTCTTTGGGGTATTTCATAAATGCACCCAAGGTGGCATACGAAATTCGAATTCCGCCTTCTACGCCTGGCCTGTCGGCAGTAAGCACCGAGAAACCGTTGGCATTCCCTTCAAAATCAATGAGATCTTGCCATTGTTTTGGGGTCAATTTTGCTTGGTATTTTTGGCCTTTGCCAATAGAAAAATATTCACCAATGGCCTTCTCCCCCGAATGACCAAATGGCGGATTGCCAATGTCGTGCGCCAGACATGCTGCGGCCACAATGGCACCAAAATCATTCATCTGATACCCGTGTACTTCTTTTAAGTAGGGGTATTTTTCCAATATACTTTTGCCTGCTAAACGACCCAAAGAACGCCCAACTACCGATACTTCTAGACTGTGGGTGAGTCGGGTGTGCACAAAATCAGTTTTAGACAACGGAATTACTTGGGTTTTGTCTTGCAACGAACGAAAAGCCGCCGAAAATATAATGCGGTCGTAATCGACTTCAAACCCCAAACGGGTATCGTCTTGTTCTTTGCGCAAGCGCTTGCTCGCATCGCCTTGACGTCTCAACGACAACAATTGTTCCCACTGCATCATAGTTGTTCTGTTTTGGTATGAATTAAAAAAGAAAACAGCCATCTAATAGACAGCTGTTTCAAAGATACATTTTATTTGGTTTTATTTACGAGCCACACATTTCGCATTCTTCGGGTCCGGCGTTGCGGGCATGCTCAATCATAGCTGCAAATTCTTCTGGCGTCATCTCTACCGCTTCAGCCGGAGCAGCAACAACTTCGAGGGCTACAGCATCGGGTATAGTTTCCACCTTTTTGTCGTTATTCAAGGTAAATTTAATCGCGTCTACTGCCGATTTGGTTCTCAAGTAATACATTCCTGTTTTCAAGCCAGACTGCCAAGCATAAAAATGCATGGAAGTCAGTTTGGAGAAATTGGCATCTTGCATAAACAAGTTCAGGGATTGCGATTGGTCAATAAAATATCCTCTGTGACGCGACATATCAATAATGTCTTTCATGGACAATTCCCAAACGGTTTTGTACAATTCTTTTAGATCGGCTGGCACGACATCAATGTTTTGAACCGACCCGTTGTGACGCATAATTTCTTGCTTCAAGGTTTCGTTCCATAAACCACGATTTACAAGGTCTTCTAACAAATGCTTGTTAACCACAATAAATTCGCCTGACAACACACGACGGGTATAAATATTAGAAGTATACGGCTCAAATGCTTCATTGTTTCCTAATATTTGGGAAGTAGAAGCAGTTGGCATTGGCGCCACCAACAAGGAGTTGCGCACCCCGTGTTTCATTACTTCCTTGCGCAAAGCACCCCAGTCCCATCGACCAGATAGCTCCTCGTCTTTAAGTCCCCACAAATTATATTGAAACTCGCCTTGAGAAATAGGTGAACCTTTGAAGGTAGAGTAAGGCCCTTCTTCTTTCGCCATCTCTAGGGATGCGGTAACCGCAGCAAAATATAAGGTTTCAAAAATTTCTTGATTTAGTTTTTTGGCCTCGTCACTGGTAAATGGCAAACGCAACATAATAAACGCATCGGCCAATCCTTGTACCCCCAAGCCTACCGGACGGTGGCGCATATTTGAATTCTCAGCTTCTTTAACCGGATAATAATTGCGGTCAATTACTTTATTTAAATTACGGGTTACCCGTTTGGTTACATCGTACAACAACTCGTGACTAAAAGCCCCATTCTCTACAAACATCGGCAAAGAAATAGATGCCAAATTACACACCGCTATTTCGTCTTCGGAGGTATACTCCATGATTTCCGTACACAAATTGGACGAACGAATGGTTCCCAAATTCTTTTGGTTGGACTTTCGGTTGGCCGCATCTTTGTACAACATATAGGGCGTTCCGGTCTCAATTTGCGACTCCAATATTTTTTCCCACAATTCGCGGGCTTTGATTGTTTTTCGGCCCTTACCTTTGGCTTCATACGAAGTATATAATTCTTCGAACTCTTCGCCGTATAT
This sequence comes from Flavobacterium psychrophilum, assembly GCA_945869365.1. Taxonomy (GTDB): domain Bacteria; phylum Bacteroidota; class Bacteroidia; order Flavobacteriales; family Flavobacteriaceae; genus Flavobacterium; species Flavobacterium psychrophilum_J. The sequence continues at coordinate 6,362 of CAMBOW010000037.1, read as the reverse complement.
CTCATACAATCCTGGACATTCGTTTGGACACATCAAGGTCCACGTGCTGTCGTCTTGTACGCGTTTCATGAATAAATCAGAAGTCCACATGGCAAAAAACAAATCACGGGCACGCATTTCCTCTTTCCCGGTATTCTTTTTCAAATCCAAGAAATCAAAAATATCAGCATGCCAAGTTTCTAAGTAGATTGCAAAACTTCCCTTGCGTTTTCCACCGCCTTGGTCTACATAACGGGCCGTGTCATTAAACACGCGCAACATCGGAACAATTCCGTTTGAGGTTCCGTTTGTGCCGCGAATGTAGGAACCAGTGGCACGAACGTTGTGAATAGAAAGTCCAATTCCTCCCGCCGATTGCGAGATTTTGGCGGTTTGTTTTAAGGTATCGTAAATGCCATCAATGCTATCGTCTTGCATGGCCAAAAGGAAACACGAAGACATTTGTGGCTTGGGAGTTCCTGCATTAAACAAGGTTGGCGTGGCGTGTGTAAAGAATTTTTTGGACATCAAATCGTAAGTTTCAATTACTGATGTCAGGTCATTGAGGTGAATCCCCACTGATACACGCATGAGCATGTGCTGCGGACGCTCCACAATTTTGCCGTTTATTTTTAACAGATACGAGCGCTCCAAAGTTTTAAATCCGAAGTAATCGTAATTGAAATCGCGGTTATAAATGATGTGCGAATCCAAGAATTCGGCGTTCTCTTGGATCACATTGTATACTTCTTCTGATAATAACGGGGCTGCTTGGTTGGTTCTCGGATTTACGTAATGATACATGTCGTGCATCGTTTCCGAAAAGGATTTTTTGGTGTTTTTATGTAGATTAGAAATGGCAATACGGGCAGCCAGTTGGGCATAATCCGGATGGGCAATGGTCATAGACGCAGCGGTTTCGGCGGCCAGATTGTCTAACTCAGAGGTGGTCACCCCGTCATACAATCCCTCAATTACGCGCATCGCTACTTTTACAGCATCTACTAAATCATTTAAACCATAACATAATTTTTTTACTCGGTCGGTAATTTTGTCAAACATGACGGGCTCTTTGTGGCCGTCTCTTTTTACTACATACATAGATAAGTGTTGTTAAGCAATAGAAAATCCCTTCACTACTGCAAGTTATTTGTGTAAATTTTGAAGCTAATCCCGCTATCCGCTTTATCTTTTGTGTCAAAAAAACACAAAAGGGTGCCGCTGCTATCGGGGCTAGACAATCGAATAATAAAAGGCGTGTAGTAAAAAGTAAGGCGTGTAAAAATGTAGGTTGGGATTCGACTAAAAATCAGCGTCGAAAGAAATTTTCTGGGCTTCGGAATCGGTGTTCATTACACCCGATTTTTGGTATTCGGCCACCCGTTTTTCAAAGAAATTGGTTTTGCCTTGCAGCGAAATCATGTCCATGAAATCAAACGGATTGCTAGAATTGTAGACGCGTTCGCAGCCCAATTCTACCAATAAACGATCGGTTACAAACTCCAAATATTGCGTCATCAAAACAGCGTTCATTCCAATTAAACTTACGGGCAAAGACTCAGTAATAAATTTGCGTTCGATGTTGAGGGCATCGGTAAGAATTTCGGTGATGCGCGCTTTGGGAACTTTGTTGATCAAGTGACGGTTGTGCAAATGCACGGCAAAATCACAGTGCATGCCTTCGTCGCGAGAAATTAATTCGTTCGAGAACGTTAAGCCTGGCATCAAGCCGCGTTTTTTTAACCAAAAAATAGAACAAAAAGAGCCAGAGAAAAAGATACCTTCTACTGCAGCAAATGCAATTAAGCGCTCGGCAAAAGAATCAGAGCTGATCCAACGCAAAGCCCAATCGGCTTTTTCTTTGATGGCGGGAAAAACGTCGATAGCATGAAACAATTCGTTTTTTTCGGCCTCGTCTTTCACGTAGGTTTCGATTAATAAGGAATAGGTTTCGCTGTGAATGTTTTCCATCATGATTTGAAAACCATAAAAGAATTTGGCTTCTGGGTATTGCACCTCACTCACAAAATTCTCAGCTAAATTCTCGTTTACAATTCCGTCTGAAGCTGCAAAAAAAGCCAAAATGTGTTTCACAAAATATTTCTCTTCTTCCGACAACTTATTATTCCAGTCGTTCAGATCCGTGTGTAAATCTATTTCTTCGGCTGTCCAAATACAAGCCTCTTGTTTCTTATAAAACTCCCAAATGTCGTGGTGTTTGATCGGAAAAATTACGAAGCGGTCTTTGTTCTCTTGTAAAATAGGTTCTACGGTTGCCATTTTTTATGATTTTATTCGAATTAGGTTTTGAAACACACTCTTGAAGTGTTCGCACAAAGATTAGGAATTGTATCGGAATAAGAAAGTCAAACTTATTCACAATCTACTTTAGTTTTTAACAAAACGCGTTTTCGTAGGCTTTTGTAGGAAATAAATATAAACTACTTGTTATCAGCAATTTATGTTTTAATAAAATCATGAAAGTCCCTAAAAACAAGGGGTAACACGCCAAGCAATTTAACATAAATAAAAACGAAATCGCTCGGTGAATTTTAGTTGCAGTGACAAAAAGCTAGTGGCGTTTTTTGGGCGCATTTTGCCATTCCTCGGCAACTTGTTCGAGTTCGGTGTACCAATCGATTCCAAATCGACGAATGAGTGCCTCTTTGACAAATTTATAAACGGGAACTTGCAATTCTTTGCCCAACTCGCAAGCGTCAGAACAGATGTCCCATTTGTCATAATTGACAGCTGCAAATTCGGTGAAATCTTTCACACGGATGGGATACAAATGGCACGAAACGGGCTTTTTCCAGCTTACAACACCTTGGTTGTAGGCTTGTTCGATGCCGCACAAAGCTGTTGGTCCGTCGTAGATCACATAGGCACAATCGCGGTTGTCAATGAGTGGTGTTTCTAATTCGCCTTCGGTACCGATAGCCCAGCTGCCTTGCGCCTCAATGGCTGCAATGCCCTCTGGCCGCAAAAAGGGTTTAATTTGTAGATAAATGGATTCTAAAATAGCGGTTTCTTCTTTAGAAAGTGGTGCACCCGCATCGCCGTCCACGCAACACGCGCCTTTGCATGCCGATAAATTGCACACAAAATCTTTGGCTAAAATGTCTTCAGAGACTATGGTTTTTCCGAGTTGAAACATGCGGCAAAGATACTTTTCCGAATTAAATTATTGGGGATTTATACCCAAATGATTGAACTATTTGTCTAGTTTACTAAAAGACAGTTGTTTACAAGCAAGGCGTGCGCCGCAAGTGGAATTCGCAACATCTTGTACATGTAAATTTGAATTTGTACTTTCACTCCAAATTAATTACAAATGAAAATTTTCACTTCAATCCTTATTTTAGTTGCTTTAGTTTTTTTGATTGTTAATGGTAGTCGATTGGATTTTAACCAATTTACCGAAGAAAATAAAATTGCGCTCATTGGAATTTTAGGTTCCCTTTGCGCCATTCTCATCTTGGTGATTTTTAAACTATCCAAAAAAATTGAACAAAAGACCAAACTTTAGGGCAGTATTTTTTGGGTGCGCAAGGCCGCTTGTACCATCGGGTCGTCTGGCAATATCAATTGGTAATAGGGCTCATCGCCAAACAATTGTTTCAGCATTTCGGCATGAATAGCTCGCTCCACCCAAGACTTGTTTTTTCGCAAAGCCATGTCGAGTCCGTTTGCCTGTAGGTAGGATTCAAATTTCTTATAATTTATTGTATTGTCTTTTGTGCGCAGACCAAAAGCTTTAATGTTGAGTTTGGCATAATAGCTGCGATTGGCATCCAATTGCTCAAACACAAAATGCGAAACCAAGCCCGTTTGTTCCACCAAATAAATAAGGTGTTCTTGGCCTTTTTTGCTGGCTAGGGGAACAAATATATCGGGAACAATTCCTCCACCCCCATACACGATACGGCCTTTTGGGGTTTTAAACTTTAATGAATCAGCAATTTTAATGGAATCTTTGCTAATCAATTCGCCGTTGGCAAAGCGATTTTCAAATTCGTTTTCGTAGGCTACCGCGCCTTTTTTATAGCTTTTTTGAATTGATCTGCCCGTGGGCGTATAATACCGCGCCATGGTGAGACGCACGGCCGAGCCATCGGCAAAAGGCAGTTCACGTTGCACCAGCCCTTTCCCAAAAGAACGGCGGCCTATTACTAATCCGCGGTCGTTGTCTTGAATCGCTCCAGCCAAAATCTCACTGGCCGAAGCCGAATTTTCGTCTTGTAAAATCAGTACTTTCCCCGATTCAAAACTGCCTTTTTCGGTAGCTAGTGTTTTTTCGACTTGCCCTTTTCTGCTTTTTAGAAGTACGATTTTTTGTCCATTTTTCAAAAATTCGTCGGCCATTTGCGTAGCCATTTCCATATACCCGCCGCTGTTTCCGCGCAAATCGACAATCAGCGTGGTGGCCTCTTGTCGTTTGAGTTTTCGTAACCCCTTAGCAAATTCTGTATAGGTTGTTTCGGCAAATCGATTGATTTTAAGGTAGCCAATATGCGGCGCAAGCAGAACCGCCACATCGACACTTTTGATGGGCACCCGATCGCGCAATACGTTGGTTTTAAAAGTACGGCGCTCACTTTTGCGGTAGAGCGTGAGCTGAACGGCTGTTCCAGCTTCTCCTTTGAGGTGAGCAAACAAACTGTCTGAGGGCAATTTACGGCCAAACAATTTGGTTTTCCCGGCATATAAAATGCGATCACCGGCTAGTATCCCGGCTTTTTGTGCGGGACTATTGGGCAAGGGTGTAATTACAGCAACCGAATCCTTGTACATATAAAAATTGACGCCTATGCCCACAAAATCTCCTTTCATGCTTTCGGCCAACTCGGCTTGGTCTGCCAGCGGAATGTAGGTGGAATGTGGATCAAGATGGGCCAAAATAGCATTTACCGCATCATCCACAATAGAATCGGTATCGACCTGATCGACATACTCCGTTTCGATGAGTTCGAGTAAGGTATTGAGTTTGTCTTTGGCTGAGGGTTTGCCAAAACCGGCTGGCGATTCAGCGAACTGAAATTTCGAGCCCAAAATAAAGCCCAAGGCCAACGTCAAAAACAGAGCAATGGGAAGGAGAATTTTTACTTTTTGCATGGGATTTCCAGCTAGTCTAATTCTGGAATGTGATCTACTTGTATGCCTGCTTTAGCCAAAAAATCAACCCCCGAGGTGTCTCGATAGGCCATGTGATACACCACGCGTTTAATCCCCGCTTGGTGTATCAGTTTGCTGCATTCTTTGCAAGGCGAAAGCGTAATATATAAGGTAGCGCCATCGCAGGTTTGGCTAGAGCGAGCTACTTTGAGAATCGCATTGGCTTCGGCGTGCAGCACATACCAATTGGTGAGGCCGTTTTCATCTTCGCAGCAATTTTCAAAACCCGAAGGCGTACCGTTGTAGCCGTCAGAAATAATCATACGATCACGCACAATGATGGCGCCCACTTGTTTGCGGTGGCAATAGGACAAGAGGCTCCACTCTTTGGCAATGCGCAAATAGGCCTTGTCGTATTTTGCTATTTTTTTATCGGTCATAAATTGAATTAAATTTTAGTGCCAAATGGGATTCTGTATCAATAAAGGCAAAACCACGCCCAACACAAAGGCCGACAAAGTTAAGGTAAAATCCCGTTGCGAAAAACGCAAAACGGATTGGAAAACATACGAAAAAACCAAAACGGCAAATACCACCGCTACTTGTGCCAATTCGATTCCGACTGAAAATTGAATGAGGCTAAATAATTTGGTAGACGAACTGCCTGCCAAAAGCGAATTAAAATAATAGGAAAAACCCAAGCCGTGAACGAGCCCAAAAAAGACGGTAAGGTAATGAATGGGCTGGAATTTATTTTTGGTTTTGCTGAATTTACCCAAGGAAAGTAAGGTAAATAAGGCGGTGCAAAAAATAGTGAGCGGAATGAGAAACTCTACGATTCGAGGTTGCACGCTAAACAGCTCATAAGCGCCTAAAAACAAGGAAATGGTATGCCCTAGGGTAAACAAACTGACCGAAATGAGCAGGCGTTTCCAGTCAGAGAAAGCATAGGGCGCGGTGAGCGCCAATAGAAAAAGCAAATGATCGTAGCCGTTCCAGTTGAGCACGTGTTTGGCCCCGATTTCTACAAAGATCCAAAAATCACTCATGGGAATACGTTTTAAGTTGGGTAAACTTAGGAATTTTTTGGGGAAAATAAATGTAAGAAAAGAAACAGTACTTTCATTAAAAAGTTGGAAGTGGGAAGTGGGGAGTTGGGAGTGGAAAGGTTTTGGTTAGACAGGAGAGAAAGTTCTTAGAACCCAAACCTAAACCCTAAACCCTACAACCTAAACCCTACAACCCTCTCATAAACTCCTCCGCCTTGC
>CAMBOW010000036.1 GCA_945869365.1 Flavobacterium psychrophilum | reverse complement strand
TCTCCTATTATAACCTGTGATACCTGTGGTCACGTGCCGCATTGCATACAATGCGATGTGAGCTTAACCTACCACAAACAAAAAAATCAATTGCGCTGCCATTATTGTGGGTTTTCTATGGCCAATCCAAGCAGTTGCCATGCCTGTTCTAGTTCACAACTTTCAACCAAAGGCTTTGGCACCGAACAAATTCAACAAGAATTGCAGTTGTTGTTTCCAGAGACCAAAATTGGCCGAATGGATCAAGATACGACAAGCGGAAAGTATGGGTTTGAAAATTTAATAGACAAATTCAAGCACAAGGAATTTTCGATCTTGGTTGGTACACAAATGCTCGCCAAAGGTCTCGACTTTGATCAAGTGAGTTTGGTCGGAATCATGAATGCAGACGCCTTGTTGTATCATCCTGATTTTAGGGCTTTTGAACGTAGTTTTCAGCTCATGACTCAGGTGGCTGGTCGTTCGGGAAGATCCAATGCTTTGGGTAAAGTGATGATTCAGACCTATACGCCGCAGCACCCCATTATACAGTATGTGTGCAGAAATGATTATGCAGGTATGTATGCCGAGCAAATTAAAGAGCGGGAAGTGTTTCAGTATCCGCCTTTTTTTAAACTCATTAAAATAACTTTGAAGCACCGGGATTACGACAAGCTCAAACAGGGATCTCTGTGGTTGTATCAAGTAGCCAAACAAAATTTATCCCTTCCTGTTTTAGGCCCAGAAGAGCCGGTCATCAGCCGAATTAGAAACGAATATTTACGGGTGATTTTAATTAAGATTCCACAACAATCGAGTTTGGCGGGCACAAAAAAAACTATCCAAAAAATGTTGGACAGTTTTGAAAGAGTTGGGCAGTTTAAAGCAATAAAAGTAGCTTTAAACGTAGATCATTATTAGGTGATTGACAAAGCACGCACAAGATCTTCTTTTTTGTTTCGGCTCAATGGAATTTTGGTCACCCCAATTTCGGCATATTTGCTGTTAAAACGTTCTACCTTATCAATGTTAATGATATAGGATTTATGCACCCGAATAAATTTGTCTTTTGATAAATCTTTTTCAAATGATTTCATCGTAGACAACACTAAGTTGCTGTCTTCTTCGGTTACCACTTTTACATAGTCTCCAAACGCTTCAATCCATTTGATTTTGGAAGTAAAGATTTTCAATTTTTTCAGGTTGCTCTTAATAAAGATGTGTTCGGCATCTTCATCGGAGTTGTCATTTTTCAGTAAGTGAAAATCTAGCGCTCTTTTTACAGAGGCATTAAATCGGTCTAACGCAATGGGCTTTTGTAGGTAATCGGTTGCGTCATAGTCGAATGCTTTCAAGGCGTATTCGGCTTTAGAGGTGATAAAAACAATTTGGGGTTTTTGTTTTAATCCATCTAAAAAATCGAATCCGTTAATGACGGGCATTTCGACGTCCAAGAAAATTAAGTCGACAGAGTGAACTGTCATGCAATTTTTTGCTTCAATTGCATTTGAAAAATCACCGAGTAAGTGTAAGTTTGGGTGATTATTCACTAATTTTGCGATGATCATCCGTTGGATGGAGCTGTCATCAACAACTACACAATTTAGTTTCATAATTATTTTATTATAGATTTGGTGATGTAAAAGTAAAAGTTAAAATCACAAAAACTAATCTTTATCGGATTTTTTTGCTTTTAAACGATAAAATTTACCTTTTACTTGCTTTTCTAAATATTTTTCCTACTTTTGCGCACATTTTAACAATTTAAAATAATTATTTATGAATCATTATGAAACTGTTTTCATTTTAAATCCCGTTTTATCTGATGTTCAGGTAAAGGAAACAGTGAGCAAATTCGAAGAATTTCTTACATCCAGAGGAGCAGAAATGATATCTAAAGAGGATTGGGGCTTGAAAAAGATGGCCTATGAAATCCAAAACAAAAAAAGTGGTTTTTACCATTTATTCGAATTCAAAATTTCAGGAGAGGTTTTAATCGCCTTCGAAACTGAATTTAGACGTGACGAAAGAATTATGCGTTTCTTGACTGTAAGTTTAGACAAACACGCTATTTCTTGGGCTGAGAGAAGAAGAACTAAATTAAAAGCATCTAAAGCGTAAGTATCATGGCTACAATCGAACAATCAGCAAAAGGAAAAAAAGACGGAGATATCAGATATCTTACGCCTTTAAATATTGAAACCAACAAAACTAAAAAGTATTGTCGTTTCAAAAAATCTGGAATCAAATATATTGATTACAAGGATGCCGACTTCTTATTGAAATTTGTAAACGAACAAGGTAAAATTTTACCACGTCGTCTCACAGGAACTTCATTAAAGTACCAAAGAAAAGTGTCTGTGGCAGTGAAAAGAGCAAGACATTTAGCGTTAATGCCATATGTGGCTGATTTACTAAAATAATAAAGAAGCGTAATTATGGAACTTATATTAAAGAAAGACGTACAGAATTTAGGTTTTAAAGATGATGTGGTAGCGGTTAAAGCAGGTTACGGCAGAAACTTTTTAATCCCACAAGGATTTGCTCAATTGGCAACTCCTTCAGCTAAAAAAGTATTGGCTGAGAACTTGAAACAAAAAGCACACAAAGAAGCTAAAATCGTGAATGATGCAAAATCATTGGCTGAAGCCTTGAAAGCGCTTGAAATTAAAATTTCTGCAAAAGCAGGTGGTGAGAAATTATTCGGATCAATTACCAACATTGATATTGCTGAAGCTATAGCTAAATCAGGTCATGAAATTGATCGTAAATTCATCACCAGCGGAATCGTAAAACGTACCGGAAAATATTCGGCTAGTGTTCGTTTGCACCGCGAAGTAATTGTAGAATTAGGGTATGAAATTGTAGCTGAGAAAGCATAATTTCACCTCAATCATACCAAGAATCCCGATGTAAGTCGGGATTTTTTTTAACCTATTAGTAGATATAACTTTTTTCAGTCATGAAATACACGCGATTAACCAAAGAACAATTGGAGGAACTGCATCCGGAGTTCATTAATTTTTTAGCGACGCAATCTATTGATAAAGCCGAGTGGGACAGTATCAAAGCCAATCAACCCGAAGTGGCCGAGCAAGAATTGGATGTCTTTTCGGATCTAATATGGGAAGGCCTACTCACGCGTGCCACTTATTTGGAATATTTTTCTAAAAACCATGTGTTTTTATTTGATTGTAAAGCAGATCAAATAGAATCAATTGTGCTCAAAGCTTGCAATCCATCCATCGACTTTTTAACCAAAGACGGCTTGCATTGGCTCAGTGACCACCTGTTTACCGAATCAGTAGAGATGCAAAAAGGGGCCAAAAAATATGCAGCCGAACGCAACTTGGCGCTGTTCGATTTGATACAACAAGGAGCTATTCTTAGCGATGGGAAACTTTATGAGCAAATCCTTTCTATAATTTTATCCTAAGTTTTTATACCCGCAAAATTTCCCTATTTTAGTGCAAAATTAAATCAGACTAAACGTATTTTGTCATGGAGGTGTTGCACACGATTCAAACGTTGCGAGAAGAATTAGACTACCATAATCACCAATATTATGTGTTGGATGATCCCCAAATTTCGGATTATGAATTTGATCAAAAATTAAAAACTCTTCAAGATTTAGAAGATAAACATCCCGATTTTTTTGACGAAAATTCACCCACACAACGGGTAGGCGGTACCGTAACCAAAAACTTCAATACGCTTGTCCACGAGCAACGCATGTATTCGCTGGATAATTCCTATTCTAAAGACGATTTGCTCGATTGGGAAACGCGTCTGCAAAAAATACTTGGAAGTAAGGCGATAACCTATACCTGTGAATTAAAATACGACGGGGCCTCGATTAGTATTAGCTATGAGCAGGGCAAATTGGTTCAAGCGCTCACCCGTGGTGACGGTTTTCAGGGTGATGAGGTAACCCAAAATATCAAAACGATTAAATCTATTCCCTTGCAATTGAAGGGCGTTTATCCCAAACAACTCACTATTCGGGGAGAAATTATTTTGCCTTTTGCCGGATTCGAAAAAATGAATCAAGAGTTGATTGAAATTGGTGAAACTCCCTATTCCAATCCTAGAAATACCGCTTCAGGCAGTTTAAAATTACAAGACAGTTCCGAGGTGGCCAAGCGACCGCTGGAATGCTTGTTGTATACAGTAGTCGGATCGCAATTCCCATTTTCAACCCACTTTGAAGCTTTGGAAGCAGCTCGTTCATGGGGATTTAAAGTTCCAACTACGGCCATTCAGGCAGCAACGATGGATGAAGTTTTTGATTTTATTGCCTATTGGGATATACACCGCCACAACTTGCCCTATGAAACCGATGGCGTTGTCATAAAAGTAAATCAGTTTTCACAGCAAGACGAATTGGGTTTTACAGCCAAAGCTCCCCGTTGGGCTATTGCCTATAAATTTAAATCCGAACAAGTAGCTACCACATTAGAATCAATTTCCTATCAAGTAGGGCGCACAGGTTCTATTACGCCAGTAGCCAATTTGCAGCCGGTACAATTGGCCGGAACGATTGTAAAACGCGCGTCTTTGCACAACGCCGATCAGATCGAGAAGCTAGACATCCGCGTGGGCGATGTGGTTTTTGTAGAAAAAGGAGGCGAAATTATCCCCAAAATTATCAAAGTCGATTTGTCCAAACGCCTCACCTATGTTCCACCCACGAAATACATTACACACTGTCCCGAATGCCAAACGCAACTTGTTAGAAACGAAGGTGAAGCCAATCATTATTGCCCTAATTTTTATGGTTGTCCACCACAAATTATAGGTAGAATTCAGCATTTCATTAGTCGAAAAGCCATGGATATAGAAGGCTTAGGAGGTGAAACAGTAGCCTTGTTGTATGAAAATGGCTTAGTGAAAAATTATGCTGATTTATACGAAATCACGGTTGAACAATTATTGCCCTTGGATCGTATGGCGCAAAAATCAGCGGAGAATTTAGTGCAGGGAGTCCTGGCTTCCAAATCAATACCTTTTGATCGGGTATTATACGCTTTGGGAATTCGCTTTGTAGGAGAAACGGTCGCCAAAAAATTAGCCAAACATTACAAAAGTATTCACCTGCTAAGTAAAGCTACGGTTATGGATTTGGTGCTGGTAGATGAAATTGGCGAACGCATTGCAAATAGTGTAGTTGAGTTCTTTGAAAATCAAGAAAATAAGCTTATTATTGAACGCTTAAATGCATCTGGGGTGCAGTTTGAGTTGATCGAAGTGTATAATCCTAATGCAACTGAGCTTTTAAAAAATAAAACAGTAGTTGTTTCTGGGGTTTTTGAGCAGTTTTCTCGCGACGAATTGAAACAACTGATCGAAGACAATGGAGGCAAAGTGGGAAGTTCTATTTCATCCAAAACAGATTGGGTGGTTGCAGGAGCCAATATGGGTCCCGCCAAATTAGAAAAAGCCATGCAATTGAAGATTGCTATATTAAACGAACAAGAGTTTATTGATTATTTAAACCGTTAAAACTGCATAGAGGATGAGATCAAAATCAAACAGTTCTTTTTTTAGAAAAAGCCGATTTGTAAATTCGGTGGCAATCGGGTATCTATTTTTGTCGATTGTGGCTGTTATTTTAGAGTTTTTTAAAGATAAAGATTTAATTATCTTAGTAAAACCGCTTGTCATTCCTGTTTTATTATTCATGTATTGGTGTTCTACTCGACGAATAGATCTGATTTACATAGTTGCTTTACTGGCGGTATGGATTGCCAACATGTTTTTGTTGTCAAACTTGCTTATACCCATGGTTGTTGGAACTTTGTTTGTACTTATATACAAAGTATTGTTTGTGCATTTGGTTCATATGTCCCTTAAAGTAAAGAAGTTTTTTCCAATTGCAGTGAGTGCGGTTCCTTTTTTGTTATTCTACATGCTACTCACAATTATCTCTTATGCTTCGGTGAAAGAATTGTTTTTCTTGTACATAACCCAGTGTGTCGTTTTTACGATTTTGGGTGCCTTTGCCTTGGCCAATTTTTTCAACAAAAGTCGAAAGTCAAGTATGTATTTGCTTCTGGCCGTTTTGTTTTTAATGATCGATCAGGTCTCAAGTATTATCCTCAATGGCAATTTTGAAGCCGTAGGCTTGTTTTTCTTTTACACGGCACACTATTTATTTTGTCGTTTTCTGGTGGTAGACGAAAAACGTCGTCGCCATCACGATTCGTTCAAAATTCAAATCACAGAGCGCAACAACTAGTTATACGGTAATTACTTTGCTGCTGTGTTTAGTTTTTCCAGTCGTTTCGAAGTAAAAATCTACTTGCCCCAGGAGTACGCCATAGCAACCCGCTTGGTTTACCACGACTTCGTTGCCCTCCAAGTTTTTTAGTACAGTAGGATTGTCTAAAAATGTATGCGTATGTCCGCCTATAATTAAATCGATGTCCTTGGTTTGAGCGGCGAGTTTTACATCAGAGATTTTATCTTCTTTATACGAATAACCCAAGTGAGAAAGGCAAATTACCAAATCACATTTTTCTGTGTTTTTTAGTAAAAACGCCATGTCTTTTGCCACTTCAACCGGATTTAGATACACCGCTTCTTTGTAGTTTCGCTTATCAACTAAGCCGTCAAAATCAATTCCTAAGCCAAAAATTCCTACTTTAATTCCATCTTTACTAATGATTTTATAGGGGGAAATTAGTCCGTCTAAAAGTGTGTTTTTAAAATCGTAATTGGCCGATACAAACGAGAAATTAGCCAAAGGCAATTGCTTGTGAAAACCCTCTAAGCCATTGTCAAAATCATGATTGCCCAGAGTGGCTACATCATAATTCATTTTACTCATGAGTTTAAATTCAAGCGCGCCTTTATAGTAATTAAAATAAGGGGTTCCCTGAAATATATCCCCTGCATCGAGCAACAATACGTTGGGCGTTGTAGCTCGAATTTGCTGAATCAAGGTTGCTCTTCGTGCAACACCCCCCATGTTTGGGAATTTTGGATGATTGGCTGCAAACGGTTCGATGTAACTGTGCACGTCGTTGGTGTGTAACACGGTTAGTTTTTTTGCAGTCGATTTTGTAAAACTTGAGGTGCTTAGTCCAAGCCCTATTAAGGCAGCACTGGCAGTTGTTTTTTCTATAAATTCTCTTCTTTTCATAGCAAGTATCGGAAACTATTTTTCAATAAATATGCGTTGGTCTTTGGGAACAGGAAGGCTATCAACCGTTTTGAAATAATCAATCAAGACGTCTCGAAGTTTGTAATTCAAATCAAGGCGCTCAATGCCTTTTTTAAAGAAGAGCATATTGTCTCCGCCGTTGGCTAAATAATCATTTGTGCCCACCGTATAATTTTTGGCAGGATCAAAATACTGTCCTTGTATTTTAATTTGGGTGGGTTTTTTGTCATTCGAAATGGTAAATTGAATGCCCGATACCGGGTGAGGTTTGTGTTCAGCTATAATGTAGTTGAGCAATTCGAGCACCTGTTCGCCTTGAAGCGTGACAACTGTAAGGTTGTTTTCAAAGGGCATTACTTCGTAGGCGTTTCTTGCGGTAACCGGGCCTTTGGGGATAATGGCGCGAATTCCGCCGCTGTTTAGTAAAATAAAATCTAAGTTTTTCTGGTGATTTTCGCGCAAAAGCCCAGCTCCTTTGAGGAAGGTTACATCGGCAAAAAAGTTGCCAATACTGCTCTGCCATTCGCCCGTTTTGTCTAAGGTTTCTGGTGCATAGGCCAATTCTTTGCTCAAATCCCGATCAATGGAATCTTTGTAGGGGAAAATCATTTGGTTTATTACGGAATCTTCTTTGAACTCAGCCAGTAGTTTAAGTTCTTTCCCGTCAATTTTGTTTACCCAAAGTTTTTTTGGTTCACAAGAAAATAAAAAAATAAATGTTAAGAATAAAACAAAATGCCACAATAGGCCGTTATACTTTTTTAGTTTTGCCATCGGTTTTGCTGCTTATTTATGTAAATTTGTTTCCAAGTAAAAGTACTATGTTTTTAAATTATATAAAGGATTTTTTCACGCTAAAATTGATCAAAAAGAGTCTTTCTAATGTGAAGATTTTAGTAACTGAATCCAAAGTAAAAACCGTTGGAATTTTGTTTGATGAAACCTATTTTCACGAAAAGGAAGCCTTAGTTCAATCGTTAATTTCCTTTGGAATTCAAGCGGATAAGGTGTTTACCTTAGTGTACAAAGATATCATCAAAAAAAACGAAACCTTTGATTATCCTACGTTTAGCCACAAAGACCTGAGTTGGAAAGCTACCTTCGAAAATTCAGCTGTAAAAGACTTTGTTTCCCAGCGCTTTGATTTGTTAATCAACTATTATGATATACCAAAATCACCATTATTGGTGGCAAGCAATCAATCTAAGGCGCTATTTAAAGTAGGTTTTGCTTCAATAGACAAAAAATTAAATCATTTTATAATCAATACCACCGCCGAAAAACACGAGCTATTCATGGCAGAATTAGCCAAATATTTAAAAATACTAAACAAACTATAACAGATGCAAGCATTAGTAGGAACTGGCGTTGCTTTGGTAACTCCATTTAAAAGAGATTTTTCAGTCGATGTCGATGCCTTAACCCGAATTGTGAACTTTCAACTAGACAACGGAATTGATTATTTGGTTGTCTTGGGAACCACCGCCGAAAACGCCACCCTTTCACCTGATGAGAAAAACCTTGTAATTCAAACGATAATCAAAGCCAATAACGGCCGATTGCCAGTGGTGTTGGGAGTAGGAGGAAATGATACGGCCAAGGTAGTTCACGAATTACAAACCCGCGATCTAAGTCCATTTGTGGCCGTGCTTTCGGTATCCCCCTATTATAATAAACCAACTCAAGAAGGCATTTATCAGCATTTTAAAGCCATTTCCTTGGCTTCGCCTAAACCGATAATTCTATACAACGTGCCCGGACGCACCGCCAGCAATATGCTTCCGGCAACCGTGATCCGATTGGCTACTGATTTTACGAACATTGTGGCTATCAAAGAAGCTGCAGGGGATCTCGTTCAAGCCATGAAGTTGTTGCAACATAAACCTGCAGGATTTCATGTAATATCGGGCGACGACATGATTACCTTGCCTATGATTTTAGCCGGTGGAAGTGGAGTGATTTCTGTAATTGGCGAAGGTTTTCCCAAACAGTTTTCGGCGATGGTGCGCTTGGGCTTGGCGCGTAAAGCAGATGAAGCCTATGCGCTGCACTACAAACTAGCCGATGCGATAGATTTAATTTTTGAACAAGGCAATCCGGCGGGTATTAAAGAAGTGTTTCATATCCTAGGATTGTCAGAGAATACAGTGCGTTTGCCTTTGGTTACTGTAGACCAAGCGCTACACAATAAATTGGCAACGTTCATCAAAAATCTAGCGGTTTAAGCAGTCCTTTTTAGCTAAAAAAAATATTTTGTAATCCGTAATTTATAACTAAATTTGCCCTTCGTTTTCGAGCGATACAACGGCTTGTAAATCAATAATACCCGATTTAAATAGATGAAAAAAATCCTCGTTTTATGGTTGGTTGCAGTTGCACTTTTTTCGTGCAGTCCCTATCAAAAAGCATTGAAATCAGAAGATGTTGCTGTGAAGTTTGATATGGCTAACATTCAATACGACAAAGGCAAATACAACAAATCCATTCGTCTGTTTGAACAAATTGCGCCCAGTTACCGTGGGAAACCGCAAGCCGAGAAGATGTTTTATCTATTTTCTCAAGCCTATTACAAAACCGAACAATATTATTTAGCCGGCTACCAATTTGAGAATTTTGCCTCTAGCTACCCCAAAAGTGAAAAGCTAGAAGAAGCTTCTTTTTTGAGCGCCAAATGCTATTCAAAATTATCACCGGTCTATAGTTTAGATCAAACCGATACGTTTAAGGCCATTACCAAATTACAAGCCTTTATCGACGATTTTCCAAATTCGGAAAACATGGCGGAAGCCAACGCAGTGTTAAGAATTCTTACCGATAAAGTAGAGAAAAAAGTGTTCGAAAACGCCAAACAATATAATACCATTTCCGATTACAAATCGGCGTTGGTCGCCTTGGATAATTTTATTGACGAATACCCGGGTACGAAATTCAAAGAAGATGCTTTGTATTACAAATTGGATTCGTCGTACTATTTGGCTATAAATAGCGTAGCCACCAAAATGCAAGAGCGTTTACAAAATGCCAAAACCGCTTATGCTATCTTAATTAAATTCAACGAGAATACCAAATACAAAGTAAAAGCCGATGAAATGTTGGCCAAAATAGAAACTGATTTACAACAATACGCTAAATAAAAAAAGTCATGGATTTAAAGAAAACCAATGCGCCAGTAAACACCATAACCTACAACAAAACGGTTATTGAAGAGCCTACTGGAAATGTGTACGAAGCAATTACGATTATGGCCAAACGCGCCAATCAAATCAATTCTGAGATCAAGAAAGAATTGACAGAGAAATTAGAAGAATTTGCTACCTACAACGACAGTTTGGAAGAAGTTTTCGAAAACAAAGAACAAATTGAGGTGTCTAAGTTTTACGAAAAATTACCAAAACCACATGCCTTGGCTGTTCAAGAATGGATGGATGGTAAAATCTACCACCAAGAAGGCACTAAATAATACCTACGACTAATGTCAGTTTTACGCGGGAAAAAAATTGTACTGGGAATTTCTGGTGGCATTGCCGCATATAAAACTGCATCTTTAGTTCGTCTTTTCATCAAAGCAGGTGCCGAGGTCCAAGTGATCATGACACCTGCTTCTTTAGATTTTGTGACGCCGCTCACCTTGGCTACTCTTTCTAAAAGACCCGTTTGCTCTACCATTTACAATCAGCCGAATCCTGCACTTCAGGAAGATCATCCCACTTGGAACAAGCACGTAGATCTAGCACTTTGGGCCGATTATATGCTCATTGCACCCGCTACTGCCAATACCTTGGCCAAAATGGCGCAAGGCAATTGCGACAATTTATTGCTTGCGGTGTATTTGTCGGCCAAATGTCCGGTGTATTTTGCGCCGGCCATGGATTTGGATATGTACAAACATCCTACCACTGTGACCAACTTTGCAACATTAACTTCTTTTGGTCACACCTTAATCCCTGCCGAATCGGGCGAATTGGCCAGTGGCCTATCGGGCGAAGGCCGCATGGCAGAGCCCGAGAATATTTTGGCTTTTATGGAGGCCGATATTCAAAATCAACTAGCCTTGAAAGGCAAAACCATCTTAATCACCGCTGGGCCAACGTATGAAGCCATTGATCCGGTGCGCTTTATTGGCAATCATTCTTCCGGTAAAATGGGATTTGATATTGCGCGCGCAGCTGTTGCCAAAGGAGCAAAAGTGGTTTTAATTACCGGACCCACGCACTTGGATTTTCAGGATCAAGCATGTACACTCATTCGTGTGGTGTCAGCAGCTCAGATGTATGCCGCTTGCCATTCCCATTTTGAATTAGTCGATGTTGCGATTTGTGCTGCTGCGGTAGCTGATTATCGTCCAGCTAAAATTTCTGCGCAAAAAATTAAAAAAAGTACTGAGGAAATGGAATTGACACTCGAAAAAACCCAGGATATTTTAGCTTCTTTAGGACTCGCAAAAACCAAGCAAATAGTTGTTGGGTTTGCTTTAGAAACCGAAAATGAAATTGAAAACGCGGCAACAAAAATTCAGAAAAAAAACTTAGATTTGATCGTTTTGAATTCGCTTCAAGATGAGGGCGCTGGCTTTGGAAAGCCAACCAATAAAGTGACTTTTATTGACCGAGAATTGCAAATTACCCCAATGCCTTTGAAATCAAAAGAAGCGGTTGCAGACGATTTACTAAACATTCTAATTGCAAAATACTATGCGTAATTACCTGATATTTTTGGTGTTAATTGTTAATGGCAGTGTTTATGCACAAGAATTAAATTGCACCGTGAAAGTAAATGCCGATCAGATTGCGGGCACCAACAAACAAGTTTTTAAAACACTTGAAAAAGCATTAAATGATTTTGTGAACAAAACGGAATGGACCGGGCAGGAGTATAAAGCTAACGAACGCATCAATTGTTCGATGAACATCAACGTGACCGAATTTGACACCAATCGTTTTAAAGCAACAATACAAGTAGAATCTTCTCGTCCTGTATATAGTTCAACTTATTCTTCTCCAGTATTTAATTTTAATGATAAGGAATTTAGTTTTGATTACATTGAATTTCAACTCCTGAATTTTAATCCCACCTCTTTTGATTCCAATTTGGTTTCGGTAATTTCCTTTTATAGTTTCATTATCATAGGCTTAGATGCCGATACGTTTGCCTTAAACGGGGGAAATAATTACCTAGAAAATGCCCGTGAAATATTGACAACGGCCCAAGGAAGCAACTACAAAGGGTGGAACCAAGGCGAAAGCAACCAAAACCGTTATTTTTTACTCACCGATTTGCTTTCCCAAACCTTTTCTCCCTACAGAGAAGCCTTGTTTCAATACCATTTTGATGGATTAGACACCATGCACCAAGATCCCAAAGGGGCAAAAGACAAAATAGTAGAAGCCGTAAAAAATGTAACTGATTTATATAAAGTGCGTCCCAATGCTTTTTTGATGCGTGTGTTTTTTGACGCCAAAGTTGACGAAATGGTTTCCTTGTTTTCGGGCGGACCTAAAATGAATGTGGCCGAATTAATTAGCACCTTAAATCAAGTTTCGCCAATTAATGCTGCCAAATGGGCCACAATAAAGTATTAGCCTTAACCAACATAAATTACTTTGATTACTTCCTTATCCATCAATAATTATGCATTGATCGAAAAATTAGCCATTGATTTTTCGGATGGATTTACCAGTATAACTGGTGAAACGGGTGCAGGGAAATCAATATTATTGGGTGCTTTGGGTTTGGTATTGGGCAAACGAGCCGATTTATCTTCTCTGAAAAACAAAGACGAAAAATGTGTTATCGAAGCGCATTTCTCGATTGACAAGTATCACTTGCAAGATTTTTTCGAACAAGCCAATCTCGATTACGAAGCCCACACCATCATCCGTCGTGAAATTTTACCATCGGGTAAATCACGTGCCTTTGTAAATGATACACCCGTAAACTTGCAAGAACTGCAAGATCTCAGTGAATTTTTGTTGGATATTCATTCGCAAAATGAAACCCAAGAATTATCAGAGGAGAAAACCCAATTTCAAATTATCGATGCCGTGGCCCAAAACCGATTAATTTTGGAAGACTATCAGAGGCAAGTTAAAGCCTACAAAACAACCTTAGCCGAAATTGCGGCAGTAGAAGAGGAGATAAAAAATACAGCAAAAGAACAGGATTATCAGGCCTTTTTATTGGCCGAATTGCAGGCAATTCCCTTAGATCAATTGGATATCGAAGAGTTGGAAACCCAAGCCCAAGCCCTTTCGAATGTCTCTATGATTAAGGAAAATTTGGCCAAATCGCATGCTCTAGCCGATCAAGATGCAGTGGGTGTTTTGGCACAATTGGTCGAAATGAAATCAGATATGCAACGCATCGCTGGTTTTTCTGTTCAATACAACCAATTGTTTGAACGCCTAACAGCCTCTTATATTGAGTTGAAAGATGTAGTATCCGAACTCGCTTCTGCGGTCGATGGAGTAAACGAAGATCCCGCAGCTCTTGAGAAAGTGCATGAGCTTTTGCAACAAATCTATACCCTCCAAAAGAAACACCAAGTAAAAACAATTCCTGAATTATGTGCGATACGCGAGGAATTGCAGGCCAAGCTTACATCTGCTGGCGAGTTAGAGGATAGCTTATCGCGATTGGTGGCAAACAAATCCACTTTTGAAACCCAATTGGATCAACTTTCGGATACCCTTCATGCCAACCGAGAACGAGCCATTCCCTTGTTGACAAACCAATGGACAACTTTGCTTGCTGATTTGGGCATGCCGGCTGTGCGTTTTGACATTCGCCTAGTTTCCAAAGAGGTCTATTTGCCCAACGGGAAAGAAAGCTTGCAGTTTTTGTTTTCGGCCAATAAAGGCAGTGAACTCGGGTTGTTAAAAAAGGTGGCCTCAGGTGGTGAAATGTCGCGTATCATGTTGGCTACCAAAGCAATTCTAGCCAATTACACCCAATTGCCTACCTTGATTTTTGACGAAATCGATACGGGTGTATCAGGCGAAATTGCGACAAAGATGGCGTTAATCATGGCCCAAATGAGTGCCAACAGACAAGTATTTGCCATTACACATTTGCCTCAAATTGCCGCCAAAGGACAAACGCATTTCAAGGTGTATAAAGTGGCGCAGGAAGCCAATACACAAACCCAAATTAAGCAGCTAAGTGATGAGGAACGCGTGCTTGAATTGGCTGAAATGTTATCAGGTAAAGACCCTGTGGCATCTGCTATAAATCATGCAAAAGCTTTGTTGAACTAAACAAAGAAAGTATATTTGTGGCCTTATAATTAAAACACTAACTTTTCACCATATAATTTCATTCGTATGATTATAGAACCTAGAATGCGCGGATTCATTTGCCTCACGGCCCACCCCGATGGTGCCGCCCAAAATGTAAAAAATCAGATTGCTTATATCAAATCAAAAGGACCAATTGCAGGTGCCAAAAAAGTATTGGTCATTGGTGCATCAACAGGTTTTGGTTTGGCATCTCGCATTAGCAGTGCATTTGGATCGGATGCTGCAACAATTGGTGTTTTCTTTGAAAAACCGCCTGTTGATGGCAAAACCGCTTTTCCAGGCTGGTACAATTCAGCTGCCTTCGAAACTGAAGCACAAAAAGCGGGTTTGTATGCCAAAAGTATTAATGGCGACGCATTTTCAGACGAAGTAAAAAAACAAACGATCGAATTAATTAAACAAGATTTAGGCCAAGTAGATTTAATTATATACAGTTTGGCTTCTCCGGTGCGTATGCATCCCAAAACAGGCGTCTTGCACCGTTCGGTATTGAAACCAATTGGACAAGTCTATGCCAATAAAACCGTCGATTTTCATTCAGGAAATGTGACCAATGTATCCATCGAGCCCTGTGCTGGAGATGATATTGAAAATACAGTTGCCGTAATGGGCGGTGAAGATTGGGCCATGTGGATCGAAGCTTTAAAAGACGAAAATTTATTGGCACCAGGTATACAAACAATTGCCTATTCTTATATTGGGCCAGCCTTAACTGAACCAGTCTATAGAAAGGGAACAATCGGTAAAGCCAAAGATCACTTGGAGGCCACTGCATTTAGCATTACAAAAGAGTTGGAGTCTATTCATGGTAAAGCCTATGTTTCGGTAAATAAAGCCCTAGTAACCCAAGCAAGTTCAGCGATTCCGGTAATTCCGTTATACATTTCGTTGCTCTATAAAATCATGAAAGCCGAAGGAATTCACGAAGGATGCATCGAACAAATTCAACGGTTGTACCAAGATCGTTTATTTACAGGTAAACCCGTTCCGGTTGACGAGCAGGGAAGAATTCGCATTGACGATTGGGAAATGCGCCAAGATGTGCAAGCCAAAGTGGCCGAATTATGGGAGCAGGCTAGCACAGAGAATTTAGCCAAAATTGGTGATTTAGCAGGTTATCGTAAAGATTTTTACAACCTATTCGGATTTGATTTTCCTGAAGTAGATTATGCTGCAGAAGCGGATGAAAATGTAGGAGTACCTAGTATTTCATAATTTATAAAGTAAGACACGATATAATAAGCCACTGTTTTAGTGGCTTTTTTATGAATCCTTTCTTTGACTTTCACAAATTTTAGCTATTTTAGGCTGCTTTTAAGCATTAACACATTTGATGTATGAAAAAATTACTACTTGCACTTGTATTGATATCGGCTCAGGGATTTGCTCAATCGGTATCGGGCTATCTTTTTTCGCAAACTACCGAAGCCTACACGGCTGTAGTAGGAACCAATTCGACCGCTACAGGGGATGACGGAATACAAAACAACATTCCCATCGGGTTTCCGTTTAATTTTGGTGGCGAAATTTATACGACATTCAGTTTGAGTACCAACGGTTGGATTCGACTGGGCGGTGTGGTCAATGGACAATCGTGGGTAAACAATCTTTCGCCAACAAACCCTCAAAATCCGTTAATTGCTGCTTTTTGGGATGATCATAACAGAACAACTGGAGCGATTCAATTTGCTGCAGGAGGAACAGCACCATTTCGGTTCATGGAAATTAGTTGGGACAACATCAACATCGGGAATGGGGGAGCCGTGAGTCCTAATGCATTTGCCTCATTTAAAATGGTCTTGCACGAAACAACCGGAATTATCGAATTTGTATACAGCAATACCCTAAACACCACAGGTGGTCTAACGGCATCCATTGGTTTGGTTGACGCCACTTCTTTTTTGAGTGTGATTCCTACTTCAGTTCCTTCTGCCACATCTACTACTTTTGCCAACAACAACATTACCACTACCCAATTTTTACTTGGACAAAAAATGGTGTTCACTCCTCAACCGTATTGCAGCGGATTACCCGCACCAGGAAATACCGTATCGACTTCACAAAATTTATGTGATGGATTTCCATTCGATTTAAGTTTAGAAAATCCAAGTAGTGATTTTGGTATTTCCTACCAATGGGAATCGTCTACAGATGGTGTAACCTACAATCCCATTGCCAATGGATTCTCTTCTCAATTAAGCACAACACAGTTTGGAACCCATTGGTACCAGTGTGTGGTTTCTTGTGGAGCAAGTACTCAAATTAGCACGCCAATATTGGTAACAGCTACTCCGACTGTGATTTGTTATTGTTTCCCCACCTACACCAATGGGAAAACCGACGGCGATTTGATTTCTAACATTACCATTACCGGAACAACCTTGGCCAATAACACGGGTACCGTACCTGTAAATCCTTCGTACACTCATTTTACGGGTTTGCCCAATTATACGGCTACCTTGTTTCCGGGTGTATTGTATGAAATCAATGTCACGGTAGGAACCTATCAACAACAAAATATAGCCGTTTGGATCGATTACAACGATGATTTTGTATTTGCACCAGAAGAACGAGTAGGGTATACCTTAACCGAAATTGGTTCTAACGAAACGGGCATTTTTTCAATTTTATTGGATTGTACCGCTCCATCGGGTATGCATAGAATGCGGGTGCGAGATGTATGGAATACCGAAGCCGCAACAATAGATCCTTGTGCCAATTATGGCTATGGAGAAACCGAAGATTACGACATCATGATCGAAGGATTCGCGGGTTGCGTTGCTCCCTTTGGTACTGCAGTAACCAATATCAATACCATTTCAGCCTCACTCAGTTGGGAAACCGGATGTGGTCATGTTTCTTGGGATGTGT
>CAMBOW010000035.1 GCA_945869365.1 Flavobacterium psychrophilum | reverse complement strand
AATGATGCGATAGCAATTTTTAAGAATAAACGTTCACTCCATTTTTGAGTGGTTTCACTAAGTAAATGTTTGTACATAGATAAATAAGTTTGAAGCTAAGATACTATAAAAGCAACTGCAATTGAAAAATGCTGAATTATTGAATGAATTTGTTCTGCCACGAATTCACGAATATTTCTGATGTCATTTATTTTATTTCTCAAATTTATATAAATCTGTGTTGCGAAAAGTTTGCTTTGTCGTTCCTCCTCGCAATGACGTACTTAGTATACTACCACAAAAACTTCTAGCTTCCAACTTCCAGCTTCCAACTCCCAACTCCCAACTCCCAACTTCCCACTTCCCTCATTTGTGCCTAAACCAACAATCACTTCGTTCGGTTTCGTAGTTTTTAAATACCGTATTTACAGGTTTTCCATGCATCAACTGAGCATTGTATTGCGTTCGAGCCACAAAATTAAATATGCCCATATCGCCGGTAAATGCGGTTTTATTGTCGCGATTTCCCAATTCGTGAAACGCACACAACTGTTCAATAAATTGGTAGAATAAGGCAGCATTTGCTCCAATAATTCCACAATTTAATAGGGTTTCATGGGCAAACGTCGCTTCAAACGCTGAATAGTCTAGTATTTTTTCGCGCAAATGCGTGCCGTGATCAAACATCCACTCGTTTTGCAGCAATTTAGGTTCATCACCGCAAAAAATAGCGTGCGGGTTTTCCAGAAAAAAGCGATCAGTAAACGGGTTTTTCACCAACACCACATCTGAAACGTCTGTGCAAAAAACGTTGTTTACTTGCGATACTTGGTTTTGCAAAAAATCGCGGTACACAAAATACCGATACACGTTTGGGTTATAGCTAGGGTTGTGTTTAATGCGTACAAATGAAACAAAGTCAGTTGTATATTTTTTGCAGCTTGCTTCCGAAAATCCATTGTGAAAAAGAATGCCTTGCACCTGGGCGTTTGTCAATGATTCTGCCCATTCGCGCACAAGTTCGTACTGGTCGTGTTCCAAGGTGGCATTTCGGTTCACATCAAACACACCCGAAATATGGCAAGCCAATACTAGGTTTTTACTGACATGAATCTGCGGAAGATCAACGGTCATTACTCAAGTTGGTTTTAATCAAAGTAGCACAAATGCTGTTGGGCATGGTGCGGTGGTAAATGTAGGTGCGGAGATTTACTTTTTTTACTTGAAATAGGGAAGTGGCTTTTTCAAAAAAATCGGCGTCAGCGGCAAAACCGCTCCTAAATTTCAAGCTTTTAAACACCATTTTACGACCAAACAAGGTGCCAAATAAAACGGTTTCATCCAAGTGGATGAGTTGCGTCACATCATCTTTGTCGGGTACATAATAGTCGGCGTCGGTATTTACAATGGTTTCGGTAGTCGAACAAATCAAATCCAAATTTTCGATTTCAGCGAGACAAGCACTCAAATGATGTGGTTTATATTCGTCGTCGCTGTCTAGTATAGTGATAAATTCTCCGCTACTGTTCTTCACGCCTCGGTTGATCGATTCGGATTGTCCCTGATTGCAGTGCCGTATGTAGATAATTTTGTCTTCGTGTTGCTCGACATACTGCATCAACGATTCCCGGTTGTTTTCTTTGCTGCCGTCGTCAATGATAATGAGCTCGAAATCCTGAAAATCTTGCATCAATACAGAATCTATCGCTCTTTTTATATAGACGAAATCGGTATTATACACGGCCATTAATACCGAAATAGTTGTTCTTTTTAACATGTTTTCTTGCAGTTAGAAACCGCGCAAATCTATAACTTTAGGAATTAGCTTCTGTTTTTTTGGTGCAGATTTGTAAAAAAAATGTTGTTGGTTGTCGGACTAGAAGATTGAAAGATTGAATAATTTAAAGATTAAAAGATTTGATCTTGAAGAAACTATTTGGTCCCGATGTTTTGGTCCCGAAGCTTCGGGATTCAGTATTGGAATTTATTTAATTCGTGCATTCGTGGCTAACAGCTAACAGCTTAAGGCTGAGAGCTAACTACTCAACGTATATTTACTACATTTACCAAAATTAAAAAAATGACACGATCGGCGCAACTTCTCACTCTTCGAAGCGAAATAATAATCGATGCAACACGCAGTTCATTGCCGCTCGAACAATTTCAAAACGAATGCCTACGGCCGATACTCAAGTTTCAAAATAATCTAATTATCGCCTTGTTTAAGGCACAAATTCAGGCTGCAGAAATTCCTACAAAAAGTGCAACGCTCGAAAATTTTGTAAAACTGCGCATGCAAAAAGACATCGCCCTTAGAAATGTTTTAGTAGGGTTGGTCTTGGCACTCCTTACCGAAGAAGAACTCCCGTTTTACCTCGACCACAAAAGCGATTTAAACAAACGAATTGTATCGATGTTGTGTCAACGAATTGAGGTAGGTTTTAGGTTGTAGGTTTTAGGTTTTAGGTTGTAGGTTTTAAGTGGTAGGTTTTAGGTAGTAAGTTTTGTGCTTTCTTCCCATTCCGAACTTCCAACTCCCCGCTTCCTACTTCAATTCAGCTGAAGCGATAGTTTTAGTTACTTGCTTGTTTTCTCAAATCAAAATTTATGTGGGTGTTTAGTATAAAACCAGCATTAGTTTGAAAAACATTTTGGCCGTTTATTTGTCTGCCAAATTGTAGAGTTTGGTTTAAATACCCGCCTTCTAGTCGCAGGTTTTTGTTGAAGCGATAGCCCAACAGAACACCTATTCTATTTTGGTCAAAAATATTGGCATTTACATTTTCTCCAAAGCCAATAAAAATCTCATCATACAAAGCAACATAGGGTGTTTTGTCTTTTATTTCGTTTCCTTTCAGGGGAATTTGTAACCGAAACATATACCGCATGCGTTGGAGCAGTGGAAATTCATCTTCAGTAAGTTGAGAAGCAGAAGAATACCGACCTACAAAGCGTTGTTCGAGCATGAACCGATGAGACAAATCAACAATTCCTTCTTTATGAGCAAGTTGAATCATTTCGAAAATTCTGTGTTCTGTAAAATCTCTACCCAAACTATTAATTGGGAATTCACCATAAGGGAATGTTTCTATCCAAGCGTAGCCAACTCTACATTGTACTCTCGCGTTTACATTGTAATTTACACCAACCCGCAAAAGACTTTGTTGCCAAGTTGTAATTAGGTTATCTCTCCGCCATTGGTACTCGGTGTGAATGCCAAAATTTTCTGATACTTTGAAGGTTCCAAAATAGTTGTACCAGCCAATTGTATTACTGGTGTGTAAACGATTATTTTGCGCAAATGTGTTTTATAAACAGGTGAACACAACAAGGATAATAAAAATTGAAAATTGTTTATTCATTCTTTTTTATGTTTAATTAATCTGTCGTTGATCCTCAAAAAATAAAGAAGGTAAATGTATTTTATACTTTAGTTAGCAACCGCCTTTTCGAAGTACGCGTTTATATATTTGTTTATGATCTCGTTCTACATAGTTGCCTGCAATTATTGGATAGGAATACTTGGGTGCTTGCGAAACGCTATGGCTTTTTATACTTATTTTGTCGTTCACGTTTAGGCTATGCAATTGCTCATATTCATTTTTAAAATCCAATACATTCTTGCCTTGCTTATCCAGTCCTAAAGTTAGAATATAATCAGCATCATTAATCCTAACCATTAGTCCGAAACCTAATCTTGATCCTGGCGGAAGAGAAAAAGAGGTAACAACTGCTTCTATATTACTTTTTTCCTTAATGGATTGGCTTATTTTAGCTATACTGGCATGCACTTTTTTACCTGCTGGAGAGGCTTGCCATTTATTGTACTGAATGCCATCAGGAGTCGCTTCCCATTTTTTAGTTTAGCCTTCATTTCAGCAGCTGAAAGCAGCTTTGGAATTGGCTTTCTAGGGATTTCATTTTTAATTTCACGAGTTGAATATACAAATCCACCCAGCAAAATCAGGGATATGACTCCCGCAAAAAATATTTTTTTCATATTAAAAGGGCTATATTTTTTTCAAAAGTAAGTAATAAAGATATATTTCATCAGAAGAGATTGTTAAGGTTTTAGGTTGTAGGTTGTAGGTTTTAGATTTATTCCCACTCCCAACTTCCCGCTTCCCACTCTTTTAAAACAATTTCTCATTTTTAATTATTCAGTATTAATTAACAATTATAATTTACTTTTGTGCAGCAAATAATTCCCCATGTACAAACTCCTTCTTCGTCCGATCTTGTTTTGGTTTGATCCCGAACAAGTGCATTATTTCACCTTTGCCTGTATTCGCTTGTTACACAAAATCACTGGCTTTGGCTGGTTGTGCAACCAATTGTATGCAGTCAATGACCCGCGTTTGGAACGTGAAGTATTTGGCTTGAAATTTAAAAACCCAGTAGGATTAGGCGCGGGCTTTGATAAAGATGCCAAGTTGTACCAGGAATTGGCCAATTTTGGATTTGGATTCATCGAGATTGGCACGCTTACGCCCAAGCCTCAGGCTGGGAATCCCAAAAAACGTTTGTTTAGACTGAAGCCCGACAGTGCCATCATCAACCGCATGGGCTTTAACAATGGGGGAGTGGATGCAGCCGTTTTGCGTTTGCAACAAAATAAAGGCGTATTAATTGGCGGAAACATCGGCAAAAACAAAGATACCCCAAACGAAACCGCCACTTCCGATTACGAAATTTGTTTTGATGCGTTATACGAGGTAGTTGATTATTTTGTGGTGAATGTGAGTTCGCCCAATACACCCAATTTACGTGCACTGCAAGACAAGGAACCGCTCACGCAATTGTTGCAAACTTTGCAAAATAAAAATTTGGCCCAAGTCAAGGCCAAACCCATCTTACTCAAAATAGCCCCCGATCTCACCGACGAGCAATTGCTTGACATCATCGACATTGTAAAAATCACCCAAATTGCGGGCGTGATTGCCACCAATACTACGCTATCCAGAGAAGGCTTGCAATCGGAAAACAAAATTGAAATGGGCGGATTGTCTGGCAAGCCGTTGACGAAGCGATCCACCGAAGTGATTCGGTTTCTAGCTGAGAAAAGCAATAAAGCGTTCCCAATCATTGGCGTAGGCGGTATTCACAGTGCCGATGATGCTATAGAAAAGCTCGAAGCCGGAGCCAGTTTGGTGCAGTTGTATACTGGTTTTATTTACGAAGGTCCTGCTTTGGTGAAAGCCATTAATCAAAAAATCGCCTTATCTTAGCTCATAAATCGTGTCTGTGAATCCCATCAAAATCATTGAATGTCCCCGCGATGCCATGCAAGGTATTAAGGAGTTTATTCCCACCCAGCGCAAGGTTGATTACCTGCAGTCGTTGTTGCGGGTAGGTTTTGATACCATCGATTTTGGTAGTTTTGTGTCGGCCAAGGCCATTCCGCAAATGCAAGATACTGCAGCCGTTTTGGCGAAACTCGATTTGTCACAAACCCAAAGTAAATTATTGGCGATCATTGCCAATACCCAAGGGGCACAAGCTGCGGCTCAGTTTCCAGAAATTAATTATTTGGGATTTCCGTTTTCGATCTCCGAGAATTTTCAAATGCGTAACACGCACAAAACCATTGCCGAATCCTTACTGAGTTTGCATGAAATCCTCGACATTGCACACGCGCACAACAAAGAAGTGGTGGCCTATTTGTCTATGGGGTTTGGCAATCCGTATGGAGATCCTTGGAACGTAGAAATCGTGGCTGAATGGACCGAACGCTTGGCCCAAATGGGCGTGACTATTTTGTCCTTATCTGATACCATTGGCAGCTCCACACCCGAGGTGATTTCCTATTTATTTTCCCATTTAATTCCCCAATACCCCAACATTGAATTTGGCGCCCATTTGCATACCACACCCACTAAGTGGTTTGAAAAAGTAGATGCCGCTTATGCTGCCGGTTGCCGGAGATTTGATGGCGCCATACAAGGTTTTGGCGGATGCCCCATGGCCAAAGATGAACTCACAGGCAACATGCCCACCGAGAAATTATTGTCCTACTTCACCACCCAAAAAGAACCAACAGGCACCAGCCCCATGAGTTTTGAAAGTGCCTACAACGAGGCGACCAAGATTTTTAAAGTTTACCATTAAAATTCATTTTTCTATTTGGGATTTCTCGTTTTTTCTAAATTAAATCCTCTATATTTGCACGCAATTTAACTACATCTTCAAATTGCAATGAACGCACACCACACGAAAATTATCGGCGAAGGATTAACATACGATGATGTCCTTTTAGTTCCCAATTATTCCAATGTGCTTCCCCGCGAAGTGCGCATCCAATCTCGATTTTCTAAAAATATCACACTCAATGTACCTGTTGTATCTGCAGCCATGGATACCGTTACCGAAAGCGCTATGGCTATTGCGATGGCACAAGAAGGCGGAATAGGCGTGTTGCACAAAAACATGAGTATCGAGCAACAAGCTGCTAAAGTACGCAAAGTGAAGCGCGCCGAAAGTGGCATGATTATCGATCCGGTTACAATGCCGCTCACAGCTACCGTAGGTGATGCCAAATTACTCATGAAAGAGCACGGCATAGGTGGAATTCCTGTTGTGGACGACCACGGTATTTTAAAGGGAATTACCACCAACCGGGATTTGCGTTTCGAAAAAATAAACAGTCGTTCGATTACCGAGGTCATGACATCCAAAAATTTAGTGACTGCAGCCGTGGGCACTACCTTGCAAGAGGCTGAAGGAATTTTGCAAGAAAATAAAATCGAAAAATTACCCGTAGTCGACCAAAATTATAAACTAGTTGGCTTGATTACATTTCGAGATATCACCAAATTGACCCAAAAACCCATTGCCAACAAAGATACGTTTGGCCGTTTGCGCGTAGCTGCTGCCATTGGCGTAACAGCTGATGCCTTAGATCGGGCCGCAGCCTTAGTGCAAGCGGGAGTGGATGCAGTAATTATTGATACTGCCCACGGACATACCGAAGGCGTAGTGAACGTATTAAAATTAGTTAAAGCACAATTCCCGAGTATCGATGTAATTGTCGGAAATATAGCCACACCAGAAGCGGCCTTGTATTTGGCCCAACATGGTGCCGATGGTGTAAAAGTGGGTATTGGCCCGGGTTCAATTTGCACCACGCGTATTGTAGCCGGGGTTGGATTTCCTCAATTTTCAGCCGTTTTAGAAGTAGCTGCCGCCTTGAAAGGGAGTGGTGTTCCGGTAATTGCCGACGGTGGAATTCGCTATACTGGTGATATTCCCAAAGCAATTGCTGCCGGCGCTGATTGCGTGATGTTGGGCTCTTTATTAGCCGGAACCAAAGAATCCCCCGGTGAAACCATCATTTTTGAAGGACGTAAATTTAAATCCTATCGCGGAATGGGTTCGGTTGAAGCCATGCAAGAAGGATCAAAAGACCGCTATTTCCAAGATGTGGAAGACGATGTGAAAAAATTAGTTCCAGAAGGAATTGTAGGCCGAGTGCCGTATAAGGGCGAATTAAACGAAAGCATGCAACAATTCATTGGCGGCCTCCGTGCCGGAATGGGTTATTGCGGTGCCAAAGATATTCCAACCTTGCAAGAAACCGGACGTTTTGTGCGCATCACCGCCAGTGGAATTACCGAAAGTCATCCGCACAATGTGACGATTACGAAGGAAGCGCCGAATTATTCGAGGTAAGTGGGAAGCTGGAAGTTTTGAGAGTCCACTAAGAACACTTTATTTTTTTACCACTAAACGAGTAATAGTTACCGGCTCAATTATTAATTATTCATTTTTAATTATTCATTAAAAATCAGATTCCCACATAATTACTCGGGCTAATCGCCAGTAATTCTGCTTTAATTTCGTTAGAGACAGCTAAGGTTTGGATGAATTCCTGAATGGCCGCTTGATTAATCACCCCATGTGTACGAGTTAGATCTTTCAAGGCTTCATAAGGATTCGGATAGCTTTCGCGGCGCAAAATCGTTTGAATGGCTTCGGCCACTACAGCCCAGTTATTTTCCAATTCGCTGGCCAATTTATCTTCGTTTAACACCAATTTATTCAAGCCTTTTAAGGTGGCTTCTAATGCAATGATTGTGTGCCCAAATGGAACACCGATGTTGCGCAACACCGTGCTGTCGGTCAAATCGCGTTGCAAACGGGAGATGGGTAATTTAGCCGATAAATGTTCAAACAAGGCATTGGCCATTCCTAAATTGCCTTCCGAATTTTCAAAATCTATCGGGTTTACTTTGTGTGGCATGGCCGAGGAGCCAATTTCGCCTGCTTTGATTTTTTGTTTAAAGTAATCCATTGAAACATAGGTCCAAATGTCGCGGTCCAAATCAATCAAGATGGTATTGATGCGTTTTAAGGCGTCAAAAAAGGCGGCAAAATGATCGTAATGTTCTATTTGTGTGGTGGGAAACGAGTGGTGCAAGCCCAAGGTATCACTCACGAAGTCAGTTCCAAATTTGCGCCAATCGATCTGCGGATAGGCCACGTGGTGCGCGTTGTAATTGCCGGTGGCGCCACCAAATTTTGCTGCAAACGGAATCGAAAACAACAAACGCAGTTGCTCTTCCAAGCGTTCTACAAACACCCCAATTTCCTTACCCAAACGAGTAGGCGAGGCGGGTTGTCCGTGCGTGCGGGCCAACATGGGAATCTCAGCCCAGGCTACGCTCATTTCTTTGAGTTTGGCAACCACCGCAATCAAGGATTTTAAATAGACATTGTGAAAGGCCTCTTTGGTTGATAACGGAATGGCCGTATTGTTAATATCTTGTGAAGTCAATCCAAAGTGGATGAATTCTTTATAAGGAGCCAAGTCCAACCGGTCAAAGGCTTGTTTGATGAAGTATTCCACGGCTTTTACATCGTGGTTGGTGGTATGCTCAATGTCTTTGATGGCTTGTGCATCGGCAGTAGAAAAGTTTTCATACAAGCGACGCAAATCGGTAAATATAATTGGATTAACACCGGCTAATTGCGGCAAAGGCAATTCGCATAAGGCAATGAAATATTCAATTTCTACCAATACACGGTAGCGAATTAGGGCTTCTTCTGAAAAATAGGCCGAAAGCGATTCGGTCTTGCCTCTGTATCTTCCGTCTATGGGGGAAACAGCATTCAATTCGTGTAGTGTAGCCATGGTGTAGTGTGTTGAAAATAAGGCGCAAATATAAGACTTTGCTGAGGTTTATAAAAGGCAAATGCCCGAAAAAAAGTAGATTAATTACCCAATAATTCAGGCAGTAATGACATAAATTCCCGAAGTCCTTCACTGGCTGGTTTGGCCATTACGGTAATTGGATTGGGTAGGCTAGGCAGTCGCGCCGGATTCAAATCGATATATACAATTGGCACTGTTGTATCGGCATAGTCAACTAGGCCGGCTGCAGGATACACTTGCATGGATGTACCAATGACCAAAACCAAATCGGCTTTTGCCAAAAGTAGAATGGCTTCTTCGATGGCAGGAACTTCTTCGCCAAACCAAACAATGTGTTGGCGCAACTGATTTCCATGGGCATCGGTGTCGCCCCAATGCAAATCTTCGAGCTGTTCGTAAAGGGTATGTTCATCGGCTACTGATCGTACTTTGGTTAATTCTCCATGCAAATGCAACACGCGAGTACTTCCGGCCCGTTCGTGCAAATTGTCTACGTTTTGAGTCACGATGTCAATGTGGTATTCCGACTCTAATTTGGCTAAAAGTAAATGTCCTTTGTTTGGCGAAACCTCCTGCAATTGGCGCCGGCGTTGGTTGTAGAATTCCAAAACCAATTTCGGATTTTTACGCCAGCCTTCGGGCGAGGCGACTTCCATAATATCGTGGTTTTCCCATAGCCCATTCTTATCTCGAAAGGTCGAAATCCCGCTCTCGGCCGACATCCCGGCTCCACTCAATACCACGATATTTTTTTTCATAATCCGAAAGGGCTTTTTGTATTTTTGCCAAAATTAAACAATCTATGCCTGATCTCGACTACTTGGCCTACTTAGAAGAATTCCTAACCGACGCCCGAAAAGAGAAGTTTCTCAAGGTGTTGTCCCAACGCACCAATCATTTTACGGTGGCGATAGAAGATGTGTTTCAATTGCACAACACCAGTGCTGTGATGCGCAGTTGTGAGGTGTTTGGGATTCAACAATTGAATGTAGTCGAGGAAAAATTTGGCAAAAGCATTGATAAAGAAATTGCCATGGGAGCCCAAAAATGGGTAGATGTCAATCGGTTTGAATCGATTTCAGATTGTATTCAAAGTTTGAAAGCCAAAAATTATCGCATCATCGCCACTACTCCGCACGAAAATGATTGTTTGTTGGATGATTTTGATATCACGCAACCGGCTGCCTTGTTTTTTGGTACCGAGCGCGATGGCTTGTCACAAGAAGTACTAGATCAGGCCGATGGCTTTTTGAAAATTCCGATGCGGGGTTTTACCGAAAGCTTAAATATTTCGGTTTCGGCCGCGATTATCATTCAAAATTTGATGAGTAGATTGCATCATTCAGATTTAAATTGGCAACTAAAGGAAGAAGAGATTTTACAAAAACGAATTGATTGGGCACGCAATACCATCAAAGACATCAAGCGAATTGAGGCGCGGTATTTTGCCGAACGAAAGGGCTAATTATTTCTTTTTGAGAATTTTGTATTCTTCGTAGCATTCGCTAATGGCATCCATGATTTGCAAGTCATTGGCGGTTTTAATAAATGCTTCCGAATAGTTGCAACGCTGCATAATTTCTGCAATTTCTTTTTTGTCGACGCCCAACAAAACGGCCAAAGTTTCTCGATCAAATTTAGATTCCAAAAGGTTGCGCACGGTGTCGTCTTTTTTCATCTTTTTTAATCGCTTCAATTCTACCGATTTTTTTCCGAAGAAATTGTAGAGCATATCGGCCGGATTAAAAATAGAACCCAATACGCGTCCAAAGGCATTGGGGGAGTTTTCGCCGGCTTCGTAGCCTTGCTGCAAACCCGAAATGCTGTAGCGGTAATTTTCGGCTGTAGGAATTAATTTGGTGTCTACCTCCAAATAGCCCGTGAGGTAATAGGGCATGATGTTCACTTCTTCAAGCGCAATCGCTTTTTCCGTGAGTTGAATATTGGTTTTACCGCTTTTGATCCAGTCGTTGGTGACCCGAATTTTGAGCGATTGAAACCCAATATAGGAAATGTGTAAGGTGTCGTTGGCAGAAACGTCCAATTCAAAATACCCTTTGGCATTGGTTACGGTACCTAGCACTTTGTTGAGGTTGATCACATTGACATTCTCAATGGGTGTTTTGCTGTTGTCGTTGAGGATAATCCCCGAAACTTTTTTGGGAGTGTCAATTTCTTGCGCTGTTAGAGCGGCTGAAAAACACATTAAAAAAAAGACTACCCAATACCGCATGTTTTGTTTTTTAGAAGGCCTAAAAGTACTAAAACGAACTAAGATATTGGGTAGCCTAAGCTATAATTAGTAGAAAATTAACAAACCAAAGTTAGTCTTTTCTAGGGCGTTTCGGACGTGGGCTGTCGCCAAATGATTCTGATCGTCTTGGTGCTCTAGAGCTGAATCCTTCTGGCTTGGGAGCATCCGAACGTCGTGCAGGACGATCCGATCCGAATCCGCTGCTACGGCTTTCGCTGCGTCCGCCAAATCCACTTTCTTTTTTTGGTCCAAAACCGCTGCCACCAGCACGAGGTGCACTGCTGCGTTCACGTCCAAATCCACCGCCGCCGCTGCTTCTGCCGCCGCCAAATCCACCACCAGAACTTCTTCCGTTGTGGTCTCTTCGTCCGCTGCTGCTTCCGCCACCGCCTTCGTTTTTGGATATTTCTACGTTGATGCGACGTCCGTTTAAGCTAAAGCCATTCAAAATGCTCATTACTTTATCGGTGTGTTCTCCATCTGTATTAAAGAAAGAGAACCCTTCTTTTACGTCTACTTTAAATACGTCATCACGACCCAAGTCTAAGGTTTCTTTCAAGAAATCTTTCAATTGCATCCAATCAAAATCATCGCGTGAACCAATGTTTACAAAATAACGCACCGGATCTCCCGCACGAATTTCTCTTGGTTCAGATCCTCTTTCTGGACGATCACCTTTTTCGCCTGATAAATCGCGTTTCTTTTTGTAGTAGGCGATAAATCGGTTAAACTCTACCGACACCATTTTCTTGATCAATTCTTCTTTACTCAATCCGTCCAACACGTCGTTAATGGCTGGCAAGTAGTTGTCAATTTCGTGATCTACTTCGGTATCTTTTATTTTATTGGCCAAGTGCAACAACTGAATTTCGCAGATTTCAATTCCGCTAGGGATTGTTTTTTCTTCGAACTTTTGTTTGATGATGCGCTCAATAGACGAAATTTTACGCAATTCACTTTTCGTGATAATTACGATAGAAGTCCCTAATTTGCCTGCACGTCCGGTTCGACCTGAACGGTGGGTGTAGGTTTCGATTTCGTCGGGCAATTGGTAGTTTACTACGTGGGTAATATTTTCTACGTCAATTCCACGGGCAGCTACATCAGTGGCCACCAACATTTGAATCTGACGTCCACGAAACGACTTCATTACACCATCGCGTTGCGCTTGAGATAAATCGCCGTGCAAGGCTGCAGCGCTGTATCCATCTTCGATCAATTTTTCTGCCACCGCTTGGGTGTCACGTTTGGTGCGGCAAAATACCACCGAGAAAATATCGGGATTGGCATCGGCCAATCGTTTCAAGGCTTCGTATCGGTCACGGGCATTTACACAGTAAAATTCGTGTGATACGGTTGCCGATCCGGAGTTTTTGGTTCCTACGGTTACTTCAGCAGGCTCGTGCATAAATTTCTTCGCAATACGAGCTACTTCAGCCGGCATGGTTGCCGAGAATAACCAAGTGCTTTTGTCGTCTGGGGTATCTGATAAAATAGAAACGATGTCTTCGTAGAAGCCCATGTTTAGCATTTCATCGGCCTCGTCCAAAATACAGTAATTGATGTTTTTAATGTTGACCAATCCTCGATTGATCATGTCTTGCATTCTACCGGGAGTAGCTACAATGATTTGTGCACCGCGTTTAATGTCACGCGCTTGTTCGGTAATACTGGCCCCGCCATAGATTGCCACCGTGTGCAATCCGTTTACGTATTTGGAGTATTGTTTGATCTCGTTGGTGATTTGCAAACACAATTCACGCGTTGGAGATAAAATTAAGGCTTGCGTACTTCTATTTTCAGCATCAATTTTTTGAATCAGCGGAAAGCCAAATGCTGCCGTTTTCCCTGTTCCTGTTTGTGCTAAAGCAACTAAATCAGTGTCTTTTTCCAATAGTATTGGAATCGCTTTTTCTTGCACTTCTGACGGATTCTCAAATCCTAGATCTTTGATCGCCAGCAGTAGCGACTCATTCAGACCTAATTGTTCAAATTTGTTCATTCTTTGTTTTTAAAATTTGGGGCAAAAGTAGGGCTAATAAGTGAGATAATCTAATTTGTTACTAATTGAAAATCAGTAATTTAGATATAAGTTAGAATTGAGATAGAATTTGTATACGGCTGTCAAGCCACTTTTGAAAGAGAAAATAGCGTTTACTAGGTTGTTAAGAACTTTATTAATTGCTGCACTGCAATTGCGCGATGACTGCAGCTGGCTTTTTCCAGTGTGGTAAGTTCGGCGAAGGTTTTGTCTTGACCTTGGGCTTTAAAAATAGGATCATATCCAAATCCGTTGCCTCCTTTTTTTTCTTGTGTAATTTCACCTTTTACAATTCCTGTAAATAAGTGCTGTTTTCCGCCTAAATTTAAGGCAATTACCGTTTTAAACTGCGCCGATCGATCAGTTGCATCAGCCAAGTTTTGCAACACTTTTTGCATATTGTCATCGGCACTTTTTTGTTCGCCGGCATACCGCGCCGAGTATACACCAGGCTCTCCATTCAGGGCTGTGATTTCCAATCCGGTGTCGTCGGCAAAGCAGTTGAGACCAAAGGTGTTGGTCACGTAATCGGCTTTTAAAATCGCGTTTCCTTCTATGGTTTCGGCAGTTTCGGGGATATCTTCGGTGCAACCAATATCGGCCAAACTCACCAATTCTATTGCGCTAGGAAGAAGCAGTTGAATTTCTTTTAGTTTGTTGGGATTGTTTGAAGCAAATACAATTTTCATCAGTTGTAAATTTTGTTTGCAAAGATAGAAGCCCAATTTAGATGCCAACAATTGAGTCGCTTTAATTGTGAATATTTATTTAGTCAAAGTTTTTTTGCTTTGCTTTTTTAGCCCTATTTTTGCGCCTAAATTCAAGGATTACAACGCTATTATTCACAACATTCGCCATGGTAAAAGATTTATTTGAACGCATACAGAACAACAAAGGACCACTAGGAAAATGGGCTTCTCAAGCTGAGGGCTATTTTGTATTTCCCAAATTAGAAGGAGAATTAGGGCCGAGAATGCAATTTCAAGGCAAAACTATATTGAACTGGAGTTTAAATGATTATTTAGGCTTAGCCAATCACCCCGAAGTACGCCAAGCCGATACCGATGCGGCAATACAATATGGAGCAGCCTACCCGATGGGTGCGCGCATGATGAGTGGACACACCCAATACCATGAACAATTGGAGCAAGAATTGGCTGCATTTGTGAGCAAAGAATCAGCCTATTTACTTAATTTTGGGTACCAAGGTATTTTATCAACCATCGACGCTTTGGTTACGAGAAACGATGTAATTGTGTATGATGTAGATGCCCATGCTTGCATTATTGACGGCGTGCGCTTGCACAGTGGCAAACGATTTACTTATCGACACAACGATGTGGAGAGTATGGAAAAAAATCTACAGCGTGCCACAAAATTAGCCGAAACTACGGGCGGAGGGATTTTGTTTATCACCGAAGGGGTTTTTGGGATGCGAGGCCAACAAGGCAAATTGAAGGAAGTGGTTGAAATGAAGAAAAAATACAATTTCCGTTTGTTGGTTGATGATGCACACGGATTTGGAACCTTAGGAAAAACAGGCGCTGGAGCAGGTGAGGAGCAAGGTTGCCAAGACGGCATCGACGTGTATTTCTCGACATTTGCCAAATCGATGGCCAATATTGGTGCATTTGTAGCAGCAGATAAAGACATTATTGATTACTTGAAATACAATTTGCGTTCGCAGATGTTTGCTAAAGCCTTGCCGATGATCCAAACCGTAGGATCATTAAAGCGTTTGGAGTTGTTGCGTAAATCGTCTGAGATTAAAGACAAATTATGGGTAAATGTGCACGCCCTGCAACACGGATTGACCAGTCGCGGGTTTAACATTGGCGACACCAATACCTGTATTACACCGGTATACTTAGAAGGATCCATTCCCGAAGCAATGATTATGGTGAATGATTTGCGCGAAAATTACGGTATCTTCCTTTCTATTGTGGTCTACCCGGTTATCCCCAAAGGAATTATCTTGTTGCGCATGATTCCAACGGCATCCCACACCTTGGCTGACATCGACGAAACCTTGTCTGCCTTTGAAGCCATTCGCGAAAAGTTAGTGAATGGTACCTATAAAACTATTGCGGCTCAGACTACGGTGGATGTTTCTTAAGTTTTTTGTTTAAAGTTTCAAGTTTCAGGTATAAAGGCTAACGCCTTGTTTCAGGTTTCAAGTTTCAGGTTTCAAGTTCGTTCTTAGAAAAATTTAGTATACTATTTACTGTATTCATTTTTGTTCTTAGAATACTATTACAACCTGAAACGTGAAACATGAAACCTACAATTTTTTCATATACGTACATCTCCTTTTATGAATCACTGGATCAAACGTCTTCCATAAATTATGGATGGCGTTGTTTTCGTCGAGTTCGGGTGTGCGAATGCAGGTTTCAATTCCAAATCGTTTAAAAGCATTGAAGTATTCGATAAACATCGGAGCCGTAACGCCTTTGTTTTGGTAATCGGGATGAATGCCAATCAGGTAGAACAAGATGGCATTTGTTTTGGTTTTGGCCCGCCACAAATGGTACCAACCAAAGGGAAATAAGCGTCCGTTTGCCTTTTTGAGCGCTTCCGTAAGTGAAGGCATAATGATACTGAAGGCGATCATTTTGTCGTTGGCATCAAATACAAAATTGATGAATTCGGGGTTGATCATGCCCATGTATTTTTTCTTGAAAAACTCTTTTTGGGCAGCTGAAATCGGCACAAACGAAGACAATTTGGCGTAACATTCGTTAAACAAATCAAACATTTGGTCGGCATATTTCAGGACTTCTTTGGTCGATTTGCAATTTACCACACGCAATTGGTAGCGTTTGCAAATAAAGCCGGAGGTGCGCTCAAATACTTCGAGTTTCACGTTGGCAAAAGGAAATACACTTTCTAAAAATTGCTTTTCTTTCACGTAACCCAATTGTTCAAAATGCGTCACATAATACGGGTTGTTGTACCACGTAATCATGGTGCCTATGTGTTCAAAGCCTTCGGTGAGCAAGCCTACTTTATCCATGTTCGAAAATCCCATCGGACCTTCCACTTCTTCTAGGTTGTGCTTTTTGCCTAGTTCGTATACTTTTTCGAGTAGGGCTTTGGTCACTTCGATGTCATCAATTACATCAAACCAACCGAAACGGACTTTCTTTTTGCCCAAGTCATTTACCTCGGTCCAATTGATGATTGCAGCCACTTTGCCCACCATTTTTCCGTCTTTGTAAGCGCAATAAAAATAGGCTTCAGCGTTTTCAAAAACCGGGTTTTGGGTTTTGTCAAAGGTGACTAATTCGTCCTGAATTAGGGGCGGAATCCAATTGGGATTGTCTTTATATAAATCAAACGAAAACAAGATAAATTGCTTCAGTTCTTTTTTGGTCTTGGCTTCGCGAATGTTAATCATGGGCTACTTGGTTTTGCGCGAACTGTTGTCAAAGCCGTCTGTGCGCACTTTGGTCTTGGAGTCGTCTTTTTTGTCTTTTTTGTTCGTGCTGTCTTTTCCGCCTTTTCCGTTCTTTTTTTCTTTGGGAATGCGCAGCATCACTTCGCTGTAATTGGCGTCAAATCGCCACGAAAAGCCCAGATTGGCAATCACCTGTCCCGGTTCGTTGGTTACGCTGCTGGCTAGGGCGGCATCAACTTGCAAATTCTCGACCAATAAACAGGCGCCACCGGCACGAAATAAAGTGTTGCGGTAGACTTTGCTGTTCATACCTTGGTTTTCGAGTAAAATAGACCAGCGGTCATTTATGCCTCGTGTGAGACTCACTACATAATCAAATGATTCGTAATTGGCTAACCCAAAGTTTGTAATGCCAAAATTGGTAATCAAGGCAAATCGACCAAACTGATTTTGCGTGAGTACCATGCCCTTTAATCCAGAAGTGTTTAATTGCGGAACAGAATAGGGTCTGTTAAATTTGGCGTCGTTGTTTAGAATTAAACCTCCATACACAGCAATGGCCGGAATAAATTGGCGCCAATTGAATTTATGATTGGCTTTCCAACTGTATTTATTTATTTTTTCTTCATAATTCATCATGGGGTCATAGACCATAAATTTGGCACCCACTTGCGCGGTTTGGATGCCGCTGCTTTTTTTATCTAGGTTGGT
>CAMBOW010000034.1 GCA_945869365.1 Flavobacterium psychrophilum | reverse complement strand
GTTTCCATGTCCACAGGTTGTCGAAAATTCAAAATATCTAGTTGTCTGCGCTTTACCAATGAAACCCAATGTTAAAAGCATTATAAAAGTCAATCCTGTTTTTTTCATTTGTCTGTCTGTTTTAATATTATTATTCTGTTTGTTCAATTTTACTTTGGTCTTTTTACAATGACCGCTAACTAGTATATATGCGCTATTAAATTTCTAGTATGCACCCAATCTAGGGTGGCTATACGAAGTTTTGTTTCTATATATTTTAGACGTAAACGTATAAAAATATTGCTTACAACTCGTCAAAAGGGCTTTTTATTTGTTGGATGCTTTTAGTGCTCACATGAGTATAAATTTCAGTTGTCTTGCTGCTAGAATGCCCAAGAAGTTCTTGAATGTATCGCAAATCGGTGCCACTTTCAAGCAAATGAGTTGCATAACTGTGCCGCAACCAATGCAAGGTCACGGCTTTTGAAATGCCGGCTTTTGCAATAGCTTGTTTTAAAATAAGCTGTAAACTTCGCGCATCATAGGGTTCGCCTTGTTTTTGCCCTTCAAACAAATAGGTTTTAGGTTTATAAAGTTGGTAATATTCGCGTAGCATCGCCAAAATTTTTAAACTCAACGGCACTATGCGATCTTTTTTTCCTTTTGCGTTTTTAATTAAAATAATATTTCGTTTCGAATCAATGTGTTGGGCTTGTAGGGAGAGCACTTCGCCACATCGCAATCCGCAAGAGTAAATTAAACTCAACATGGTTCTGTGTTTTAGGTTTGAATGTGCCAAAAGAATAGCTTTTACCTCTTCCTTGCTCAAAACATTGGGCAATACCTTTTCTCGTTTAGGCCGATGAATTTTGTCAATTTCAATCTTGGTTTCTTTAACAATTTTAAAATACAGTTTTATGGCATTGACAATCTGATTTTGATAGGAAGAAGATAAATTATGCTTGAGTATGTACTCATTGTTATAAGCGATAACATCAGTATTCGTAATCTCGTTTACCGCTTTAGTATTGCAAAAAGTTAAAAACGATTTCAATGCTTCGCTGTAAGCTGAAATGGTGTTGGGGCTATACCTTTTGGATAATAGATACCGTTTAAACGTAATGATACTTTCGACACCCTCAGAATTAGGAACTACAGTATGCGCAAGTGGAAGTTGAAATTGCATACGATTGGCTTCAGTATCGGGTAAATGCCAGTACTTTTGTGAAGCACTCCAGCGCGCGTCCTTGTTTGTTTTTATTTGAGCAATTAGTACTGCATTTTTTTCAAAATAAACAGCAATACGTGTAGATTCTTTGTAGAAAATAATTTTGGCTTTCCAGTTCATATTTTTGGGCTTATAGGATGTAAAAATAAAAAAAATCCCCAATTGCTTGAGGATTTTGATTTAATATAAAAATAAAAACTACTTACGAGCCAGCACTTTTTCTGCTTTTTCAACAATCGCGGCGCTGTTCAAGCCGTATTTTTCCATCAATTGTTCGGGAGTTCCGCTTTCGCCAAAACTGTCGTTCACGGCTACAAATTCTTGAGGTACTAAGTGGTTTTGTACCAAGCAACTTGAAACGCTTTCGCCCAAACCACCCATGATGTTGTGCTCTTCGGCAGTTACAATACAACCGGTTTTTTGCACCGATTTCAAGATCGCGGCTGCGTCGAGCGGTTTGATGGTGTGGATGTTGATCACTTCGGCTGAAATGCCTTTTTCGGCCAAGGCTTCGGCAGCGACTAAGGCTTCCCAAACTAAATGTCCGGTGGCCACAATCGTCACGTCGGTTCCTTCTTGCAACACGATGGCTTTTCCAATTACGAAAGCTTCGTCGGCCGGCATAAAGTTGGGTACTACCGGGCGGCCAAAACGCAAATAAACCGGGCCGTGGTGATCGGCAATGGCCAGTGTTGCGGCTTTGGTTTGGTTGTAATCGCAAGTATTGATTACGGTCATGCCAGGTAACATTTTCATGAGGCCAATGTCTTCCAATATTTGGTGTGTTGCACCATCTTCCCCGAGGGTTAAACCGGCGTGCGAGGCGCAAATTTTTACGTTTTTATCCGCATAGGCCACCGATTGACGAATCTGATCGTAGACTCTTCCGGTAGAAAAGTTGGCAAAGGTTCCGGTAAATGGAATTTTCCCGCCGATGGTTAATCCGGCTGCGATGCCAATCATGTTGGCTTCGGCGATGCCTATTTGAAAGAAACGCTCCGGGTGATTTTTTTTGAAGTCGTCAAATTTTAACGAGCCAATCAAATCGGCACAAAGGGCTACTACTTGTTCGTTTGTTTGACCCAATTCGGTCATTCCAGCTCCAAATCCGGAACGGGTATCTTTACTTCCTGTGTTGGTATATTTTTTCATGTGTGTGTCGTGCTGAGTGATTAATAGTCGCCTAAAGTGGCTGGATTTTGTGCCAATGCAGCTTCGAGTTGGGCATCATTGGGTGCTTTTCCGTGCCAAGCGTGGGTGTGCATCATATAATCTACGCCGTTCCCCATTTCGGTATGCAACAACACACAAACGGGTTTGCCGTTGCCCAATAAACT
The DNA here is from genome assembly GCA_945869365.1 of Flavobacterium psychrophilum. Classification (GTDB taxonomy): domain Bacteria; phylum Bacteroidota; class Bacteroidia; order Flavobacteriales; family Flavobacteriaceae; genus Flavobacterium; species Flavobacterium psychrophilum_J. The sequence goes on along the minus strand of CAMBOW010000034.1, from coordinate 15,039 downwards.
TTTGGCGGCCTCCATTCCAGCAAGAATGGCGTCGATGTCGTTTCCTTGTTTGATTTCGAGTACCTGCCAATCAAAGGCTTCGAATTTGGCTTTTAGGTCGCCCATGCACAATACTTCGTCGGTGGTGCCGTCAATTTGTTTCCCGTTTAAATCGATGGTGGCAATCAAGTTGTCTACTTTTTTGGCCGAGGCATACATGATGGCTTCCCAGTTTTGTCCTTCTTGCAATTCGCCATCGCCCAACAAACAATAGATGGTGTGCGCGTCTTTGTTTAATTTTTTGGCTTGGGCCGCGCCAATCGCTACCGACAATCCTTGTCCCAAAGACCCAGAAGCCATCCGAATTCCGGGTAAACCGTCGTGTGTAGTTGGGTGTCCTTGCAAACGCGTATTGATTTTTCGAAACGTGACCAATTCGGCTACTGGAAAATACCCGCTGCGGGCCAATACGCTATAAAATACCGGCGAAATGTGGCCGTTGGACAAGAAAAAAACATCTTCGCCTATGCCGTCCATGCTGAATCCGGGTTTGCGGACTAAGATGTTTTGGTAGAGTGAAACTAAAAATTCGGCACAGCCTAAAGAACCTCCGGGATGTCCCGAATTGACGGCGTGTACCATGCGCAAAATGTCGCGGCGCACTTGGGTGGTAAAATCGTTGAGTTGTGTGGTGTTTGGCATTGTTTAGTGTTGTAATGTTAGACGTGCCAAAGATACTTATACTTTTGGTTGTTGAATTTGGCCTTTTTTCAAAAGTTATTAAAAGTTATAAAAAAAACGCTCCGAAAAGCGTTTGGTTTTTATCCGATGAGTTTGGCGATACTAAAGGCAGCCGCTGCGGCAATCACACCCACGGCCGTAACCTTGAACGCTCCCCAAATGGGAGGCTGTCCGGTGACTTTGCTTTTGAAGTAGCCAAAAACAAACAGACTCAAAATGGTAATGATGGACGACAAAATTAAACCTTCAAAAGGCGTCTCGGTAAAAAAGTAGGCGGTGAGCGGCAGTAAGCCACCAATAAAATACGAAACACCAATGGTCAAGGCACTATTTCGCGCGCGTTTGGGATGGGGTTCTTCTAGACCTAATTCAAATTTCATCATAAAATCGACCCATTTTTTCTTGTCTTTGGCGAGTTGGTTGGCCAATAAGGTTTGTCCTGCTTCGTCGATGCCGTAATCGGCAAAGATTTCTTTGACCTCGTCGATTTCTTTTTGGTGGTAGTTATCTACTTCATAGTGTTCCCGTTTGAGTTCGCTTTCGTAGTGTTCTTGTTCGGTTTTTCCAGCCAAATAACCACCCAAGCCCATGGCGATACAACCCGCTACAATCTCGGCAATTCCGGCGGTAATTATAATGCCGTTGGAATCGACGGCGCCACTTAATCCGGCGGCTAGGGCAAAGGGAACGGTGAGTCCGTCGCTCATGCCGATAACGATATCGGTAATAAAATCGGAGCTTTTGAGGTGTTGTTCTTGGTAGGAGTATTCGTTCATGGCTGAAGTGTTTTATTGGGTATCAAATTTAAACTAAAAATCACTCGAATTGTAGTGGAACGCTATTTTAGAATGCATTTAAATTCCGGTTTTATGAACTGGTTTTGCGTGAAGGATAGCAGTGATTATCGGTTTGGAGCGGCAGCGAAAAAAGATAAAAACGGATAGCCTGACCCTTGTGGGCACGCCCCAAATAAAATGCATTTTATCCCGCTGCTTTTTGGAATTCGGTTATCTTTGCCCACGCAAAAAATACGACTATGAAATTTGATTTACTCCATACAGATCCGCAATCCAAAGCGCGTGCCGGAACCATCACCACCGATCATGGGACGATTGAAACGCCCATTTTTATGCCGGTGGGGACAGTGGCTTCGGTAAAAGGCGTGCACCAGCGGGAACTCAAGGAAGAAATCAATCCTGATATTATTTTAGGGAATACGTACCATTTGTATTTGCGTCCGCAAACGGCCATTTTGGAACAGGCAGGTGGCTTGCACAAATTCATGAATTGGGACCGAAACATCCTGACCGATTCGGGTGGATACCAAGTGTATTCGCTTTCGGCCAATCGAAAAATCAAAGAAGAAGGGGTAAAGTTCAAGTCGCACATAGACGGCTCTCTTCATTTTTTTACGCCCGAAAATGTAATGGAAATTCAGCGTACTATTGGTGCCGACATCATCATGGCTTTTGACGAATGTACGCCGTATCCTTGCGATTACCGCTACGCCCAACGCTCGATGCACATGACACACCGTTGGTTGGATCGTTGCATCAATCATTTGGAGAAAGTGCCTGTAAAATACGGGTACGAACAAACATTTTTTCCGATTGTACAAGGCAGTACCTACAAAGATTTGCGCATGCAATCGGCCGAGTACATTGCCAATTCGGGCCAACAAGGCAATGCAATTGGCGGACTTTCGGTAGGGGAGCCGGCCGAAGAAATGTATGCCATGACCGATGTGGTGTGCAGCATTTTGCCCGAAGACAAACCCCGTTACTTGATGGGTGTGGGAACGCCAATCAATATATTAGAAAACATCGCTCTCGGCGTGGATATGTTTGACTGCGTAATGCCCACGCGCAATGCCCGAAACGGCATGTTGTTTACGGCACATGGAACCATCAACATTAAAAATAAAAAATGGGAAGCCGATTTTTCTCCTGTAGACGAAATGGGCCTCACCTTTGTAGACCGCGAATATTCAAAAGCCTACTTGCGCCACTTGTTTGCCGCCAACGAATACTTGGGCAAGCAAATCGCTACGATTCACAATTTGGGCTTTTATATGTGGTTGGTTCGTGAGGCCAGAAAACATATCTTAGCGGGAGATTTTAGAAGTTGGAAAGAAACCATGGTGAAACAAATGAGCCAACGATTATAAGGCATGCTGACAATTATTGACAAATACATCTTGCGCAGGTACCTCGTTACGTTTATTGTAATGTTGATGCTGTTTATTCCTATTGGAATTATAATAGATTTTTCTGAAAAAGTAAATAAATTAATTGAAAACAAAGTTCCAATTCTTCCAATTATTATTTACTATTACGATTTTACCATATATTTTGCCAATTTATTATTTCCGATTTTTTTATTTTTATCTATTATTTGGTTCACTTCCAAAATGGCAAATAATACAGAAATAATTGCTATTCTAAGTTCTGGTATTTCGTTCACCCGATTTTTAAGGCCTTATTTTATTGGCGCTACGTTGGTTTGTATATTGTCTTTTTTCTTAGGTATTTCATTGTTGCCAAAATCAAGTGAAGGGTTTCAAAATTTTAGGTACACTTATTTAGTTGGTAATGGTCGTGAACAAATGCGAGACGAAACCGATGTCTACCGACAGATTAGCGCCGATGAATTTATCTATGTTAGCAACTTTAATCCGGCTTCTAAGACGGCATTCAATTTTTCGTTAGAGAAATTTAAAGGCGAAAAATTGGTCTATAAAATTACGGCCAATCGATTAAAGTTTAATCCATCGAACAACACCTACACCATGTTTGGCTATGTGAAACGCACCCTTGGTGATTTGAACGATGTAATTGAACGAGCCGATCAAAAAGAGGCCAAGTTTAGTTTTGATTTGGAAGATCTCACCCCAACCATTTATGTAGCCGAAACCCTACCTCTCGGTGAACTTCAGCGATTTATAGAACGCGAAAAAAAACGGGGTAATTCAAATGTAAACGCATACTATGTTGTGCTTTATAAAAAATTTAGCACTCCAGTTTCGGCCTTTATACTCACCATTATAGCCGTGGCGGTTTCATCGATGAAACGAAGAGGAGGAATGGGAGTTAATTTGTCAATAGGAATTTTATTGGCTTTCTCATTTATATTTTTGGATAAAATATTTGGCGTTTTGGGCGATAAATCAAGCATTTCACCACTTTTAGCAGTTTGGGTACCAAATTTAAGCTTTGGTGCATTGGCTGTATATCTAATTCGAAATGCAATCCGTTAAAGTTAATTCGTATCTACAACTTCAACTCATTGTTTTTATATGGGGTTTTACCTCAATTCTAGGAGCGTTAATTTCGCTCGACGCATTAAGTTTGGTTTGGTTTCGAATGGTTTTTGCCTCACTTTTTATTGGTATTTATGCCTTTTTTTTTAAATTGGATTTAACCCTTACGGTCAAACAACTGGTGTTTTTCTTATTGGCGGGCAGCATAATTGCTTTGCATTGGTTTACCTTTTTTAAAGCCATAAAAGTATCTAATATTTCCATCACGCTTGCCTGTTTATCCTCGGGTGCTTTTTTTGTTTCGGTATTAAAACCTTTGTTAACGGCCAAAAAAGTAGTCTATTATGAAGTTGTATTAGGAATACTCGTAATTGTAGGCTTGTGTATTTTAGTGCATGTCGAAAATATGAATATTCAAGGGGTGCTTTTGGCATTGATCTCTGCGTTTTTGTCTGCTTTGTTTTCTATAATTAACGAAATTGCCGTTAAACAACACAATTCTACAGTGATTGCTTTTTACGAACTTCTAGGTGGCGTACTTTTTTTTACTATTATTCTTTCATTAACAAATAGTTATTCACTTGCATTTTTTACCTTGAATTGGGTAGATTTGGTTTATTTACTAATTTTAAGTTCCGTTTGTACTGCCTACGCACTGATCACTTCTGTAAAAATCATGAAATATTTAAGTGCATTTACAGTGATGTTGAGCATCAATTTAGAACCGGTTTATGGCATTATATTAGCCGTATTGATATTTGATGAAAAAGAAAAAATGAGCTCGGGGTTTTATTTTGGAGCACTAATTATATTCGTGATTATTTTGTTGAACGCTGTTATTAAAAACAAGAATGTACAAGAATAAGAAAGTTGTTGTGGTTATGCCAGCGTATAATGCTGAGAAAACATTAGAAAAAACATACGCCGAAATCCCTTTACACATCGTTGATGAGGTGATACTCGTAGACGATAAAAGCAGTGATAACACCTATGATCTTGCAAAAAAAATTGGTATCAATCACATCATTCGTCACGAGAAAAACAGAGGGTACGGTGGAAATCAAAAAACCTGTTACAACAAATGCAAGGAACTTAATGCAGATATAGTTGTCATGTTACATCCGGATTATCAATACACGCCACTGCTCATTGAGGCCATGGTGAGTATCATTGGCAACGAATTGTATCCGGTGGTATTTGGATCAAGAATTTTAGGAATTGGAGCGCTTCGAGGTGGTATGCCCCTATACAAATACATTGCAAACCGTGCACTTACCTTGTTTCAAAACATCTTGATGAATCAAAAATTGTCAGAATACCACACGGGTTATCGCTCATTTGACATGAAGGTTTTAAACAGCGTGGATTACAACAATTGCTCGGAAGATTTTGCTTTTGACAACCAAATCATTGCGCAATTGTGTTTTAAAAAATATGAGATTGCTGAGGTTACTTGTCCGACTAAATATTTTGAGGAGGCCTCTTCAATAAACTTCAAGCGCAGTTCTATTTATGGTTTACATGTGATATTGGTTTCTGTCCGTTATTTTTTACATAAAAATAAAATTGTACGATGGAAACTTTTAGGATAGAAAACTGGAGCGGACAGTACAGAACAGTTTTACTTCTTCTTTGTATACTATTATTTCCTTTAGCTGTAGGCTCAGTGCATCTATTTGACTGGGATGAAGTAAATTTTGCTGAAGCCTCAAGAGAAATGTTGGTCAACAACAATTTCATGAATGTGCAAATTAATTATTTGCCCTTTTGGGAAAAACCACCTTTGTTTTTTTGGTTGCAAGTAGTGTGCATGAAATTAGTGGGCGTGAATGAATGGGGTAGTCGACTACCTAATGTAGCAGTTGGAATTGTCTCTGTACTTTTTATTTATTCAATAGGAAAAAAAGTAGTCTCCAAAAAATTTGGTTTTATCTGGGGACTCGCCTACATCGGCAGTTTTTTGCCTCATTTTTATTTTAAATCTGGGATTATTGATCCGTTATTTAATCTATTTATTTTTTTGGCGCTGTATTATTTTTATTTGTACCAAGAAAATTACCAAAAAAAACACGTGATTACTGCTGCAGTACTTTCAGGCTTGGCTGTGCTCACCAAAGGTCCTGTGGGTGTACTCATCATTTTTTTGGTTGTGGTTGTGTATATAGTAGCCAATTGGAAAACCATCAAACTTAAGTTTATTGATATCTTATTAGTGGTGTTGATCATTTTAGGAATTACTGCTATTTGGTTTATTGCAGAGATTATTAACGGAGGAGGAATTTCAGTTTTTAAAGAATTTATCGATTACCAAGTTCGACTGTTTACCACCTCAGAAGCCGGGCATGGCCAGCCGTTTTACTATCATTTTATAGTCTTATTTTTTGGTTGTTTTCCCATCTCATTAATTGCCTTTCCTTACCTACTTAGAAAAAAATTTGGTGTGCAAACCCAGCCAATGGTACAAAATTTTTATTTATTGAATTTTATTTTGTTTTGGGTAGTCTTGTTACTTTTTTCATTTACCACAACCAAAATAGTTCATTATTCCTCCTTGTGTTATTTTCCGTTATCTTTTATTGCGGCTTATGTGTTGTATCAAAAAACCAACGCAAACAGGCCCATTAGTACCGTATCATTTGTACTAATAGCCGTAGTTGGAGTGTTAATTTCAATACTTTTTACAGCGCTTCCGCTCGTAGTTAGATTCAAAAATGAAATCATCCCTTTCATAAATGATCCCTTTGCTGTCGCAAATATTACAATGCCCGTTGCCTGGAGCGGCTATGAATTTTTGATTGGAATTTGTTATTTTTTGGTATTTGTTTATATTCTTTTCTTACTCAAGAAAAACACCCACTATATCGCACACTTTTTTATATTGAATGCAGTAATGTTAAATGTGCTCATGATATTTATCGTTCCTAAAGTAGAACAACATGTGCAGGGCAGCTTAATTGAATTTTTTGAAAAACATCAGGACAGCAATGAATATATGGTAACGTATGGTTTTAGAAGTTATGCGCAATATTTTTATACTAAAAAACAAAATCCAACCAATCCATTAGCCAAAAACGACCAATGGTTGTATGCTGGTGCAATAGATAAACCAACCTATATTGTGTGTAAAATAATGAACAAAGAGCAAGTAGAACTATTAGAAGGCACTCACTATTTGTACGAAAAAGGAGGTTTTGCTTTTTTTGTAAGACACCCAAAAACAGTTAAGTAATGACTTGCATGTTAGGACAGTAACACTTCATTTATTTTTTTCAATTTATACTTTAATGAAAAATTGTACCAAGAAAAGGGCCATTTTTCTATTATTTCATTGGCAATAAAGAAGCTGAATATTCCAATTATGGATCCACAAATCACATCAATTAAGAAATGTTGGGTAAGATAAATTCTTGAATATCCTATCAGAATAGCAATAAATGCAAAACAATATTGAGCTGTTTTATTCTTACGGTACACAAATGCTAAAAACATGAATAGGGCAAAAGCAGTTGCGGTATGTCCAGATGGAAATGAATGTAAACTATGTACGGTAACTCCGTCTATTAGATGAAGTTTGTTGATGTCATAGACTTTTATTGGTCTAAGTGCTGAGGGAAAAATTACTTTTTTTATAAATTGAGAAAGTATACCCGAAATAGCAAAGCTTAGCGCCCCCAACCAAACATATTTTAAAGGTTTCAACCAACAAATTACTAGTATAGTGACAATTGCAAAAAGTCCGTCGCCTAAATTTGTTAAATATTTAAATAATACATCTAGTGACCTTGAATGTTGTTTATATATAAAAAAATGTATTTCATCAAAATCAATAAAAATCATACTGATAACAGAGAATAACAAGAAAATAATACACAAATAAACAAATGGTTTAAGGGCAAAAATGTTGGTTTTCATTATAAGGTATTAAAAGTCAAAATTATTGTATTCTCTGTTTTCGTATATTTTGTAATCATTAAACTTACTTTAAGTTTTTTTAATTCAACACGAGATAATAATTATATTTGCCCTTCCAAAAAACAACACTAACGCACAAATCCTATGGAATATTTAGATTTTGAGCTTCCCATAAAAGAACTTGAAGACCAGTTAGACAAATGCCAGATCATTGGACAAGAATCCAATGTTGATGTTACGACTACCTGCAAGCAAATTGAGAAAAAATTAGAAGAAACCAAACGTAAAATCTACAAGAATTTAACAGCTTGGCAGCGCGTTCAGTTGTCCAGACACCCCAATCGTCCCTATACCATGGACCACATCAATGCCTTGTGCGGCGATAGTTTTTTGGAATTATTTGGCGATCGAAACTTCAAAGACGACAAAGCCATGGTAGGTGGTTTAGGCAAAATTGATGGCCAATCGTTTATGATTATTGGGCAACAAAAAGGCTACAACACCAAAACGCGTCAGTACCGCAACTTTGGAATGGCCAATCCCGAAGGCTACCGCAAAGCTTTGCGATTGATGAAAATGGCCGAGAAATTCAATATTCCTGTACTTACTTTAATTGACACTCCCGGAGCCTATCCTGGTTTAGAAGCCGAAGAGCGCGGACAAGGAGAAGCCATTGCACGCAATATTTTTGAAATGGTGCGACTCAAAACCCCAATCATCGCTGTAATTGTGGGCGAAGGTGCCTCAGGAGGTGCCTTGGGAATTGGTGTTGGAGATCGAGTTTACATGATGGAAAATACCTGGTATTCGGTAATTTCACCCGAATCGTGTTCTTCGATTTTATGGAAAAGTTGGGAATACAAAGAGCAAGCCGCCGATGCCTTGAAACTGACATCCTCAGACATGAAAAAACAAAAATTAGTCGATGATATTATTCCAGAACCGTTGGGTGGGGCGCATTACGATCGCGAAACCACTTTTAAAACGGTGCAGCAGTATATCATGAAAGGCTACAACGAATTAAAAGATTTATCAACAGCCGAATTGGTGGCACAACGAATGGATAAATACAGCAAAATGGGAGAATTTAACGAGTAATCACTTTTAATTCCCCTAAAAAGTAAATCCGAAACATCACTGCTTCGGATTTTTTTTGACTTATAAACAAAAATTAGCGATTTATGAACAGTGGACTTTCATAACTACTTCCTCTGTTCGCCGTTTTAATGTCTACTTTAGCCCTATGGAAAATGTACGAAACACCAGCCCGCAGCGCCTAGAAAAAGCAACAATCATCAACCTCGAAAAAGGCAAATTGCCGCCACAGGTTTTGGATTTAGAAGAGGCCGTGTTGGGTGCCATGATGATTGACAAAAAAGGGGTTGATGATGTGATTGACATCTTGCAGCCCGATGCGTTTTATAAAGACGGACACCGCCATATTTTTGAAGCCATCGTGCAATTATTTACCGATACACAGCCCATTGATTTACTCACCGTTTCAGCCCAGTTGCGCAAAAGCGGTACCTTAGAATTGGCCGGTGGCGATTACTATTTAATTCAACTCACTCAAAAAATATCGTCTTCGGCGCACATTGAGTTTCACTCGCGCATCATATTGCAGAAATACATTCAGCGGAGTTTGATTAAAATATCTTCTGAGCTTATCGAAGAATCCTACGACGAAACCACCGATGTTTTTGATTTATTGGACAGAGCCGAATCGCGTTTGTACGAAGTAACCCAAGGCAACATCAAACGCAGTTCCGAAACAGCACAAAGCTTGGTACTGCAAGCCAAAAAACGCATCGAAGAAATTGCGAGCAAAGAGGGCTTGAGCGGGATTGCAACTGGCTTTGAAAAATTGGACAAAATCACCTCGGGCTGGCAGCCTTCCGATTTGATTATCATCGCAGCACGTCCGGGTATGGGTAAAACCGCCTTTGTGTTGTCGATGGCCCGAAATATTGCGATTGACTTTGGTCATCCGGTGGCCTTGTTCTCACTAGAGATGTCTTCGGTGCAGTTGATTACCCGTTTAATTTCGTCTGAAACCGGTTTGTCTTCCGAGAAACTCAGAACCGGAAAATTAGAAAAACACGAGTGGGAGCAATTGAGCATCAAGGTAAAAAATTTAGAAAAAGCGCCTTTGTTTATAGACGACACGCCTTCGCTTTCCATCTTTGATTTACGAGCTAAGTCGCGTCGATTGGCTTCGCAACACGGCATTAAACTCATTGTTGTCGATTACTTGCAACTCATGACCGCCGGCGGAAGCAACGGCAAAGGAGGCGGAAACCGCGAGCAAGAAATTTCGACCATTTCCCGAAACTTGAAAGCGTTGGCCAAAGAACTCAGTGTGCCAGTAATTGCTTTGTCGCAGTTGTCGCGTGCGGTTGAAACCCGTGGAACCAGCAAACGCCCGTTACTCTCGGATTTGAGGGAGTCGGGTGCGATTGAACAAGATGCCGATATCGTGTCGTTTATTTACCGTCCCGAATACTATAAAATTGAAGAATGGGATGACGATGAGGCCTCACCTACAGGAGGTCAAGCCGAATTTATTATTGCCAAACACCGAAACGGTTCGCTCGAAAATATCCGCCTGAAGTTTGTGGCACAATTGGGTAAATTTGACAACTTGGATGAATTTGGTGGAGCCTACGACGATTTGCCTTCTAAAATGAACCGCGAAGACAATCCGTTTACAACCAAAAATTTACCTTCACCCAATGAAGCCTTTGGCAGCGCCATGAATTCGTTTGACGACAGTGAGGTGCCGTTTTAGCGATTAGCAATAAAAAAAACAAAAGTTCCGTTTTGTGATATACCATAAATTGGTATTTTTGAAATAAAAAATTACAGTATGGCAAAAAACACCTCCATTTTACTCGGCGACTATTTTGATTCGTTTATTAACGGACAAGTCAATACCGGAAAGTTTTCTTCGGCCAGTGAAGTTGTTCGAGCGGCTTTGCGACTCTTTGAACAGGAAGAAACCAAAAAAGCACAGCTCATCAACGAACTGATAAAAGGAGAAAAATCGGGTTTTGTAAAAGATTTTAATCGGGAGTCATTTTTGAAGAACTTGAAAGATAGACAGCTTAAAAATGAACTATAAAGTAAGTAAAGAAGCCCAAAATGATTTAGAACACATTTGGCTTTATACCCTTGAAAATTGGTCAGTAGATCAAGCCGACCGGTATCTTAATTTGCTGTTAGATGAAATGGAATACCTTTGCTTAAAGCCAAACTCTGGTTTCAATTTCGATCACATTAGAACAGGATATTGGCGAACAAAAGTAAAATCACATTTCATTTTTTACCGAATAAACCAATCAACTGAATTAGAAATTATAAGAATACTACACGAAAGAATGGATGTAGAAAATCAGTTGTAAATCTCTAATCTCTCAGTCTCTCATCTCAAAAAAATGTTCAACAAAAATTCACTATTCCTTTTTCTCTTGCTCATCTCCTTATCCGCAAAGGCCAACTTTATCTTGTTGCCCATGGATGATGTTTCGCAAAAGAACCACCTCAAGGCCTACGGGATAACCTATTGGTGTTTGGACAAACAATACAAAGCCAGTTGGTTGCTCAATTACCGCGGCGGATCATTCTTGTTGCCCGACTCGCCCGATATTCGCAAAGAGTGCCAAATTCGCGGGGTGAGTTTTGAGCTTTTGTCTGATGCCGAAGCCAACCAGATTTTGGAAGAAATTTCGAGTCCTTCGCAAAACATGGAAACCGTGGTACTCGAAAAAGCGCCCAAAGTGGCAGTATACACTCCAAAAGGCAAACAACCCTGGGACGACGCGGTAACCATGGTGCTCACCTATGCCGAGATTCCATTCACCCCAATATATGATGCAGAGGTGTTGTCTGATCAGTTGCTGTTGTACGATTGGCTGCATTTGCATCACGAAGATTTTTCGGGCCAATACGGTAAATTCTATGGTGCTTATCGGAATGCGCCTTGGTACATTGAGCAAAAGAAAGATGCTGAAGCCATGGCCGCACAATTGGGCTATGCCAAAGTATCGGAAGAAAAATTGTCCGTGGCTCAAAAAATTCGCGATTTTGTAATTGGCGGCGGCTTCATGTTTGCCATGTGCTCAGCTACCGATAGTTTTGATATTGCCTTGGCCGCCGAGGGAGTAGATATTTGTGAGCCCATGTTTGACGGTGACGAAAGCGAAGCCAATTACCAAGCCAAAATTGATTACAGCAAAAGTTTTGCCTTCAAGGATTTTATCTTAGACAGACGCCCGGATCACTATGAGTTTTCGGATATTGACATGACCGAAAAACGGATTATTCCTTTTGAAAAAGATTATTTTACTCTGATGGATTTTTCGGCCAAATGGGACGTCATTCCCAGTATGTTGTGCCAAAACCACACCCAACTCATCAAAGGTTTTATGGGACAAACCACGGCTTTTGAACGTTCTTTACTCAAGTCATCCGTTTTGGTATTGGGCGAGAATGAACTCAACGAAGAAGCGCGCTACATTCACGGCCAAAAAGGAAAAGGATTTTTCACCTTCTACGGCGGACACGATCCAGAAGATTACCAGCACCGCGTGGGCGACGAACCCACGGTACTTGATTTGCATCCCAACTCCCCGGGATTTCGCCTTATACTAAATAATGTTTTGTTTCCAGCGGCGAAGAAGAAAAAACAAAAAACCTAGGGGTTAATTTTCAATATAAAAATCCCAAATTCCAACTGATGTACCAATTGGAATTTGGGATTTTTATATTGGAATTTTTATTACTTATTGTTTTCAATCACGTAATCCAATACCTTTTTCATGAGGTGTACTCTGTCTTTGCCCTGCACGTTGTGTTTGTGCATCGGGTAGGGGAAAAAGTCAACTTGTTTTTGGGCTTCTACAAATTTCTTGATTAAGGAGAAGTTGTTTTGCATGACCACTACGTCGTCTGATGTACCGTGTATGAGCAACAATTTGCCTTTTAAGTTTTTTACGTAATTCAAGGTGCTGGACTGCTCAAATCCTTCTTTGTTTTCGGCTGGTGTGTCCATATAGCGTTCGCCATACATCACCTCGTAGTAACTCCAATCGGTAACTGGTCCACCCGCTACGCCCACTTTAAATACATCGGGTTTGCGCAATAGAAGTGAGGTGGTCATAAATCCGCCATAACTCCAGCCGTGCAATGCCAAACGATTGGCATCAACAAACGGCAATGATTTCAAGTACTCAATTCCTTTCAGTTGGTCGTCCATTTCGTTTACACCCAAGTTGCGGTGAATTACACTTTCAAAAGCAAATCCACGGTTATCCGATCCGCGGTTATCTATTGTAAACACCAAATATCCTTGTTCGGCCATCCAATACATCCACAAATTGGCGCCGTCCAAAAACGAATTCGTGATCATTTGCGCATGTGGCCCTCCGTATACATACACCAAAACCGGGTATTTTTTGGAAGGATCAAAAGTACTGGGTTTAATCAAACGGGTATGTAAATCGGTTGTGCCATCGGCCGCTTTGATCGTTTTGATTTCGGCTGATCCAATGATGTAGCCATCGTATTTGTTGGCACTTTCCATCAATAAACTACTTTTTCCTTTGGCATCAATCAATAAGGATTTTGAAGGCGTATTGTGGTTGCTGTATTCGTCAAAAATCCATTTGCCGTCAGTTGAAATGGCTACCGTATGCACACCGGCTTCTTTGGTGAGTTGGGTTTGTTTGCCTTTTAACGTCACTTTATAAGCCATCATATTGAGCGGGCTTTCTCCTGTGGCCGTAAAATAAATTTCGTTTCCATCGGGGCTGTTACCCAAAATTTCACGCGCTGGAAAGTTGTTTTGGGTGAGTTGTTTGATGAGTTTGCCTTCTATAGAGTAGTAGTACAAGTTTTGGAATCCGCTTTGTTCGCTAAACCAAATAAAATTAGATGAGGTAGCCGAAGGGAAGTAGGCCGCATGCTCGGGCTCAACCCATTTGCTGTTTTGTTCGCGAAGGATTGTTCGCACATAGGTACCCGTGTTTGCATCATATACATTCAATGACATGTCGTTTTGTCCGCGATTCAATTCGGCAATGAGTACGTATTTTTCGTCAGGGGTCCAAGATACGTTGGTCAAATAATCGTCGGCTTGGTATCGCGGGCTAATGAAAACCGTTTGCTGCGTGGCAAAATTATAAATGCCCAAACGCGGTTTTTCGCTCTTTTGCCCAATCATCGGGTACTTAATCGATTCTAACGTACCGGGAGTAGTGGTAATATCCAAGATTGGGTAGTCGGCCACCTCGCTTTGGTCTTTTTGGTAAAAAGCCAAGTAGTTTGATTTGGGCGACCAAAAAATACCGTTCTCAATCCCAAATTCATTTCTAGCAATAAACTGACCCGATACTATGGCTGGGTTGCTTTCGTTGGTTATGGAAATTGTTTTTTGATCAGATGTTAGTACAAATAAATTATTTTTTTCGGTAAAAGCCAGTTGTTTTTTAGCCGCGTCCCAGGTTTGGTTTTCGGCGGTTTCACTCGTTTTGGCTATTACTTTTCCGGTTTTACTCGCAGTAGAGTAGGAGTAGTAACTTCCATCAACTGAAACCAAAAGCTGTGTAGCATCTATCCAACTGACACCAAAAAAGTTTTTCAGGTTGGTAGATATGGCTTTGTTTAGTTCGGCCAAGTTTACCGATTCTACCGCTTTGGTGTTGGTGGCTGAGGCCTGCATCATTTTGGTCCAAGAATCGGTGTAATACACATAAGAATTGCTGTTTGGAATCCACTGAAAGCCGGTGAGTTTATCGGCACGAAAGGCACGATTTTGCTGTAGTACGCTATCGTCCAAGCTAATTTGTTTCAATTGCGCTTGGCCAATCGTTGTGGTAAAAACCAAGGCAATCAGTGCATAAAATTTTGTTTTCATAGGGAATAATTTATTGGGCATAAAAATACTAAAACCGAGTAGGTATTTGGTGTTTTGGGTAAAATAAAAAACCCAATCTTTCGACTGGGTTCTTGTATAGTAAGTGAGTAAAAATCGAGTTGATAAAACGTTTATTTTACTTTATTAAGTACAGCTTTGAAAGCTTCTGGGTGGTTCATTGCAAGATCGGCAAGAACTTTACGGTTCAATTCGATGTTGTGTACTTTTACTTTCC
>CAMBOW010000033.1 GCA_945869365.1 Flavobacterium psychrophilum | reverse complement strand
CGCGCAGTATTGTTTGGCCGAGGTGCCGCTAGCAAAATTTTTGCAAGAATTGCCCATACCCTACGAAGAAGACGAAGTGAGCCGGTTAATTATCGATTCGCATGATGCCGTTGCTTTACAATTAATTTCAGGTCATACGGTGGGAAGTTTTAGGGATTGGCTGTTGCAACACACCACCACAACCCAGGAATTACAGGCAATCAAATGGGGGCTCACACCCGAAATGGTGGCTGCGGTTTCCAAAATTATGCGCAACCAAGACTTGATGGTGGTGGCCAAAAAATGCATTAACCCTACCCGATTTAGAAATACCTTGGGATTAGCCGGACACTTTTCGTCTCGCATTCAACCCAATCATCCGGCAGATGATCTAAAAGGCATTGGCATTTCACTGATAGAAGGCCTGCTGTATGGCTGTGGTGACGCAGTGATAGGCATCAATCCGGCGAGTGATGATCCCCGTCAAATTGCCCAAATAAACCACTTGCTCAACGATCTCATTCAACGGTTTGAAATTCCTACCCAAGCGTGCGTTTTAACCCACCTTACCACCACCTTGCAACTCATTGAGCAACAAGTTCCGGTTGATTTGGTGTTTCAATCCATTGGCGGAACCGAGAAAACCAACCAATCTTTTGGCATCAACTTGTCGATGTTGCAAGAAGGTTTAGAAGCCGGCTTGTCGCTAAATCGAGGGAGTGTAGGCAACCAGTGCATGTACTTTGAAACTGGACAAGGTTCTTCTTTGTCGGCGCAAGCGCATGCTGGTATCGACCAACAAACCTGTGAGGCAAGAGCCTATGCAGTAGCGCGAAAATTTAATCCGTTGCTGGTCAATTCGGTGGTGGGATTTATTGGTCCCGAATATTTGTATGACGGCAAGCAAATAAATCGGGCCGCCCTTGAAGATTTATTTTGCGGAAAATTACTCGGACTTCCCATGGGCCTAGACCTGTGTTATACCAATCATGCCGAAGCCGACCAAAACGATATGGATTCCATCTTGGTTCAAATAGCCGTTGCCGGTTGTGGATTTGTGATGGGCGTTCCCGGTGCCGATGACGTGATGCTCAATTACCAATCGACTTCCTATCACGATGTACAAAACACTCAACGTCTACTGGGGCTTAAGCCTGCTCCTGAATTTGCCAGTTGGCTGGAGCAACACGATTTGGCTACCGAAATTAATCGGTCGCATCCGCTTATACAGTACCTCAAATGAAAATAACCGATACTTTTGCCGTTCTCGCTCATTTACGTGAACTCAGTCCTGCCCGAATTGGCTTGGGCCAAAGCGGCAGTTCGATGCCTACCGCCGCCAACCTCGATTTTTCGTGGTCCCATGCTGCGGCTCGCGATGCCGTATACACGCTCTTGGATACCGCTGCACTTACCGAACAATTGCAGGATTTATTTCCGGTGCAACTCACCCTCCAGAGCCAAGCTTCCGATCGCGAAACCTACCTGAAAAGACCCGATTTGGGAAAACTATTACACGAAGAATCAGCTGATATGCTGCAACAGTGGAAAAGTACTTCGGGCTATGCCTTGACAATTGTGCTCTGTGACGGTCTTTCGCCACAAGCCATTCAACAACATGCAGCACCTTTTTTAGAACACTTATTCCCTTTGCTTCAGCATGCCAATATTGCCTATGCGCCACTTTGCATCGCTACACAAGGACGAGTGGCTTTGGGCGATGCGATAAGTGAGGTATTATCGAGCCAACTAGTTTTGGTGCTTATCGGCGAACGACCCGGTTTGAGTACACCGCACAGTATGGGTGCCTACCTCACCTATAATCCCTTCTCTGGCATTACCGACAACCAACGCAATTGCCTTTCTAACATTCATGCACAGGGACTTTCCTATGCGTCAGCAGCCCAAAGCTGTGCTTATTTAATTCAAGAAGCACTCAAACAAAAATTAACTGGCGTTGTTTTAAAAAACAACAGCACCATAGCCGCATTAAAATGAAAGCACCCATTGCCTTGATTGGCGCCCTCGACGAAGAAATTCAAGCCTATTTAGATCAGCTTGCGCATACCAAAACCACTCAATGGAACTCGCTTACGTTTTATGAAGGAACTTTGTTTGGTCAGTCTGTTGTGCTAGTAAAATGTGGGGTAGGAAAAGTGTTTGCGAGTTTGGTTACCCAAAAATTGATCGATACATTTCAGCCCAAAGCCATTGTGTTTACCGGTGTGGCGGGTGCTTTAAACCCAAGTTATGAAGTAGGCGATATTGTCGTGGCCGTGGATTGCGTACAACACGATTTGAACACCACAGCACTGGGGATTCCACTGGGACAGGTGCCCTATACAAACTACCGTTTTTTTGAAACGGATGTCCAACTCCGAGCTTTGGCACTCGCGGCAAAAATTGAGCATACCCTACACAGCGGGCGAATCGTTACAGGCGATCAGTTTCTGACCCAAAAAGAATTACACGATTACCACTACCTCACTACTGAACTCGCGGGTGATGCGGTAGAAATGGAAGGTGCAGCAGTAGGATTTGTGTGTGCCGTAAATTCAATTCCATTTTTGCTCATTCGCACCATATCCGACAAAGCCGACGATGAAGCGGGCCACAGTTATACCGAATTTTTACCTTTGGTCGCGCACAATTCGGTTGTGGTGATTCAACAGCTATTTAATGGCTTGTAGTCTATAAAATATATTAGGAAGCACGAATATCATACAATTCACGTTGTATTTCCAAACCCAGTACAGTGAACTTTACCCTCTTTTTTTTAGCACGCATTCAGCAAATTATCCTTTACATATGCCAAGAAAAATAGTAATTTAGCATGCCATTTTTTATCCATTTCAAACGTAATTTTCATGCAACACCTCATTGACCGCTTTATCAGCTACGCCATAATCGATACCGAATCTGATCCGTATTCTGAAACTACGCCCAGTACCGCTAAACAATTTGATTTGGCAAATTTCTTAGTAAAAGAATTGCAAACTATTGGCCTTACAGATATTTCCATCGACGAACGCGGTTATGTCATGGGAACACTAGAAAGCAATTTAGAACACAAGGTGCCCACCATCGGGTTTGTCTCGCATTTTGACACGACGCCCGACTTTACCGGGGCCAATGTAAAACCCCAATTGGTGCACAACTATGACGGCGGTGATATTGTATTGAATG
The DNA here is from genome assembly GCA_945869365.1 of Flavobacterium psychrophilum. Taxonomy (GTDB): domain Bacteria; phylum Bacteroidota; class Bacteroidia; order Flavobacteriales; family Flavobacteriaceae; genus Flavobacterium; species Flavobacterium psychrophilum_J. The sequence continues at coordinate 14,517 of CAMBOW010000033.1, read as the reverse complement.
TCGAACAAAACATAGTGCTTTCGCCGAGCTATTTTAGCGATTTATTATTGTACAAAGGCCAAACACTCATCACGACCGACGGTACCACACTTTTGGGTGCCGACGACAAAGCCGGCCTAACTGAAATTATTTCGGCCATGGAATATTTGGTGCTACACCCCGAAATCAAACACGGAAAAATACGCGTGGGTTTTACACCCGACGAAGAAATTGGGCGTGGTGCAGATTTTTTTGATGTAGAAAAATTTGGGGCCGACTGGGCCTACACGATGGATGGCAGCCAACTAGGTGAATTGGAATTCGAGAACTTTAATGCGGCCGGAGCCAAAATTACCTTCAAAGGAAAGAGTGTACATCCGGGCTATGCCAAAGGAAAAATGATCAATTCGATGCTCATTGCCAACGATTTCATCAATGCATTGCCCAAAGGTGAAACGCCTCAGGAAACGCAAGATTACGAGGGCTTTTTTCACGTGCATCATTTAAAAGGCAGCCTCGAAGAAACGGTATTGGAATTGATCATTCGTGACCACGATGCGACTTTGTTTAAACAACGCAAGCAACTCATTCATACCATAACCGCGCAAATCAATGCGCAATATACAGCACAATTTGGCGAAGACATTGTAATTGCCGAAGTAAAAGACCAGTACTACAACATGCGGGAAAAAGTGGTACCCGTAATGCATATCGTTGATTTGGCCGAACAAGCCATGCGGAATTTGGGCATCACGCCACTCATTAAACCCATCCGAGGCGGAACCGACGGTAGCCGCTTATCTTATATGGGATTGCCTTGTCCAAACATTTTTGCTGGCGGCCACAATTTTCATGGCAAGTACGAATACTTACCAGTTGAAAGCATGCAAAAAGCAGTTGAGGTGATTGTGGAAATTGCCCAATTGACGGCTAATACAGATTTTTCAAAAATGTAAAAACAGCAATTGATTTGGTTGAATTTAAGTTCCTATCAAAAAGCTATATAATAAAAAAAGCAACCGCCAAGGGTTGCTTTTTTTAGATTAGTCAAAAAAACTATTTGACTTTGTTTAATGCCGCCGACAATTCCATTGAAATAGCCGAGCGCTCCATTTTGAGTTTTCCAGCCATGGTTTCAATGATAATCGTGGTATCATTGAGTTCTGAAATTTTGGCGTGTATGCCACTTTTGGTTACAATTTTATCGCCCACTTTTATGTCGGCTTCAAATTGTTTTTCTTGTTTAACGCGTTTTTGTTGCGGACGGATCATGAAAAAATAAATCACGACAAACATTAAAATAAACGGCAAAAATTGTTGAACCTGTTCCATAATAGTAAAGATTTAGTGCCCTAAAACACCACTTTGAGGTGTGATAGCAGCTTTGATTGTTAATTGTTCTTTTTGTGTTTTGGTGTTGGTGGTAATCGTAACTGTTTTTTGCTGCATACCCGATTTTCCGGCCGAGTTAAAGGTAACTTTCATCACCCCCGATTTACCGGGAGCGACAGGCTCTTTGGGGTATTCAGGCACAGTACAACCGCAAGATCCTACCGCATTGGCAATCACCAAATCACCAGTTCCGGTGTTGGTGAATTTAAAATCATAGGATACTTTATCGCCCGCATTTATTTTTCCAAAATCATGCGCCGACGATTCAAATTGCATCACCGGATATTGGCCGTTGGTTACTTCGGGTGCTTTGACCTCAGCAGCATGCGCCGGTCCAATATTGGGTTCTGGGTTCAATTGATCTTCTGAAACCACAGGTACATCCTGGGCGTTAGGATCAATTTTGGACATCACGTTGTCATTTTTACAGGCAATCACACTGAACATAACTACCAAGACTAAAAGTGTTTTGATTTTCATTTTTTTAAAATTTATAATAAACCTCGCCCTATTTTTTGTAAGGTATTTTTGACTTGAAATTCTTTGACTAAATTATCTAAAATTCCGTTGATAAAAATACTGCTTTTGGGCGTAGAATATTCTTTGGCCAATTCTAAATACTCATTCAAGGTAACTTTTACCGGAATAGAAGGAAAACACAACAATTCGCAGATGGCCATTTTAAGTATAATGGTATCCAGTTCGGCTATACGATCTACATCCCAATTGGGGGTTTTGTTACTAAAATAGCCGGCAAATTCTTTTTCATTCAAAACTGTTTTGATGAACAATTCTTGTGCATATTCTTGGTCTTCCAGGTCTTTGTATACCTTGGGCAATTTCCATTTTTGATTGGGGGATTGCAAGGCTGTCAATTGCTTCACGATGAAGGTGTTGACTACGGGAATATCATCTATCCAAGTGAGTTTAAGGTCTTCTAGGTAGTCGTATAATTTTTCATTAGGCGCAATCACTTCGGTAAATAAGTCCAAAATAAAATCGCGATCAGCGGCAAACGAAGTAGTGGTTTGCTCCATGTAATTTTGGTAAATCGTTGATTCTTTGGTAGCTGACAACAACAATAAAATATAGTCGTCGTTTAAAATCCATTGATTGATTTTGCGGTTTTCTATGCCCTCTTGTATCGATTTGCTGTGCAGTAGTAATTGCAACATGGCATTGTTCACAAACTTTTGATTGGGAGTGCGCTCGTCTGGAGTAGCCAAGTGTTTTTTGCTGGCAAGCGCAAGGTATTCGGCTTCTTTTTTACCCAACTCGATCAAGGCCGAAAGCATCATGAGATACAAATCTTGAATCACATCAATGCTGTTGAGCAAAAATCGCTGTTCTTTTTCAACTTGATCAGAACCATTTTGGTGCATCGCATAAATGGTCTGCATCACTTTCACACGGATATGTCTTCTGTTTAACACGGGTAAGAACTTTATAATTTACGCGCTCAATAGTTGAAACGCGGGGCGAAAATAACAATAAAAAAAACAACCAAAAATTATTTGGCTGTTTCTTTTTTCTTTTCGGAAATTCGGTTTTCGGCCAACCACAATGCGGCTTGGTATGTGGTTTTGTGCTGTGCAGCCGCCAAACTGAATATTTCTAAGGTTGTATTGTAGATGTTTTCAGTGCGACGCAAGGCTTCTTCTTTTCCGTAGCCTGCAATTTCGCCGTATACGTTAATAATTCCACCTGCATTAATCAAAAAATCGGGGGCGTATAAAATTCCACGTTCTTGCAAAATTTTGCCGTGTACTTGCTCATTGGCCAATTGATTGTTGGCAGCACCGGCAATTACTTTGGCTTTCAGTTTATAAATGGTGTCATCATTTATAGTTGCACCCAAGGCGCAAGGCGCGTAGATGTCTACATCGGCGGCATACAAATCATCTCCACGGAAAATGGTTACACCATATTTGGCTTGCAATTCATTGAGACGCTCTTCGTTGATGTCAGTAATTTGCACCTCGGCGCCTTCTTGCACCAAGTGCATCACCAAGGTTTCTCCCACGTGGCCAATTCCTTGAACCATCACTTTTTTACCGGCTAAATTTTCGGAACCAAATTGGTAGTTGGCTGCCGCTTTCATGCCCATATACACACCATAAGCCGTAACTGGCGAAGGATTTCCAGACCCTCCGATTGATTCGGATATTCCGGTAACATAAGGCGTTACTTCGCGTATCAAATCCATATCGGGTGTGGTTGTACCCATGTCTTCGGCGGTAATGTATCTGCCGCTCAACGAATGTACATATTGACCAAATTTGGTGATGAGTTCGGGAGTTTTATCTGCTTTGGCGTTGCCAATAATGACCGCTTTTCCTCCGCCCAAGTTTAAACCCGAAATCGATGATTTGTAGGTCATGCCTCTAGAAAGTCGAAGTACGTCATTGAGTGCTTCCCATTCGTTGTTGTATTTCCACATGCGCGTTCCGCCCAAAGCTGGACCTAAAACGGTATTGTGTATTCCAATTATTGCTTTTAAACCAGTATCTTTGTCGTGACAAAAAACGATTTGTTCGTGATTATCAAAGGAAAGTTGTCCAAAAACCGGATTAACTTTATGTAATTCATTTGCTTGTACTAGCGTTGTAGTCATACGATGAAAGGGATTATATTTGCGACTTTATTAAAAAGTCGTGGCAAAAATAGTATTAAAATCATTATTTCTTATGATTTTACGTTTTAAATAAACATTACGCAATATAATTCCAGTTTCAAGCAAACCCATTCAATTGAGAATGAATCAGAAAAGACCCTTTATTACAAGTTAACCCAGAAGAGAATTGCCCTATTCATGAAAGAACTTTATTATTTAAACAAATATTTCGTAAAATATAAATACAGTTTTTTACTGGGAATTGTGATCACAATTGTGGCACAGATTTTTTCCTTATTTACGCCCAAACTCATCAGTAAATCTTTTAAAGCGATTGAATCGTATGCGAAAAATAACAGCTCAACGGCAGCTATTCAAGCCGAGCTCATTCACAACATTTTATTGGTAGTAGCCACCACCATTATCGCTGGTTTTCTTACTTTTTTAATGCGTCAAACCTTAATTGTCATGTCCCGACACATTGAATTTGATGTGAAAAATGAGGTGTTTACCCAATACGAAAACCTCTCTCAAAATTTTTATAAGCAAAGCCGCACCGGCGATTTGATGAACCGCATTAGCGAAGATGTGAGCAAAGTGCGCATGTATGTAGGGCCTGCGGTGATGTATGCCATCAATACGGCCATTCGATTTACTGTCGTTATTGGGTATATGTATGCGGTTTCGCCCAAACTTACCTTGTACACACTACTGCCCTTGCCTATTTTGTCGTTTGCAATTTTTAAATTGAGTACCGAAATTAACAAGCGCTCCACTACGTTTCAGCAATACCTTTCCAAAGTTTCGAGTTTTAGTCAGGAAGTATTTTCAGGCATACGCGTCATAAAAGCCTATTCGCTTGAGGCGCAACAGCAGGCTGAGATGAAAGATTTATCAGAAGAAAGTAAAGTAAAAAGTTTGCAATTGGCCAAAGTGCAGGCGGTATTTGGTCCGTTAATGTTGGCCTTGATAGGCGTGAGTAATTTGGTTGTGATTTATTTTGGCGGAATGCTCTACATAGAAGGCAGCATCAGCAGTATTGGAACCATTGCCGAATTTATTTTATACGTAAACATGCTCACTTGGCCGGTAGCTTCGTTGGGCTGGATTTCGAGTATGGTGCAAGAGGCCGAAGCTTCACAAAAACGAATCAATGAATTTCTGAAAATCACACCAGATATTCAAAATAACAATCCCAACCACAGTACTATCGAAGGGACAATTGCCTTCAAAAATGTGAGCTTTACCTATGACGATACCCTCGTAACCGCTTTAAATAATATAAGTTTTATGGTACAAAAAGGCCAAACCTTAGCCATATTGGGCAAAACCGGTTCGGGCAAATCGAGTATCATTTCGCTCATCAGTCGTTTGTATGACACTACACAAGGCAGCATAGAAATTGACGGTCAAAACATCAAATATGTCAACTTGTTTGATTTGCGCAACAGCATTGCTTGTGTTCCACAAGATGCCTTTTTGTTTTCGGACACCATTAAAAACAACATCAAATTTGGCAACGAAAATGCAACCGATACGCAGGTAATAGAAGCGGCAAAAAAAGCGATCGTGCACGACAATATCCAGCAATTTGGCGAACAATACGAAACCATTTTGGGCGAACGAGGAATAACCTTATCCGGGGGTCAAAAACAACGTGTTTCGATAGCCCGCGCTTTGATTAAAGATGCCGAGATTTTGCTCCTAGACGATTGCTTGTCGGCAGTAGATACCGAAACCGAAGAGCTCATTTTATCAAATTTATTGGACTTTTGCAAAAACAAAACCACCCTTATTGTGAGCCACCGGGTGTCCTCAGCCAAAAATGCCGACCAAATAATCATCCTAGAAGACGGGCAAATTATAGAACAAGGAACTCATAATCAATTAGTAAACCTGCAGGGCTATTATGCCGACTTGTATGCCAAACAACTTTCTGAAAAAGATTTAAATTAATTGTTGTTTTGTAATACATTTTTTACCATTTTTGAAAGGTAAAATTCAACTATTGAGCCTGAGATTATGAGAGAACATGACATGTTAGACAAGGAAGAAATTTATTCCAAAGTATTGCGTGCGGGTCGACGCACCTATTTTTTTGACGTGCGGGCCACCAAAGCTGACGATTACTACATTACTATTACTGAAAGTAAAAAATTTACCGAAGAAGACGGATCGTTCCACTTTAAAAAACATAAAATCTATTTGTACAAAGAAGATTTTGCTGCTTTTGCTGAAATATTAGAAGACATGACCGCTTATGTTTTGAACCACAAAGGCGAAGAAGTTATCTCAGAACGCCACCAAAAAGATTTCAAAAAAGACTACTTCGGCGACAAACCAGAAACCGATCCGGAAACGCCAAGCACCTCTAGTTTTACCGACCTAGATTTTGACGATATTTAAAAAAAAATCCCGGAAATTGCGGGACTTTTTTTTTAACATCAAGAAGTTTGACTACTTTTCAAAATAGATAGCTGTATATAATTTTACTAAATTGAATGACTTGTCATCTAATTTTGCTTTTTCTTTCATTCGATTTAATATTACCGCCCATTTTGATTCATCAAACTGTTGAGGTTTTGCTAAATCGTGGCATTCCACGCAGCTTGTATTAAAAAGTTCCCTGCCTTTTGCTTCTGCATCGGTTAGCATATTCATCCGGTTCGCTAGATTTTTTTCTTTAACTTTTTCGTCAACCAGAATAATATTTCCTTTTGCGTCAAGAGCGACTAAGCCTAATTTGGGCGTAACTGCAGGCGAAACAGTTACTTTTTCATAAACATCAGCTGAGGCTACTTTGGCTTTTGGGCTTGAGCAAGCGAGCAGCAATACTCCAACTAATGCAGAGGCTACTTTGAGGGTTGTGTTTTTACTAGTCATCGTAATTTGTTATTAATTTATTTAACATCCATTAATTCAACATCAAAAATCAAGGTAGCATTGGGCGGAATAACGCCACCGGCTCCTCGAGATCCGTATCCTAAGTGTGAAGGAATCACAAAACGGGCTTTGTCCCCCACTTGCAACAACGCAATTCCTTCGTCCCAACCTTCTATGACATTGCCCATTCCCAAGGGAAATTCGATTGGTTTTTTTCTAGTGTATGAAGAATCAAATACTTTTCCGTTTTCTAGTGAACCTGAATAATGTACCGAAACGGTTTTGCCCTTTTCGGCTTTTTTGCCCGAACCTTTTTGGATCATTTTGTAGCGCAACCCGCTTTCGGTCTTGTCAAAGCCTGCTGCTAATTTTTCCATTTCCGCTTCGGCTGCTGCACGAGCCTCGGCTTCTTTCTTGGCACGAGCGCCTTCAAATACGCGAAACGCTTCGATGGCATTCCATTTTTGGGCTTCGTCTCCTTCGCGGATGATTTCAATCGAATCAAGGGAATCACCTTGCGCAACGGCATCAACTACATCTTGTCCTTCAACCACCTGACCAAAAACAGTGTGTTTCCCATCTAACCAAGTTGTGGGCACATGCGTAATATAAAATTGCGATCCGTTGGATGCTGGTCCAGAATTGGCCATTGACAATACACCGGGTTTATCGTGTTTGAGGCTTGGATGAAATTCGTCGTCAAAGCTGTATCCCGGTCCGCCCGATCCAATTCCTTGTGGACAGCCACCTTGAATCATGAAATCAGGAATTACGCGGTGAAATTTAAGTCCATCATAATAAGGTGTTCCCATGGGTTTATCCTTGTTTTCTAATTGCCCTTCGGCCAAGCCTACAAAGTTTCCAACAGTTCCTGGCGTTAAATTGTGAGTCAATTTTACCACAATAGCTCCTTTTGAGGTATTGAATTTCGCGTATATTCCGTGTTCCATATCGTATAGTTTTAAATTGAATGAGGTTGCGAAAATAATTAATAATATTTATAGTAGACTACTTTAATTGCGCTCTTACTAATTGTAGTGAATAATTAATCCTGAATAATGATATCTTTGCGAGCAGAAAAATAGCCCTATGCGCATTGACATCATCACCGTATTGCCCGAATTATTGAGAAGTCCGTTTGAGGCCTCGATCATGAAACGCGCTATAGACAAAGGCTTGGTTGAAGTGCATATTCACAATTTGCGTGACTATACCACCAATAAACAAAAAAGTGTAGACGATTATCCGTTTGGTGGCGGAGCAGGAATGGTGATGACGGTGCAGCCCATTGATGCTTGCATTACCGAGCTCAAAAGCCAACGCCTCTACGACGAAATTATCTACATGAGTCCCGACGGCGAAACCCTCAATCAAAAAATGGCCAATACGATCTCGATGTATGAAAACCTCATCATCTTGTGTGGGCATTACAAAGGCGTCGATCAGCGGGCACGAGATCTTTTTATAACCAAAGAAATTTCGATAGGCGATTATGTATTGAGTGGTGGCGAACTCGGCGCTTTGGTGTTGAGTGATGCCTTAATTCGATTGATTCCTGGGGTATTGAGCGACGAAACCTCTGCCCTGACCGATAGCTTTCAAGACAATTTATTGTCCGGACCTATTTATACTCGTCCCGCCGATTACAAAGGACACAAAGTTCCTGAGGTGTTGCTTAGTGGCCACGCCTCCAAAATTGACCAATGGCGAGAAGAAAAAGCGTTTGAACATACCAAAAATAGAAGACCCGACTTGCTCAATGAATAATTAATAGTTAAGGATTAATAATGAGGCGTTTACATCAGGAAAAAATTCTAAATTTTTCATTGTTAATTATTAATTATTATTTACATTTGCGCCCACATTAGACCAACCTCTGGCGAAAACCGTGAATGTTGCTCTGAGTTCAACCATAAGTAAATAAGATTATCATGGCAGATTTAATGAAATTCGTACAAGACGAATTAGTTGCTAAAAAAGATTTCCCTGTTTTCGGAGCGGGTGATACAATTACCGTGTACTACGAAATTAAAGAGGGTGAAAAAACAAGAACACAGTTTTTTAAAGGTGTGGTTATTCAACGTAGAGGTTCAGGAACTACTGAAACATTTACAATCCGTAAAATGTCAGGTGCAATTGGTGTAGAGCGTATCTTCCCAGTTAATTTGCCAGCCTTGCAAAAAATTGAAATCAACAAAAAAGGTCACGTACGTAGAGCTCGTATCTTCTACTTTAGAGAACTTACTGGTAAAAAAGCGAAAATTAGAGACAAAAGAAGATAGTTTACTATCTCTGAATGATATGAATAGCCTTCCATTTGGAGGGCTATTTTTTTTTCAACAAAAACGGACGCTACGTGTCAAATTACTTTTTTAATGGGGATTAGTTAACAATTTGATAATTCAATCGCAATAGTGCAAAACTTCGCAATCCCCTTTTTTATAAATAAGAAATCGTTTGTTACATTTGCCAACACTAAAATAAACCTAAACTACAATAATTCCTATGGCAAAAATTAAAGTAGCCAATCCAATAGTTGAATTGGACGGCGATGAAATGACACGAATAATTTGGGCTTTCATCAAAGACAAATTGATTCTTCCCTACTTAGATTTAGACATTAAATATTACGATTTAGGCATGGAAAGCCGCGAAGTAACAAAAGATCAAATTACAATTGATTCTGCCGAAGCTATCAAGAAATATAATGTGGGCATTAAATGTGCTACCATTACGCCCGATGAAGAACGTGTAAAAGAATTCAATCTTTCTAAAATGTGGAAATCACCCAACGGAACCATTCGTAACATTGTGGGTGGAACAGTTTTTCGTGAGCCAATCATCATGAGCAATGTGCCGCGCTATGTGCAAGGTTGGACCAAACCAATTGTCATTGGCCGTCATGCATTTGGCGACCAATACAAAGCAACCGATACGGTTATCAAAGGCAAAGGAACCTTAACCATGAGTTTCACCAACGAGGCCGGCGAAACCAAAACTTGGGAGGTATACAACTTTGAAGGTGATGGCGTGGCGATGTCTATGTACAATACCGACGAAAGCATCTACGGTTTTGCGCATTCGTCTTTCCAGATGGCCTTGACCAAAAAATGGCCGTTGTATCTGTCAACCAAAAACACCATCTTAAAAGCCTATGACGGGCGTTTCAAAGATATTTTTGAAGAAGTATTTCAAGCGCACTACAAAACTGATTTTGAAGCCAACGGCATCATTTACGAACACCGTTTGATTGATGATATGGTGGCCTCTTGCATGAAATGGAACGGTGGATTTGTTTGGGCCTGTAAAAACTACGATGGCGATGTGCAATCAGATACTGTAGCACAAGGATTTGGTTCCTTGGGATTGATGACTTCTGTATTGGTTACGCCAGACGGAAAAACAGTAGAAGCCGAAGCCGCTCACGGAACGGTTACGCGTCACTACCGCGAACACCAAAAAGGTCGTGCAACCTCAACCAATCCGATTGCGTCAATTTTTGCCTGGACCAGAGGATTAGAACACCGTGGTAAATTGGACAACAACGCCGAATTGATCAACTTTTGCCACACCTTAGAACAGGTATGTATCGATACCGTAGAAAGCGGAAAAATGACCAAAGATTTGGCTATGTTGGTAAAACCAGAAAGTCTTACGAGCGCCGATTACTTGACAACTGAAAATTTCTTAGAAGCGATTCGCGAAAATTTGGATCACAAACTAGCCTAATCCTTTCGGCAATTTATACAAAGGCAATTCAGTAATGGGTTGTCTTTTTTTTGTAGAAGGATTAACAATTGTTGCGGGTGTTTATCCTGAAAATTTCCTCAAATTTGCAACTTGAATTCACGAACATGAACTGTAAATTATTTTATTTAGTTGTCTTTTCATTTGTTTCAACAGCCATCTTTGCGCAAGAAAAACGAATATTGAGCGGAACGATCACCGATGCCAAAAGCAACGAAACCCTAATTGGCGTTAGTATTTATGACGAAGTTTCCAAAAAAGGCACTTCGACCAACGAATACGGATTTTACTCTTTGACGCTGCCTGCTGGAACCCACACGCTTAGATTTAGCTCGATGGGGTACCAAAACGAAATCTTGACGATCAATTTGCAACAAGACAAGAAAAATAATGTGGCACTCGTTCCTTCGCAAGAACAATTACAAGAAGTTGTGGTGACCGACAGCCGCAAAGCAAGCAACATTCGCAAAGCCGAAATGAGCGTCAACAAATTGAGCATGGCCACCATCAAAAGTATGCCGGTGGTGTTGGGCGAAGTCGACGTACTCAAATCGATTTTATTGTTGCCTGGGGTAACCAATGCCGGCGAAGGTTCTTCGGGATTTAATGTGCGCGGAGGCGGTGCCGATCAGAATTTAATTCTACTCGACGAAGCCACACTCTATAATTCCTCACACGTTTTTGGGTTTTTCTCGGTGTTTAATCCCGACGCCATCAAAGATTTAAAATTGTACAAAGGCGGAATTCCCGCTCGCTTTGGCGGACGTACCGCTTCGGTTTTGGATATTTACCAAAAAGACGGAAATAGCAAGAAATTTCACCTCAACGGCGGCATCGGATTAATTACCAGCAGAATCTTAGCTGAGGGGCCAATCGTGAAAGACAAAGGTTCGTTTTTGATCGGAGCCCGCGGATCCTATGCACATTTGTTTATGAAATTATCCAAAGACCAAAAAGACAATGCGGCCTATTTTTATGATTTGAATACCAAATTGCATTACCAACTAGACAGCATCAACCACGTGTATGTGTCGGGTTATTTTGGACGCGATGTGTTTCGCATTAAAAATCTATTTGAAAACCAATACGGCAACACCACCTTCAATCTGCGTTGGAACCATTTGTTTTCCAATAAGTTATTCTCCAATCTCTCGGCCATTTACAGCGAATACTACTACGGATTAAACTTAGATTTTATTGGATTTCAATGGGATTCGGGCATCAAAAATTACAACTTCAAATATGACTTCAAGCACTATTTGTCAGACGAAATTAAACTGAGTTACGGAGCCAATGTAATTTATTATGATTTCAACCCCGGCACTTTGCGGCCTACTGGTGCAGAAACGGGGATTAATTTCCGTCAGCTCGAAACGAAAAAAGCGCTTGAGCCGGCGGCCTACCTCGAAGTCGAACAAGAGTTAGGCAACAAATTGACCGTGAATTACGGCCTGCGCTACAGTGCCTTTTATCGTTTGGGAGAAGCCAATATTCGCAGCTACGCCAACAACCAAGCGGTGGTATACAACGCTGAATTGGCTATTTACGAAAAAGCAATCCCCACCGGAAGTATCTACTACAACCGCAACCAAACCATTGCGCAATATGCCAATTGGGAACCACGAGCGGCACTTGCCTTTCAACTCAATGAGGATACTTCGCTCAAGGCCAGTTACAACCGAATGGCGCAGTATTTGCAACTCATTTCCAACACCTCATCGCCTACTCCATTAGACATTTGGATGCCCAGCGATTCCTTTGTACAACCCCAACTGGCCGATCAATGGGCGGTGGGCTACTTCAAAAATTTGAGCAACAACCGTTATTCGCTCGAGGTGGAATCCTATTTTAAATTAGTAAAAAACCGGATCGATTACATAGACGGGGCCAATTTGATTGCCAACGATGCCATCGAACAAGTGATCCTGAATGGCAAAATGCGTTCGTATGGCTTGGAACTTTTACTGCGCAAAAACCAAGGCAGATTGACCGGGTGGATTTCCTATACCTTGTCGCGTTCGGAACAGCAAACGCCGGGTAGAACCGCCGAAGAACCTGGAATCAACCAAGGAAATTGGTATGCTTCGGTCTATGACAAAACACATAATTTGGCCGTGACCAGTAGTTACAAATTCAGCGAGAAATGGAACTTTAGCGCCAATTTCGCTTTACAATCAGGCCAACCGGTTACGTATTCGAATGGCCAATACCAATACCAAGATATTACCGTGCCCATATTTGGATTGCGCAACCAAAACCGGTTGCCACTTTACCACCACCTGGATTTGTCGGCATCGCTCATTCCGGCTTCCAACAAAGGCAGATCCTGGCAATCCGAATGGGTGTTTAGCATTTATAATGTGTACAACCGTTTTAATGCGGCTTCCATGAGTTTTAGACAAAACCTACAAACCGGTGCCAATGAATCGATACAAACCTCCATTTTTGGGATGGTGCCTGGCGTGAGTTACAACCTTAAATTTTAATGTGATGAAAAAGATAACTACCCTACTCCTACTTTCACTTGTCGTACTGTCAAGCTGCGAAAAAGTAGTAACCGTCCCACTCGAAACGGCGGCACCCCGCTTGGTAATTGACGCCTCGATTACCTGCGAAAAAGGCGTTCCGCTGAGTACCCAAACGATTAAACTCTCCACGACCGCGCCCTTTTATGCCTCGGAAGTTCCAACGGTTTCGGGCGCCAATGTGTCGATTAGTACTGAGAATGGTTCGGTGTTTGAGTTTACCGAAATTGACCAAACGGGCGTGTACCAATGCACCAATTTTGAAGGCCTATTGAATGCCAACTATACACTTTTGGTGAATTACAACGGACAAACCTATACCGCTACTGAAAGCCTTCAAGCAGTTCCGGTGATTGATAAAATTGAACAGGAAGAACAGCCCAAAATTGGCGGTGGTGGATTCACAATCGATATTAAAACCTTTTTTACCGATCCTGCGGATAGTAATGATTTCTATTTGGTACGCATGAATACCAATCGCACGGCCATTCCAGAATATTCGGTTACCGATGATGCGTTTTTTAACGGCAACCAAGTGTTTGATTTTTACCGCAACGAAGATTTAGTGCCTGGTGATGTGGTAACCGTTCGATTAGGGCGAATTTCACAACGCTACCACAACTACATGAAAATCATTACTTCGTTTTCTGGGAATAGTGGCGGAGGACCATTCTCGACTCCACCTTCAACCGTGCGCGGAAACATAGTGAATACAACAAATCCCGATTTGTTTGTGTTGGGGTATTTTAGCTTGTCTGAAGTGGTGAGCCAAACCTATACGTTGGAATAATTAATTTTTGATGAGGATGATGCTGGCTTTAAATCCAGTTGCCAAATTCCATTGGTTGGCGGAAATTAGAATTCCTTTGTCGTCGTAGACTTGAAACTCGGCGGTATTCGGACCCGATTCTCCTTGGTTTATCGCTTCAAAATCAACTTTATTGAATCCTTTGATGAGGCCCAAATCGATGCCCCGGTAATCGCCAGTCAAGAAAATGCGTTCGATCATAATTTTGCCATTGACCCAAATCCGGATTTCGTCGCCATCAATTTCACCAAAATCACGGCAACTGATGCGAACCGTTTCGGCTTTGGAGGTAAACTCCCCTAAAAATTGATTTTTTCGGTAAATGCGAAAATCATCGCCTTCGGGCTTGCGGTTGAGTTTGTCTTTGTAGACATCACCTGGATTGGCAAAACTATTGGGGTTGGTGAACTGCATGCTGTTTTTTTCTAAAATAGAAGACGACTTGGTGGTGGAAGGAGTTTTGGGTGAAAAAACCGAAGGCGTAAATACCTTGGGAGCCGAAGTGGATGGGGAGGCAGGACTAGTGCTGCTAGGATTCATAAATTCGTATTGCGCCCAACTCGTGGAGG
>CAMBOW010000032.1 GCA_945869365.1 Flavobacterium psychrophilum | reverse complement strand
TTTTTGGCAGCCCAAAAATAAGGATAAATTCTAAAATAAGGCTGAAAATTATCGCGCTATTTTGTGATTAATAGGCGTAGGTTAACCCCACGGTATAGGTACTTTTTGATTTGTCAAATAGCAACCCTACTTTTGAATCGTGGTAGGGTTTGGCAAAAATATAGGCCGAGGCTATCCCAATAGAGGCTCCGGCCAAAACATCCCAAGTATCATGTCGTTTGGCTTGTACGCGGGAGTAACCCACAAAAGTTGCCAAAGCATAACTGGGAATACCCGACGACCAACCGTATTTTCGCTGAATAAAAGCCGCACCGGCAAAGGCACTGGTGGTATGGCCTGAAGGGAACGAATAACTTCCCCCATCGGGCCTGGGTTTGTTGATGGCTTGTTTTAATATTTGCGTCGTAATTACCGCCGTACCAAAAGTTTTAATGAATTGCCAAGTGGGTTTTGCTTGGTCTTCTTTGCAAAATAAGGTCGCAGTTAATGCAGCAGCTGGAATCGCAAATTGCAGGATGTCACCTGCTGAGGTGACTGCTTTATTTTGAGCGAGGCAGTTTGGCGAAATAACAAACAGGAATAGTAGGGCGAATAGGAATTTTTTCATGGCATTAAAACGTGATGGTCGCACCCACCACATTGGTGTTGAGTATTCGGTTAAAATTGTAACGGGTATTGAACGTTGTTCTCTTGGGTTTCAAGAGCGGATCAGCAGAGTTTGTTTTGACAATTCTACGTTGGGCAATGTTTTTTCCCATCACGCAACCAATCAAAATAGCAATGGGATAATCGGAAGCCCAATGCACTTTTCCGCTCATCATATTTAAGGCCATAACACCCCCCAAACCATACCCCACCGGTTTGATCCATTTGTATTCGGGGTAATTTTCGCCAATAATGGTAAAGGTGGCAAACCAGGTAGCCATATGTCCTGAAGGAACAGCGTCATAATTGGGGGTATCGCTAGAATAGGATGTAAAACTAGGAAATGGTGTCCAATGCCCTCCAGCTTGTGTCGAGGCAAATGGACTTTGTCTGCCGGTAATGCGCTTGATTGTTTGGGTGGTGATGCCTACCGAAATTAACGCCTCAACCAATTCGTTTGAGGTATTCAGCGCGCGGTAGTCATCGGGGCCTATTTTTCCCACAGCATAAAAAAATCCGCTCAAGAGCAAGGTGGTATTGCCGTTTCCGATATAATAAATTGCCGACGAAATACTAGTGGGAACTACTTCTAGTCCAAGTATTCTTTTGTAGGATAACGTCTCATTGGTCCAGCCCCATTGTTCGCCCAGTTTGCCCGATTCATCGATTAATTTTTGGTCATAAGGCAAAATAACTAAGGTAGATCCCAGCGCCAATCCGTCCCATTTCAGGTTTTCTTTTTGCACGGTAAATTTCCCTAATTCATATAAATCAGTCGGAATAAACCGAAACATGTCCCACATTTTTGGGGCTTTGTAACTGTAGGTGAGTTCAGGGGAAACTTGAAACACTTGCCGGTTTACCGCAACACTATCTAGTTGTTGGGCCGATAGGGTTTGTATTGCAAAACCATAAAAGAAAAGGACAACAATTTTTGAAAAGCGCATAATTAGAATTTAAAAAATCAAAAATAGTTTTTATTTATTTAGCAGTAATTGGAATTTTTATGAGCCCACAGGATCAGTTGTTTCGGTAACAAATTGCGCATCATATAGTTTTTTATAATACCCCTTTTCATTTTTGAGTAAGTCGGTGTGTGTGCCTTTTTCGACAATTTTCCCTTTGTCCATCACAATGATTGTATCTGCATTCATGATCGTGGCCAATCGGTGGGCAATAATAATCGACGTTCTACCTTGGGTAATTTTGGCGGTAGCATGCTGAATTAATTCTTCCGAATAACTATCGATAGAAGAGGTGGCTTCGTCCAAAATTAATATACTCGGCGCACTCACATAGGCACGCAAAAATGCAATCAATTGGCGTTGGCCCGATGAAAGCATTACGCCGCGTTCTTTTACGTTATAGTCGTATCCGCCCGGCAAACTCAGGATAAACTCGTGCAGGCCAATATTTTTCGCTGCTTCGTCTACTTGTTCTTGACTTATGGCTGGATTATTCAAGGTAATGTTGTTCAGAATCGTATCGGCAAATAGAAAAACATCTTGCAACACCACGGCAATCTGTTGGCGAATAGATCCCAATCGAAAGGCATTGACATTGATGCCATCAATAAAAATGGCGCCTTTGTCAATTTCGTAAAATCGATTTAGCAAATTAATAATGGTTGATTTTCCGGCTCCTGTAGCGCCAACTATAGCTACCGTTTGTCCGGCTATTACCTCAAAACTGATGCCTTTGATTACTTCTTCGCCGGGCACATAACTAAAATGCACTTGATCAAAACGAATGTTGCCCTTAAATTTGGGTGCTTCAATCGCACCCGATTCTTGCAGTTCTTCTTGGGTATCCAAAATATCAAATACACGGTTGGCGGCAATCATGCCCATTTGCATTTCGTTAAATTTATCAGCAATTTGACGCAACGGATTAAACAACATGCCAATAAACATGGTGTAGGAAAACAAATCCCCAAAGGTGGTAAACTGGTCTCCGTTCAGAATGTTGATTCCGCCATACAGCACTACAAATCCCAAGGAAAGCGAGGAAATAATATCGGCAATCGGGAAAAAGATCGAGTTGTATAAAATGGTTTTAATCCAGGCTTTTCGGTGTTTGTCGTTGATGGCGGCAAATTTTTCGGCTTCAATGGCTTCCCGATGAAATAACTGTACGATTTTCATTCCGGTTACACGTTCTTGCACAAAGGTGTTCATGTGTGAAATTTGGTTGCGCACATCCTCGAAGGCCAATTGCATTTTGCGCTGAAAGATGCGGGTAAAAAACACCAAAACCGGCATGGCGGCCACCACAATCCAAGTGAGTTTCCAGTTCATGTAAAACATAAAGGCCAGGATAACTACCATTTTGAGTAAATCGCTAATAATCATAAACAAGCCCTGGCTAAAGATCTTGGCAATTTGCTCAATGTCCGACACCGAGCGCGTAACCAATTGGCCCACAGGAGCGGAGTCAAAATATTTCATCCGAAATTGCAACAGGTGCTGAAACAATTTTACGCGAATGTCTTTCACAATGTCCTGCCCCAACCAATTGGCCCAATACACAAAATAGTATTGCGAAAACACTTCGGCCAAAAGCACGATGCCCATTAAACTCACATAAAACAGCAAGCCTTGTGCATCCTGTGTTTTGATGTATAAATCGACTGTTTGCTTCAGTAAATATGGACGTAAAGCAGCAAAAACAGATAAAAAAATAGCAAAAGCGATAACCCCATAATACCGGTTTTTGTAGGGTTTGGTGTAGGTGATGATGCGTCGAAAAACTTGGGTATCAAAGGCGGTGGCTTTCATGGGGCAATTTCAGGTAGGTTAGGAAGATAAGGGTATTCAATTCGGGTTAA
This sequence comes from Flavobacterium psychrophilum, assembly GCA_945869365.1. Lineage (GTDB taxonomy): Bacteria > Bacteroidota > Bacteroidia > Flavobacteriales > Flavobacteriaceae > Flavobacterium > Flavobacterium psychrophilum_J. Next base: position 14,679 of record CAMBOW010000032.1, on the reverse strand, counting down.
GTACAAGCCGTGTGCGGGTACCGAAAATCCAGCTTCGGAGCGGTTTTTGCTTTTGATAATTTGTTCAAATTCTGCGAGTGAGGTTTTGTGCAGCCCAACATTTATAAGTGTGCCTACAATGGCTCTTACCATGTTGCGCAAAAATCGATCGGCCGAAATCGTAAAAACCAATTGCTGGTTCTCAAGCGTCCAATTCGCTTTGTAAATTTTACAGTCAAAAGTGGCTACGTCGGTATTCACTTTTGAAAAGCACTGAAAATCAGTATGCAGGAGCAATTGCTTGGCGGCTTCGTTCATGAGGGGCACATCAATCGTTTGTTGAACATACCAACTTAACTGCTCCAAAAACGGATTTTTTTGGGTGTGAATGTGGTACTCGTAGGTGCGTTTGGTTGCGTCAAATCGCACATGCGCTTCATCTGAAACAGGAAAAATTTTGGAAACAGCAATATCTTTAGGAAGAAATGCATTGAGTTTATAAACCAATTTTTCGGTGTCAATTTCTTGTTCTACATCCAAATGGGCAAACATTTCCTTGGCATGTACGCCCGTATCGGTTCGGCCAGCGCCGGTGAGCGCTATTGGCAAGCCCAAAATAGTATGAATCGCTTGGCTAAGCACTTCTTGTACCGAAAGGGCATTGGGCTGTATTTGCCAACCGTGATAGGCTGTACCGTTGTAGGAAAATTGAATAAAATACCGCAAGTCGAAAAGCTTAATTTTTGTGCCCATAAATGTACAAAGGATTTTAGAAGCACAGAACAGTAGAATTGTAAAGTTTTGGGCAATTTGTAGCGCGTTCAAGTCTAAATTAAAGCCTATTTTTGTGCACTCAATTACTTAAACGGTGAAGAAAATTCTATTGCTGTCAGATACCCATAGCCACCTCGACGAAGTGATGCTCAAGTATGTGCGTTTGGCTGATGAGGTTTGGCATGCCGGTGATATTGGTAATTTGGCAGTTACCGATGCCATCTATGCAATCAAGCCATTACGTGCGGTTTATGGAAACATTGACGATGACAAGGCCCGAATGGAATTTCCCTTGCGTAACCAATTTTTTTGCGAAGACGTGTCGGTTTGGATTACCCACATTGGCGGTTATCCCGGCAAATACAATCCAGCGATTCGAGCAGTGCTAGCGGCTAATCCTCCTCAGTTATTTATCTGTGGTCATTCGCACATTTTGAAAGTACAGTTTGACAAAACATTAAATTTATTACACATGAATCCCGGGGCAGCAGGCAAAAGCGGCTTTCATCAGCTGCGCACCATGCTGCGTTTTGTGATTGATGGTGCCCAAATTAAAGACTTAGAAATTATTGAATTGGGCGCCAAATAGGCACAAAAAAAACCCGTCACAAGGACAGGTTTTTCTTCGCACTAATAAACTAAGTTTATAGGTTTATCTCAATCGATCCACAGATTTTACGAGCTCTTCGTCCTTCTTAATGGCTTTATTGGCAAGAGCCAACAAAACGATAGAAATAAGAGGAAGATAGATCCCAATACCTTTCTCCGAAACTGCAGCAGCTCCTCCAGATAGACTTAGTGATCGATAAACAAACAATCCCAATAAAATTAACGTTATTATCATGTTCAATCTGTTTAATACAAATTGATGTTGTCTTTTTTTGTAAAATAAAATACTCAGCAACAGCAACGAAACACTAAGGCCAATTAGGGCAGAATAGCTGCTGTCTTGCATAAAATAAAACGGACCCGTTGTTGTATTCCAGAGTGGAATAAAAAATGGCATAACTCCTATAAGTAGGATAGCCAAAAGCATATAAAGGGTTTGAATGCGTTGTATCATTTGAGCAGGATGAGGTACAAAAATAAAGTTTATTTTTAAATAAATACTATTGCACGCTGAATATTTATTCGTATTATTGCAGCACAAAACGTACAAACTACAGCCGTACGGTTCTATTCAAAAAGAAAAACCACACCCCTTATTTCGTTATTATTCCCAATCTAATTTAATTTAAAAACATATTCATGTTTGACATTTCTGCATTAAAAGAAATGAAGCTTACTGAGCTTCAGGACATTGCCAAAGCGTCCAAAAAAATAAAATATGCTGGCGTAAAAAAAGAGGCCCTCATTGCCGAAATTTTAGCCTTGCAAAACCCAAACACCTCTGCCTCCGGTTCATTCGCTGATGATAAACCCAAAAGAGCGCGTATTACCGCCGACAAATCTCCAGCAATAGCACCGGACACTTTATTTTCGGCTGTTGAACCAGAACCAGAAGCTACAGAATCTGAAATACCGCTAGCTCAATCGGCTAAACATGGGCCAAAACCCAAATTTAACAAGGCCGAGTACGAGAAAAAACAAGCGATGAAAGCTCAGTCCGAGCAAGCTCCAAAAGCTGATCAACCTTTAGCTCCAGAATCTGAGGAGCAAGAAGCAGGTTATTCAGCAGAAGCAGTACAAGAAAAAAAACCACTGCAAAATAAGCCGCAGCACCCTAAACAAAATAACCCACAAGCACAAAATATTCCCAACGGAAACCAGAATCCCAACTTCAAAAACAAAAAAAACCCCAATTTTCGTGATGCCGATTTTGAATTTGATGGTATCATCGAAAGTGAAGGCGTACTAGAAATGATGCCCGATGGCTACGGATTTTTGCGTTCATCCGATTACAACTATTTGGCTTCCCCCGATGATATTTATTTGTCTACTTCACAAATTCGTTTGTTTGGATTAAAAACGGGTGATACCGTAAAAGGAGTGGTGCGTCCGCCCAAAGAAGGCGAGAAGTTTTTCCCTTTGGTGCGTGTACTCAAAATTAACGGCCACGACCCACAAGTTGTGCGCGATCGTGTGTCGTTTGAGCATTTAACACCGGTATTCCCCACCGAAAAATTTAGAATAGCCGACAAAGGAAGTTCTATTTCTACCCGCATCATTGATTTGTTTTCTCCCATCGGGAAAGGACAACGCGGGATGATTGTAGCCCAACCCAAAACCGGTAAAACCATGTTGTTAAAGGACATTGCCAATGCCATTGCCGCCAATCACCCCGAAGTATATTTGTTGGTTTTATTAATTGACGAACGCCCAGAAGAGGTAACCGATATGCAACGTTCGGTGCGTGGGGAGGTAATTGCTTCTACCTTTGACAGAGAGCCGCAAGAACACGTGAAAATCGCTAATATCGTACTCGAGAAAGCCAAGCGTTTGGTAGAATGCGGGCATGACGTGGTGATCTTATTGGATTCGATTACGCGTTTGGCCCGAGCATACAATACCGTGCAACCGGCTTCGGGTAAAGTATTGAGTGGGGGAGTAGATGCCAACGCTTTGCAAAAACCAAAACGTTTCTTTGGAGCCGCTCGTAATGTAGAAAACGGTGGATCATTGAGTATCATTGCCACCGCCTTGACGGAGACAGGCTCTAAAATGGATGAGGTGATCTTTGAAGAATTTAAAGGAACCGGAAACATGGAATTGCAGTTGGATCGTAAGATAGCCAACAAACGTATTTTCCCGGCAATTGATTTGACTTCGTCGAGCACCCGTCGTGATGATTTGTTGTTGGATGAGAAAACCTTGCAACACATGTGGATCATGCGCAAGTATTTATCAGACATGAACCCGGTAGAAGCCATGGATTTCATCAACGATCGTTTCAAGAAAACCCGCAACAACGAAGAGTTTTTGATTTCAATGAATGACTAATAAATCAACTACTAATTAAAAAATACTAGTTAAAAATTAAAATCCTCCAGTTGGAGGATTTTTTTATGCATTATACGGTAGAAATTCAACTTATTGAATACAGATTTTCTTGGTAATTTCGCAGGCCTCAGACTTAATTTTAATCAAATAAAATCCGGTTGGAATCGCTTCTAAAGTGAATCTTGTACCTGTAAAAACAGGGTTTACCCAATAGTACAAGCGTTGCCCGTTTACCGTAATAAGTTCAATTTCGGTGATTTTTTTGGTGCTTTCCAGGGTAATGCTGTGTGTGTTGGAGGGATTGGGGTATAGTAAAACTGCCGAGGCTAAATTAAATTCAGCAGTAGATAGTGGTGCGCCCCAAATTGCTGTTACATAAGAATTGTTATCGATGAAAGGATTTCTGTTTTTTTGGCGGTCATCGGTGCCTATGGCATTATTTCTATCTCTTTCTCTTTGACTAACTGGATCTAATGTGTTCCAAGTGAGTAAAATATTTAGAAAAGGTTGTGCAAAAACTTGGTCGGCTGTGTTGTTAAACATCACGTAATTGTATCCGGCCACCACATCTTGGTAACGCGTGGCAAAATACAAGAGATTACGGGCAATGTCGCCTTTAAATTCATCTATGGGTTCAAATACAATTCCCGAATAACCTGCCGAATAACCCGAGTTTAGATTATTCCCGCGTTTGGTTCCATTGAGTGAAGTCCAATTGGCACTGCCTACTTTTCCGAAAGGCAAATCGCCGCGTTGTGCATTTACTTTTTTGTCTGATGGTACCACAAAATGTGCATCCGAATACATGGGTGTTGCCGAATTGAATACGGATTGGGGTACTAAATGTTCGCGGTTGTAGCGTTCGCCTTCATTGTTTCCGCCGGATCCATCGTCTTGGTTGATGCCGTAGGTAAAGTTGTAGGCATCTGCCCCAAAGGGGTTTTCAGAATAATTATCCAAAAGAGTTCCGTCGTTTTCGTAGTAAAAATCCTTGTCAGACGTGAGGTAGGTGGTGTATAAACCGGCATACCCACGATCGTTGTGGTTATTTATTATGTTGAATAATTGTGTTTTTAGGGTATATTCAGTACCTATAGCTGTGTTATAATAGCCGGCGGGTGGTTGGGCGATACCAATAAATCCAATAAGTGAAATGGCGTACAAAAAAATATTTTTCATGGTTGTATTGGGTATTAATTATCAGGTGTTGTACCCAATTTGCGTTCCAATTTCGCCATATAGAATCCATCAAATCCCGATTCTGAAGCTAAAATTTTCACGTCTTTTACAAAAGTAAACTCTTTACCAATCTCGGTTTTCAGGAAATTCTTAATTTGATTTTCATTTTCTGAAGGCAAAATAGAGCAGGTGGCGTAGACCAATTTTCCGCCCGGTTTTACTATTTTGGAATAGTTTTCCAAGACTTCGGCTTGTACTTTTTTGATGTTGTCAATGAATTCTGGTTGCAGTTTCCATTTGGCATCCGGATTACGTTTTAAAACACCTAATCCGCTGCAGGGTGCGTCAATTAATACGCGATCGGCTTTTTCGTGCAATTTTTTGATCACTTTGGTCGAATCGATGATGCGGTATTCTATGTTAAATGCCCCGTTGCGTTTGGCGCGCAACTTGAGTTGTTTGAGTTTGCTTTCATACAAATCCATAGCAATCAATTGGCCTTTGTTTTCCATGAGTGAAGCCATGTGTAGGGTTTTTCCACCCGCACCTGCACAAGTATCTACCACGCGCATACCGGGAGCAACGTCCAAAAAAGCTGCTACCAACTGCGAACTGGCGTCTTGTACCTCAAAAAAACCATCTTTGAAGGCGTCGGTCAGAAATACATTGGCGCGTTCTTTCAACACCAAAGCATCCAGCTGATCGGGTAAATACTCGGTTTCGATATTCAAATCCATGAGAATTGCCCGCAATTTTTCTTTGGTAGTTTTAAGCGTATTGGTGCGCAAAATTACTTTGGCTGGTTGGTTTTGTGCGGTAATTTCGGTTGCCCATTTTTTCTCACCCAATTCGGCTACGCCCAAGGCATCCATCCAATCGGGAATCGATTCTTTGTACACACGAATTTTAGACAGTTCGTCAAATCGACCTTTTATTTTTCGTTCTGGAGTACCTTCCAATTGTCGCCAATCGGGTATTGGATAGCCACGCAACACGGCCCAAGCGGCAAACATGCGCCACAAATTATCGCGGTCAAAGGGTTCTTTTACTTCGGCAATTTCAGCATATAATCGTTTCCAACGCACAATTTCATAGATGGTTTCGGCCACAAATTTGCGATCGGAACTGCCCCAGCGTTTGTCTTTTTTGAGTGCGCGTGCCACTACTTTATCGGCGTATTCGCCGTCGTTAAAAATCGCGTTTAGGGAATCTATGGTGGTGTAAACTAAATTTCGGTGTAATCTCATGGGTCATTAATTTGGGGGCTAAAGGTAGTTAAATTGCCCGTATTTTCTGGGTTTGCAACAGCTAAATTGGGAGGCAAAAAAAACACTGCCGAAACAGTGTTGCTTTTTTATTTGATGCGAACCAAGCCAATTTTTTCGGGTGGATGCAGCACCATCGGGAATTTTTCAATTTTCACCGAACTGCTGTCCAATCCAAATCCGCGCTCTTCAGACAAACTGAATTTCTTGATCAAGAAATAGGTGTTCATGATAATTTTTTCGTGCCACAATAAATCGCTGTCATTAGAAAGGAACTTCTCTGACAACACAAACTTAAAGTCGCCAATGATGTTGTTTTTACTCAAGGATTCGTAGCGACTGGTTACATCGACTTCGCCTTTGTTTACCATATCGATCAATACTTCTTTGAACATCAAATTGATTTTGGTCGCCTCGCGGAAGCCCAAATTAAAGTCGATGCGAAACAAATCATCTTTGATAATTTCGGTCACGTTGTATTCGCGGTTATAGGGCTCGTTTAAGATATTTACGTGTACAAACCAATAAATGTCTGCGCGTTTCGGGCGTTTTTGCAAAATGGAGTACATTACTTTTTCTTCTATCTCGTCGGTTCGACTTGCATTGGTCATATACACCAAGTGCGTTGAATATTTAGGAATTGACAAATCGACACTAAGCTCGGCCAATACTTTTTTGTAGTCATCTATTTTTACAAATTTGGTGTAGTTTTTACTAATTTGTTTGGCCAGATACCAAGTGGTCATGATGGAAATTAAGGCGATGGCAATAATCAAGGTAACATATCCACCGTCAGCAAATTTGGTAATGTTGGCATACAAGAAACTAAATTCAATAATCAAATAGACCGCAATTAACGGTATAATGACCAGCAAACTCACACGTTTCATGATGAGATAAAAATTGAGTAATACCGTAGTCATAACCATGCATAAAATAATGGCCAAACCATAGGCATGTTCCATGTTACTCGATTCTTTAAAGTGCAACACAATCCCAATACAACCCAATAATAACAGCCAGTTGATGGATGGAATATACAATTGACCCTTTAATTCGGTTGGGTATTTAATTTTTACTTTGGGCCAAAAGTTCAATCGCATGGCTTCATTGATCAAGGTAAACGAGCCGCTAATTAATGCCTGTGAGGCAATTACGGCCGCCATGGTCGCAATCACAATTCCGATGGGTTGAAACCAACTCGCCATCGATAAATAAAAAGGATTGGCATTGTTTCCGCCCAAGCTACGCAAGGTACTTCCTTCATGATGAATTAAATAGGCCGCTTGTCCAAAGTAGTTGAGGATCAGCATAATTTTCACAAAAATCCAACTGATGCGGATGTTTTTTCGGCCGCAGTGCCCCATGTCTGAATATAAGGCTTCAGCTCCTGTGGTACATAAAAACACAAATCCCAAAACAAAGAATCCTTCAGGATTGATGCCGTTATCGGCCATTAAAATATGGTAGGCATAATAGGGATTGATGGCTTTAAGCACTTCTAAATTGCCTGCAATCTGAATAATTCCAATCACGCCCAACATCAAAAACCAAACCAACATAACCGGTGCAAAAAATTTGCCCACGAGTTTGGTGCCAAATTGTTGAATGGTAAATAGGATTACTAAAATCCCAATAACGATAGGTACAGTATTAATTTCGGGGTAGTAGGTTCGAACTCCTTCTACAGCAGAGGAAACCGAAATGGGAGGGGTTATAATGCCGTCGGCCAAAAGCGCACTCCCTCCAATAATGGCGGGAATAATTAACCATTTAATTTTGGTGCGTTTCACCAAGGCATACAAGGCAAATATTCCGCCCTCGCCATTGTTGTCGGCACTCAAGGTGATGATTACGTATTTTAAGGTAGTTTGTAGGGTTAGCGTCCAAAAAACCAATGAAACTCCACCCAAAACCAGGTCTTTGTTGATGGCGAAATCCATTCCTAATATGGCTTTCATTACATACAAGGGAGAAGTTCCGATGTCGCCGTATATAATTCCTAAGGTGATTAATAAACCTGCAGCAGATAATTTGCTGTGTAAATTGTGATTCGCAGAAGTAGTGCTCATGTGTGTTAAAAAAGTCCACAAATTTACTATAATTCAACACAATAAATTTTTTTTAGGTATTTATTTTTATAACTTATTGAATAAAAAAAACACAGCCTGAACTGTGTTTATAATTTGTAGGGAGCACTTCAACCTGGAATGCTTACTTCGGGTCTTTTTTATTCCGGAATTGTTGCAATAGCTTACGATTAAACGACGCTTCTGCTTTCAGTAGTTTTAAGATCTTAATAGGAGGCAAAAACTCTTTTAGGTTTTGAACGAATTTTTTGCGCTCTTGGTAGGTAGCCTCTTCAGTATGCACTACTTTTTGTAGCAGTGCCGACGCTTCTTTAGTGCTCAATTCATTCAAACTGCTATCGTTAGCATCCAAGTTTCGTTTCCATTTCTCTTGTTTAATTTCGTGCTGTTTGTCTTCAAAAGCATTGTAAATCGGCCAGAATTTAGTTGCTTCCTCGGGTGTTAAATTGAGTTCTGTACTAATGTAGGCAGTTTTAATCGCCTTTATTTTTTCTTTTTTTTCCTCTGATTTTGGAGGTTGTGCATGGAGTAGAGGGCTAAAAAATACTGCCAAGAATAAAACGATTTTTTTCATAATTGTGAGGATTAATTTGATGCGTTAGTTGATAAACGCAGGTTGTTTAATTCGGTTTCATCTAAGTATTCGGCCAATTCATAACTGCTGATGTCGGCGTCGTGCAATAAATAATTTTCTACCGATTGGCTATCGGTCTCGGTCGCTGGTTTTGGGTAAAAGGTATACACCGTAAAGGTGGTGCAAAGCAGTAAAACAGCGGCTGCGGCTATAGTCCATTTGGTTTTCGTGGCTCGTAAACGTAGGACTTTTGGTTTGGTTGCGTGGAAATCTTTTAGCTCAAATTGGGCAAAATAATTTTCGGGAACTACAAATCCGGAAGGAAGTTTTGCGTTTTCGTCAAATGTAAAGTGTTTCATATCGAGTTAGTTTTTTAGCATATAGGTTTCTATTTTTTTTACCGCGTGGTGGTAGGACGCTTTTAAGGCGCCCACCGAAGTACCCAAAATTTCGGATAGTTCTTCGTATTTCAATTCGTTAAAGTACCGCATCTTAAACACTAGTTGTTGTTTTTCGGGTAATTCATGAATGGCTTTTTGCAACTTCAGTTGAATTTCATCGCCTTCAAAATACACATCGGCTTCCAAATTATCGATCACAAAGGCTTGGTGTTCTATGCTGGTTCGTCCGTTTTTCTTGGCTTTCTGACTCAGGTGCGATAGGGCTTCGTTGGTCGCGATACGGTACATCCAAGTATATAATTTACTCTCTTGTTTGAAGTTTTTGAGGTATTGAAATACCTTAACAAAGGTGTTTTGCAGCACATCATCGGCATCGTCATGGTTGAGTACGATGGATCGAATATGATAATACAAGGGTTTTTGGTATTGTCCTACTAATTTTTGAAACGCCTTATTTTGCGTTTGCGGATCAAGAAGCGCCTGTATAAATTCGTGCTCGTTCAAAAAATAGGTTTGCCTTGAGAGCATTTTATTTGCAAAAGGTTTAAAAGGCCGACTGATTTTTATTTTTTAGCGAAAAGTCGCGGTGCTGTCGGGCACTGAAACGGGAATAATTACCCGTTGAATTGGTTTTATAGGAAAATAAAGATCGGTTACCCATTTCGAAGGATTGGCAATTTGGCTGCTGCTTTTGGTATAGACTTCAACAGGAGGTACCGCCAAATTTTCTTGGATGTGGTTTTTATCCAAATAGCTTCTTGTTTTTTTTCGCGCAGAACTTAGGTGTCTGTAATCGCCTTTTAGTCGGGTGCTGTAACAACTAAATGGAGCCAATACACCCGAGGTAATTTGGCTGCCCGGACTTGTGAAAATAGAATCTTTGATGGGCAAACACACCGAGATTTTACTGTAGCCTTTGGGGTAATCATAGGCATGATAGATCACAAACGGAGCGCCTGTTGCGGCTAGTTTGTTTTTGTGAAAAAAACGCAGCATGCGCGGCAGTAAAATGCGAATGTTTTTTTGGACGAGTGCTGTTTTGCAATTGATTGATTCGCTCAAGTAGAAGCATCCTTTCTTTTTGGTTACTCCTTGTAAATCTATCCGAACGGTATTGAGCTCATACTGAATTGTTCGGTCTAATTTGGCCAAAGTGGCTTTCATCGCATGTTTAATTCCCAGTGTAACGCCTCCATTCAGCGCATAATCTATTTTGGTTTTAAAGTTTACAGCACCTGTATATTGCCATGTGAGCACGGTGCCTTGCAGGCTGTCTTTGAGCGTCCAACTGAAACTGGCTCCTTTATTGTTGATGCGTAATTTTTGCGTAATTAGTTGATTGGAGAGACTTTTGGTAGTAATTAATTTGCCCGATTCATCGCTTCCTTCCCATTCACAATACCCACCAGCGCCAATCGTATTTGCTGGAAAGGTGAATGCTTGCGTAGGATCAGCTTGTTTCCAATACGAGTAGGTTTGCCAATTGCGACAATCATTCAAAAAAGTATAGACTTGGGTTTTGGGTGCATGAATAAAGTAGGATTCGCGCAGATCAAATTCATTTTTTTGGGTGCTCACATACACGGTAGCAGCCACTAAAGCCAAAAGAAAAAGCAGAAAAATGTAGTTGATGATTTTCATGTTGTGAATTCAATTAGCGTTTAAACACAATTTTTATCACAAACAACAGGACAATAAATACCAAAAATCCAATCAACACTTTGAAATTTCCTTTGTAATATTTCTCGTGAATTTTAAAATCTTTACGGTAGGAAATGACCATCGCTACTACAAAGGCAATAAAAAATAACAACGCAAAAAGCAATTGGCCGGTACTAAACATAGGAGTGAAAATTTCGAACAAATTTAGTCAAATGTTCCCGAAAGTTATTATTTTGGTTGATCAATTAAAACAAGCAACATGCAAAAACAACTCAAAGCCGTTCAAGAATTTCATACCGCCTTTGCAATAGGCTATAATGAAGCGCCCAAAGCTGATTTGGGCACGGCTAAAAAAATTCTTCGCTACGAATTAATGCGAGAAGAAAATGAAGAATATTTTGAAGCCGTTCAAAACAATGACTTGATCGAAATTGCCGATGCCTTGGGCGATATGCTCTATATTTTATGCGGCACCATCATCGAACATGGCTTGCAACATAAAATAGAAGACGTATTTGACGAAATTCAGCGCAGCAACATGAGCAAGTTGGGTGCCGATGGCATGCCGATCTACCGAGAAGATGGCAAAGTAATGAAAGGCCCCAACTACTGTAAACCCGATTTTACTAAAATTTTGAACCAAGAATAAAAAAAAGCGACTGTGAGGTCGCTTTTTTTTTCTTATATCTTTACTTTCCAGTCAAATGGATCTTCGGTCATATTGTATTGTATATGAACGAGTTCTTCTTTGAGCAACAAGGCCATGGATTTTTCTATTTTGGGCAACTCATAATAGTCGTCTTGGTATGCAAATCCGATGATGGGATTCACCACGGCTGCAGTTCCCGATCCAAAGACTTCTTTCAAGCTGCCGTTCTTGGCGGCTTCGATCAATTCGCTCACCAATACCGATTGAATTTTTACTTCAATCCCCATTTTTTCGGCCAAGGCTATCAAGCTTTTACGGGTTACTCCGTCCAAGATGCGTTCGCTGGTTGGGGCGGTATATAAAGTATCGTTAATTCTAAAAAACACATTCATGGTGCCGGCTTCTTCCAATTTGGTGTGCGTGGCATCGTCGGTCCAAATGATTTGTTGAAACCCTTTTTCGTTGGCCAATTTGGTAGGATAAAATTGTGCCGAATAATTTCCGGCAGCTTTGGCAGCTCCAATACCTCCATTGGCGGCACGGCTGTAATGTTCGGCGATGATCACCTTTACTTCTCCCGAATAATAGGATTTGGCGGGTGATAAAATAATCATAAACCGATACTGGCTTGAAGGAGCTGCAATTACGCCACTGCCTACTGCTATCATAAACGGTCGAACGTACAAGGAATTTCCGAGGCCTTTTTTTACCCAGTCACGCTCTAAATCAATGAGTTGTTTTAATCCACCCATGAAAACTTCTTCCGGAACTTCTGGCATTGCCATGCGCACTGCCGAATGGTTAAAGCGCTCAAAATTTTGATCGGGGCGAAATAACCACACCTCATCTTGCTCGTCTTTGTAGGCTTTCATGCCTTCAAAAATAGCTTGACCGTAATGAAACACTTTGGCAGATGGATCTAATAAAAACGGCTCATAGGGTTTTATAACCGGCTGTTGCCATTTTCCTTCCTTAAAATCACACCACAACATGTGGTCGGTAAAAGTAGACCCGAAGGACAAATTATCGAAATCAACCGAATCTATATTGGACTGGGGAACCGTTACGATATCAATTTTTTGAGTAGTACTCTCACTCATTTAAAATAATGTATTGGAATGAATTATATCGTAAAGTACTGAATATAAAGGACTAATGATCTAAATTCAAACTAAAATTAATAATTAATTTAAAATTTCGGCTAAAATAATAAATTAGAAGTTGTATTGATGCGGTTGGGGTGAAAATGTTCATAATTAGCTGTCAGCTGACAGTTGTTAGCTTTTAGCACTCAGCGATTAGCTTTTGCCACGAATGTACGAATGGATTAAGTCGAAAGTCGTAAAGTCTAAAGTCATAAAGTCAAAGGTCGAATGTCACATGGAAAATAAAGCAATTTTTTATCTAACCTCAACTTAACCTTTAAACCCTAAACTCTAACCAAAAACACAAACAGACAAAAAAACAAGAGACTGTCCTTAGAACGCAACCTAAAACCTACCACCCAATACCTACCACCCAAAACTGATAAACGACAACAAAATAAACACACCTCCAGCCCCTCTCAAGAGGGGAGTTGTTGAAGTTCTTTAGCGAAGCGGAAATTCTTCACCTGAAACTTGAAACCTAAAACTTGAAACAATTATATTTACACTCACAAAACCCACTTCCCATGAAAAAATATATTGTATTTGCCGCCCTTTGTTTAGCCTTTGTAAGTTGTAAAAAAGAAGCTGTAGCCCCTGTAGCTCCAGAAGTAAAATATGTATCGTTTGGCGATTCGATATCCCAAGAAGGCGCGATTTCCAAGGCCGATATGTTTGCCAAATACCAAACCCTTAAAGAAGGAGATACCCTGCAAGTGGCCTTTACTTCGAAAATCAACGATGTGTGTCAGAAAAAAGGCTGTTGGATGAACTTGGCCTTGACAGAGAAAGAAGCCGCTTTTGTGAAGTTTAAAGATTACGGTTTTTTTATGCCGTTGAACTCAAAAGGAGCTGAAGTAATTGTGCACGGAAAAGCTTTTGTGAGCGTAGAATCCATTGAAGTATTGAAACACTATGCCAAAGACGCTGGCAAATCACAAGCAGCCATTGATAGCATAATAGCGCCCGAAGTGACCTATTCGTTTGTGGCCAACGGTGTATTACTAAAACAATAATGAAACACTCCATTTTACTACTCCTGTTGGTTTTGATAGGTTGCGCCCAAAAAGAAGCAAAGCCGGAGTGCAAAGCGCCCAAAAAAAAGGCATTAACGATGTACAAAATGTCGGAAATGTCGGCTTTAATGGAGCAGATGTACGCCGAAAACCAACAACTCAAAGCGCGCATTCTTAACGGAGAAACAATTGGTGCATTTCCCAATCATTTCTTGAAGATTCACCAAGCGGTGATGACCGACAGCACCGAGAACGACGCTTTTTTTAAAGAACAAGCGCAACTATTTATTGCTGCCCAAGAACAAATTTACAAAGACCCCAAAAACGCCCAAGCGCATTTTAATGCAGGTGTTGATGCCTGTATTCAGTGTCATCAGGTGAAATGTGCTGGCCCTATTACCCGCATCAAAAAACTCTACATTACTCAATAAATGAAACGCCTCGTGGTACACACCGCCGATGGATCAACCTCGATTCATTTGCCTGAGTTGAACGAAAGTTACCATTCCAAACACGGCGCCATTCAGGAAGCCCAGCACGTGTTCATTAAAAATGGCTTGGATTTATTTCAAGATCAAAATTTATCCATTTTAGAAATTGGCTTTGGCACCGGACTCAATGCATTTATCACGCTGCTTGAATCTCCCAAACGACAATTGATCATTCAGTATACCGGCGTAGAGGCCTATCCGGTCTTGGAGGAAGAATGGCAGCACATGAATTACGTTACCGAACTCCAAGCCGATGCACAAGCGCCTTTATTTGACCAAATGCACAGCTGTGCCTGGGAACAACTGATTTCCCTTTCGCCTTTTTTTTCATTGTGCAAACGCCAACAGCGCATTCAAGACATTGTTGATGAAGGAACATTCAATTTAATTTATTTTGATGCCTTTGGCTACCGCGTGCAACCCGAGTTGTGGAGCGATGAAATTTTCAGGAAGATGTATGCGGCACTTAAGCCAAACGGTGTTTTGGTAACTTATGCTGCCACAGGTGCCGTTC